>NZ_JAURWM010000310.1 GCF_030654915.1 Phenylobacterium sp. | reverse complement strand
AACCCCTCCTCCATCACGCAATGGGCGGCGGTCGAGGCGCTGAACGGCACCCAGGAGTTCATCAAGCCGAACGCCAAGCTGTTCGAACAGCGCCGCGACCTCGTGGTCTCGATGCTGAACCAGGCCAACGGCATCGAGTGCCCGACCCCGGAAGGCGCCTTCTACGTCTATCCGTCGATGGAGAAGCTGCTGGGCAAGACCACCCAGAGCGGCCAGGTCATCAACAGCGACGCCGACTTCGCGGTCGCGCTGCTGGAGCAAGAGGGCGTCTCGGTGGTGTTCGGCGCGGCCTTCGGCCTCTCGCCCTTCTTCCGCATCAGCTACGCGACCTCCAACGCCGTGCTGGAAGACGCCTGCACCCGAATTCAACGCTTCACCGCCTCGGTGAAATAGGGTGAGCGCGGAAGCCCGGGCTCAGCTCGCAGCCGATATCGACGCCGCCGCGCGCCTGACCGGCAGCTTCCGCCTGCGCTCCGGCGCTCAAGCCACCGAGTACTTCGACAAGTACCGGTTCGAGGCAGACCCGCGCCTGCTCGCGCGGGTCGCCCAGGCCATGGTCCTGTTGGTGCCCGACGAGGTCGAGGTGCTGGCCGGCGTCGAGCTCGGCGGCGTGCCGATCGCCACGGCCATGTCGCTGTTCAACGGCCGTCCCGCCGCCTTCGTGCGCAAGGAAGCCAAGACCTACGGCACCTGCCTGGCCGTCGAGGGCGGCGACCTGCGCGGCAAGCGCGTGGCGATCATCGAGGACGTGATCTCCACCGGCGGTGCCGTCCGCGACGCCAAGGCCCGCCTGGACGAGGTCGGCGCGATCACCGTCGCCGTGGTCTGCGCGGTGTGGCGCGCCGATCGTCCGCCCGCCATCGAAGGCCTCGACATTCCGGTCTTCGCGGCCCTGACGCTGGCCGACCTGACGCCCAGCTAGCTCGGCTGGAGCCGATCGACATTCAACCGAACGGCCCTGGATCCTCAGCTGAGGATCGCCGAGCCCAGCTAGAGAAACGGCCCGGATCACTCCGGGCCGTCTTCATCTGAGGCTGGGGGCTAGTGTTTCTCGCGCCAGGCCGCCTTGGCCGCGTCCTTGGTCAGGTTCAGGTGGACCTTCTCGTCGGCGATCTGGTCGACCCAGCTTAGCGGGATCAGGTGGTGCTTGAAGCCGCCGCCCAGGTCGAGCTTGGCCAGTTCGATGTCCTGGCCGATCACATGGTCGACGCGGCCGACGTGACCACCGTCCGAACCGACAACTTCCATATGTTCGCGAATGCCTGGATGCATGATGTCGTCTCCTTGTGTGGGGGTCGCAAGGAAACGGCTGGCGCGCGATTGGGTTTCAGGCTGCTGAGCCCAGCGGCAGCATCTGCTCCTCCGCGCCGGACGGCGGCAGCTTGAAAACGATGGTGCAGACGACGCCGGTCGGGGCGAACGCCAGGTCCACCACGCCGTCCAACTGGTGCGCCAAGCCCCCGACGATGACCCGCGATCCGAAACCCCGGCGATCGGGCTTGGTCACAACCGGACCGCCCTGCTCGCTCCAGACAATGCGAAGCTGACGTTCGTCCGTGACGGTCCACGAGACATCGACCCGTCCCTCCGGTCCCGAGAGCGCGCCGTACTTCACCGCATTGGTGGCCAGTTCGTGGAACGCCATGCCCAGGGCCACCGCCGTGCTGGGCGCGAGCCACACCTCCTGGCCGCTAATCCTCATACGCTCGCCATTGGCGCCTCCGTAGGGGACCAGCTCCGTCTTCACCAACTCCGCCAGGCTGGCGCCGCGCCAGTTGTCCCGGGTCAGCAGGTTATGCGCCTGGGACAGCGCGATCAGCCGCGCCTCGAAACTGTCGCGCACGCTGCTCACATCTGCCCCGTGTCTCAGGCTTTGGGCGGCGATGGACTGCACCGTGGCCAGGGTGTTCTTGACCCGGTGGTTCAGTTCGTCGAGCAGCAGCTTCTGGTGCGCCTCGGCGGCGATCCGGGCGACGATCTCCCGCTCCGCCGCAAGCCGCGCGCTGACCTGCCGCCAGGTGATGAAACCGATCAGCAGGCTCACCAGGGTCCCCGTTCCTAGAAACACCCAGGTCAAACCGGCGTCGGAGCCGCGCTCATAGCCCTCGCGCGCATGATAGAGGATGGTCCAGGTGCGGCCGGCGATGTCCAGCGTGCGGGTCGCCGCCAGACTGCTGCCACCGGCGAAACTCCCCGACGAGTGGTAGAGCAAGGTCTCCGCGCTCGGCTCGCCGTCATAGACCGCATAAGCGAGACCGGCTCGCCCGGCCGACGGCAACACGCTCTTCAGCAGGTCGCCGGCGCGGAACGGCGTATAGACGAAGCCCTGCAGCGTCTCGCGGCGCTCGGCCAGCGTCTCCGGCACGGTCCCGCCCCGGTACACGGGTTCATAGATCAGGAAGCCGGCCTGCTTGTCCTGGGCGACTTCCTGGACCACCTCCACCTTGCCCGACAACGCCGGCAACCCGGTGTCCCGCGCCCGGTCCATCGCTTCGCGGCGCACTGGAAAGCGATGCATGTTGAAGCCCGGCGCCACCACCGCCTCCCGCAGTTCCGCCGGCTCCAGGTAGATGATCGCGTGGACCTCGCCGTTCGGGTCCTGAAGTTTGAATTCGCTCTCCCCCTCGGCATGCATCCGAGCGACCAGCGCATCGGCCTCCCCGGGTAAAACCCGTGCCGAGTAGCCGATGCCCTGGACGCCCAGATAGCGGCGGGTCAGTTCCACCCGCTCGGCGAAAGCTCGAAATTCGGTGAGGCTGACATCCTGGCTGGCCGCGAACAGGCCCGCCCCGGCCCGCAGCACCGCGATGTAGGTTTCCAGCCGCCCGGCCACCGCGTCGTTGGCCTGGTCGACGACGCCGTCGAACCTCATCTGCTCGCGCGCCTGCCGCCCCTGCTCGATCTGATAGCCGCCGGCGACGGTCATGATCAGCCCGGCGACCACGATCAAGGCGGGCAGCGCCAAGCTCGGCCAGCTTCGAATGCGGCCCCTCGCCCATCTAAGCAACTCAATCGCCAAGGCTTTCCCCGATCTGAGCACTTCCTGCGTGCCTCATTCTGGAGAAGATGTCGAGAAATCCGCAACTCGCGGAGGTTGCTCTCACTCGCCACTCCGATACGGTCGCGCCGGGGCCCAGCACGAAGGAACCAGCGATGCTGATCTTCTACCATGCTCCCCAGTCGCGCTCAGCCACGACCCTGTGGCTGCTGGAGGAACTCGAAGTTCCCTACGACATGCAGATCGTCGACATCCGGGCCGAGGGGGGAGCGCCGGAGAGCTATCGCGCCATCCAGCCGCACAAGAAGGTGCCCGCCATCGTCCACGACGGGGTGACGATCACCGAACGCGCCGCGATCGCCGCTTATCTGGCCGACACCTATCCGAAGGCCAGGCTCGCCCCGCCGGTCGGCGATCCGCGCCGTGGCCCCTACCTTAGCTGGCTGGTCTATGTGGACGCGGTGATCGACCCCTGCTTCGTCGCCAAGTCGCAGGGCTGGCGGTACCCGAGCATCGGCGTGTCGTTTGGGCTCTTCGACGACATGGTCCGGCACGTCGAAAACGCCCTGACCGACTATGACTACGCGGCCGGCGATCAGTTCACCGCCGCCGATGTCAGCCTGGCCAGCGCCATCCACTGGGGCCTGAACATCTTGCCGCTGCTGCCGGAGCGGCCGGTCTTCCGCACCTATCTGGATCGCGTCCAGGCGCGCGCGGGCTTCCAACGCTTCATCGCCAAGAGCTAAGATCGGCTCATGAGCAATGTCGTCAATCTCAACAAGGCCAGGAAGGTCAAGGACCGCCAGGACGCCGGCGATCAGGCCAAGCAGAACCGCGTGAAATTCGGCCGGTCAAAAGCTGAGAAGACGTCGGCGAAGGCGCAGGCCGACAAGGCGCGCAGCGCCCTCGACGGCGCCAAGCGCGAGACCTGACGGCGCCCTGAAAACGGCGATGGGTGGAGGAGGCTCGACACTCCCCCACCCGCCTGGCGCAACACTGCGCCATTCGCGCGACCTTTTCCCCCCGGATTTGGCGCGCGCGAAGTTCCTTTACATCCGGCTCGGCACGGCTCCGTCGCGCACCTCGGCCGGGATGGAATCGTAAATCGTCGGCGGCGTGATCCGCAGGCGCTGGCGAGCGACCTCCAGCGGTTCGTTCAGCAGCCGGTCGTAGTCCTCGCCCAGCAGCCACGCGGCGGCCTTGCCGCGCTTGTAGCCCTGCCAGATCGCCTTGCCGGTCGGATACTCGCCGCCACGCGAACGCAGGGTCGCGCCGACCGCGATCAGCGCCCAGCCCAAACCCTTGGTCTGGGCGTAGGAGAACGCCACCAGGCACGCCTCGCCCAACCCGTCGCGGTGATAGCCCGACAGGATGTGCCAAATGTCGTGGACGTCGCGGGTCCGGCGGCCGAACCAGGCGTAGGGATGCTGGATGTCGATGTCGTTGCCGTCGATCCGGCTGACCTCGGCCAGCCCCTCGGCCGAAAGCTGCTCGGTGCGCACGAACTCGCGATAGATCGCGCCGACGCTGCCGTCCTTGAACGAGTCCAGCCAGGCGTCGTCCATCAGCCGCTGCGCCAGTTCCTCGCGCTCATAGGCGATGCGGCCGCCCTGGACCGTGGTCAGCAGCCGCTGATAGCCGTCAGCCGTCGCCGTGCCGTTCAGCGCCCGCATGATCTCGAAGACCTGGCCGGTGTCTTCCTTGTCGTTCAGCAGTCGCTGCAGCGCCTTCAAGGCGGCGCCCCAATAAAGCTTAGGCTTAGGCAATGGCGTGGGGCCAGCGACCGGGCTGGATTGGCGACGCATCGGAGCGTCGAGAGCGTCGGCGGTCATGGCCATAAAAAGCAGCCTCAGGCAAACAGCGTTCGGATTGGAACGTGACGCCAGTGTCATCTTTTGGCAAGCGCCGTGTCATCATCGGAACGCCGACGATTGAACAGTTTGCCGCGACGTGGCGCCTGGGCCACAAGGGAACTCATGCCACGGCTGCGCAAACGCTCCATCCTGCTCTCGGGCCACGCCACCTCGATGGCGCTGGAATCCGAGTTCTGGGCGGTGCTCGACGAAATGGCCCTGGCGCGGGGCGTCAGCCTCGCAGGCCTGATCGCCCAGATCGACGAAGGCCGTGGCGAGCGGCCCCTGGCCTCGGCCTGCCGGGTCGCCGCCCTGCTGCATGCCCGGCGCTAGGGCGCGGGCTTTGCGTCCGGCGCGATCACATAGCCCTGGGGCATGACGCCCGCCCCCGGCGGGTTCAGTACGCGCAGAGTGAACATGAAGCCCAACACCACGACAAAGCCCAGCAGGGCCCAGAGCAACAGCGGAATAGGCCTCCTGGGCCGGGGATCTCGATCGCTCATCGCCTATTTCGGAACCGGAATGGGGGCGTCAGGCAACCTCGGCGCATCTGGGATGGGCGGGACCTTCGGCACGTTGATATCGACATCGATGCTGGCGGGCAGCCTCTGCTCGACCGCCCCGGCGCCGGAATAGAGGAAGTAGCCCAGCACCGCGAGGGCGACGATCAGGCCGCCGACCAGGAAGGCCAGCCAAGGCGTCGCCCCGCTCCCGCGATTTTCGGCCATACGCGCCTCCTATCACCGTCAAGGTCGCCAGAAGAACGAACCGCCCCCGACGCGGTTCCGGTCTTAAGCCCCGCCGCGTTTGTGCTACATATGTTCCAATGTCAGTGCCTGAATCGTTCGACAACGCCCTCCCCGCCGCCCGCGTCAGCGATCTCGCGCGCGTGCGCGGTCCCGACTATCTCGAGGGTCTGAACCCCGAACAACGCGCCGCGGTCGAGGCGACCGAGGGACCGGTCCTGGTTTTGGCGGGCGCGGGCACCGGCAAGACCCGCGTGCTCACCACCCGGCTGGCCCACATCCTGGCCACCGGCCGGGCCAAGCCGTGGGAACTGCTGGTCGTCACCTTCACCAACAAGGCCGCGCGCGAGATGCGCGAGCGGATCACCCACATCATC
>NZ_JAURWM010000308.1 GCF_030654915.1 Phenylobacterium sp. | reverse complement strand
GTCCCGGTCGGGTTTGCTGCGCCGCCCACTCGATTCAGTGGGCCAATTGCAAAACTCGAATTTTTTGATTGGGGACGAATTTTCAGATGGCGAGAATATTGCCCGAACCCACGCCGGAGACCCAGCATTTCTGGGATGGGGCTCGCAACGGCGAACTGCTCCTGCAACGCAACAAGGCCACTGGCGAAGCCTATTTCCCGCCGCGTCCGTTCGATCCGAAGACCGGCTCGCGCGACGTCGAGGTGTTCAAGGCCAGCGGCCGCGCCACCCTGTACTCCTATGTGATCAACCATCGCCCGCGCCCCGACATGGGGACCGAGCCGCACTCCATCGCCGTCGTGCAGTTGGAAGAGGGTCCGCGGATGATGACCAATATCATCAACTGCCCGCAGACCCCCGAAGCCCTGGTCCTCGACATGCCGCTCGAGGTCGTTTTCGAGAAGGTGAGCGACACGATTTCGCTGCCGCTGTTCCAACCGGCCAAGGGCTGAGGCGAGATCCATGAAGCAGAATTCAGTCGCGGTCGTCGGGGCCGCGGAAACCACGAAGATGGGCAAGATTCCGGACGTTTCCGTGATCGGCCTCCACGCTGACGCCGCGCTTAACGCGATGGCTGACGCGGGTCTCACGCCGGCCGACATCGACGGCGTCGCCACTGCGGGCATCAGCCCGGTCGAGCTCGCCCACTATCTCGGCATCAAGCCGACCTACGCGGACGGGACGTCGGTTGGCGGCTGCTCGTTCATGCTGCACGTCCGCCATGCGGCGGCGGCCATCGCGGCCGGCCATGCCAAGACGATCCTCATCACCCATGGTGAGTCGGGCCGCAGCCGCGTCGGCGCCGGCGGCTTCGCCCGCGCGCCGTCCAGCTTGATGGGCCAGTTCGAGATGCCGTTCGGACCGGTGGGGCCGCCCACCATGTTCACCGTGCCGGTGCTTCGCTACATGAAGACCTATGGCGTCACCGAGGAAGACTTGGCGATGGTCTCGGTGGTCCAGCGCGAATGGGCCGCCAAGAATCCGCGGGCCAGCTTCAAAGACCCGATCACCGTCGATGATGTGTTGAACTCGCCGATGATCGCCTGGCCGTACCGCATGCTGATGTGCTGCCTGGTGACCGACGGCGGCGGCGCGCTGATCCTGACCAGCGCCGACCGGGCCAAGGACTTCCCGAACAAGCCGGTCTACGTGATGGGCACCGGCGAGAGCGTGGAGACCCCGATGGTCTCGCAGATGTACGATTTCAACTCGTCCACCGCGTTCAGGATCTCCGGCAAGAAGGCGTTCGACGAGGCGGGCATCAAGCACTCCGACGTCGATCACCTGATGATCTACGACGCCTTCGCCCACCTGCCGCTCTACGGCCTGGAAGACCTCGGCTTCGTGAAGCCGGGCGAAGCCAAGGACTTCATCAGGGAGCGCAACACCGCCATCGGCGGCAAGCTGCCTATGAACACCAACGGCGGCGGCCTCTCCTACATGCACTCGGGGATGTACGGCATGTACGCCCTGCAGGAGAGCGTGCGGCAGCTGCGTGGGATCGCGCCGGCCCAGGTGGAAGGCGCGAAGATCAGCGTCTGCCACGGCGTTGGCGGCATGTTCGCCTCGTCCGGCACGGTGATCTTCACGAACGAGAAGTGATCTAGCGCCGCCCCGCCATATTCGTCATGGCCGACCTCTCGTGTCGGCCATCCATAGACACCGTCGTCGGCGTCTATGGATCACCGGGACCAGCGCCTGGTGATGACGAGCGGGTGGGGAGTCTTTCCAAAACAGCGACTTACCGCAGTTTATGCTGCACCCATGCTGCAAGGCCTGGGTGCAGCATTTTTTCTGCGCCCTAGACGCCCTTGTTCGGGTTGATCAGGTACTTTTCGCCCGTCGCGCGTTTGTTGTAGGCGGCGATCACATCGGGCTGCAGCGCCTCGGCCAGCGAGATTTCCGCGGTGTAGTGGCTGGCGAAGGTGGTCTTCAGTTCAGCCGCGACGCGCGCGCGCAGCTTGGCCGCATCGGCGCCGATCTTCACCAGGAAGGGTGTGAGCAGCCAGCCGTTGACGCCCCAGGACAGGCCGAAATTGCGGGCCAGTTCGGTGGGGCGAGTGTCGAGGCCGCCATAGATATAGACCTGCTTGTAGGTCGAGGAGCCGTAGCGGCTGTAGACAGTGGCCTTGCGATTGGCCGCGACTTCCATGGCCGACAGGATCTGCGAGGCCAGCTTGCCGCCGCCGATGGCGTCGAAGGCCAGGGTCGCGCCGGTCTCGTCGATCGCGTTGGTCAGGGCCTCGATGAAGTCGGGGGCGGTGGAATCGACCACGTACTTGGCGCCGATGCCGCGCAGCAGGTCGGCCTGCTCCTGGTTGCGGACGATGTTCACCAGGGCCACGCCGTCGGCGAGGCAGATCTTGTTCAGCATCTGGCCCAGGTTCGACGCCGCGGCGGTGTGGATCAGGGCGGTGTGGCCTTCACGGCGCATGACCTCGACCATGCTGAGCGCGGTCAGCGGATTGACGAAGCACGAAGCGCCGTCAGCCGCGGTGGCGCCTTCGGGCAGCAACAGCACGTCGGCGGCCTTGGCGCTGCGGTGCTGGGCGTAGGTGGCGCCGCCCAGGATGGCGACGGTCTTGCCCATCAGGGCCTGGGCTTCCGGCGATGCGCCCGCGGCGATGACCACGCCAGCGCCTTCGTTGCCGACCGGCATCGAGTCGTCGACGCGGGCGGCCATGGCGCGCATGAAATGCGGCGGGATGGGCGCGGTGACGACGGTGTCGGCGCCCGAGCCGGTCACCTTGGCGTTGGCGATGTCAGCCGGACCGAGCAGCAGGCCAAGGTCCGACGGATTGATCGGCGCGCCTTCGATCCGCACCACGACCTCGTCGGCCGCCGGCACGGGGATCGGTACGGACACCAGCGACAGTTCCAGTTCGCCGCTCGCCTTAACCAGTGAGCGCAGTTGCAGGCTCGTTCCCATAGTCGTCTCCCGTCCTAATTGATTGTTGTTGGCAAGTAGGGGCGGCGGTCGGTCGCGGCAATGGGAAAACGCACGATCGGTCGTGTTATCGGCCTTATCTGCGTGGCATTTCGCAGGTAGGCCCGCCCGAGCTTGGCCGTCCGCTTCGGATAGCCGTGCTATACCGTTGCTGATGGCATGGCCCCTTCAGCAAGGTCTGCGCGCCCGGGCGGCGTCTATCGCCCTGGTCGCACTGGCGCTCTTCCTCGAGGCGGCGGTCGCGCACGCGGGCCCTGTCCGCGCGCCCGATGTGATCCTCACCGGAACGCTGACACGCGCGGCGCATGAGACCTATACGGAGGTTCCGTTCAAGGCGCCGCCGGGCGTGGACCGGATCACCGTCGAGTTCGCCTACACGGGCCGCGAGCAGCGCTCGGTGATCGACCTTGGCCTACGTGATCCCGAGCGGTTCCGAGGCTGGAGCGGCGGCAATAAGAGCAGCTTCACGCTCGCCGAATCCGACGCCACGCCATCCTATCTGGCCGGCCCGCTGAAGCCCGGCGTCTGGAAGCTGGTGCTGGGCGCGCCGAATATTCGCAAGGACAGCCGCGCCGACTACACGGCCAAGATCTGGTTCGATCGGAAGGGCGCGGCGGCTGTGGGCTTCAATGACCAGCCCCTGGCGAGCGAGGAGCGTTGGTGGCGCGGCGACCTGCATATGCACACCGGCCACAGCGACGGCTCCTGCCTGTCGCGCAAGGGCGCCAAGGTTCCGTGCCCGACCTACAAGACGCTGGAGGCGGCGACCGCGCGCGGCCTCGATTTCGTGGCGGTGACCGACCACAACGCCACCTCGCATTTCGGGGCGCTGCGCGAGTTGGCTCCCTATTTCGACGACCTGCTGATCATCCCGGGACGTGAGATCACCACCTTCTACGGTCACGCCAACCTGTTCGGCCCCACGGCCTTCGTGGACTTCCAGCTTGGCGGTCCGCACGCGCCGAAAATGGCGGACATCCTGCGGCAGGTCGAGGCGACCGGCGGGATGATCTCGATCAATCATCCGGGCCTGCCCTCGGGCGAGTTTTGCATGGGTTGCGGGTGGACGGCGCCCGATACCGACTACGGCCGCATCCAGGCGATCGAGGCGGTGAACGGCGGCAATGTCGAAGGCCCGCTGTCGAGCATCGGGTTCTGGGAGCAGCGTCTTAACGAGGGCCGTCGCATCACCGCCGTCGGCGGGTCCGACAACCATGACGCCACCCTCCACCCGGACAAGGCGCCGGCTATCGGCGTTCCGACCACGGTTGTGCGTGCTGGCCAACTGAGTCAGGCGGCGATCCTGACGGCCATCGGCCAGGGGCATGTCTTCCTCGACATCGCCGGGACGCGCGATCGCTTGCTCGATGTGCGCGCCATCGCTGATGGGGCCACCGCGCAGATGGGCGACGCCCTATCGGCGCCGGTTGGAACGAAGATCCGGGTGGACGTCCATGTCGTGGGGGCGTCGGGCGGTTCGATCTCGCTGGCCGGCGACGGCGCCAAGCTGGCATCTTCGCCAGGCGCCAAGCTCACCGGCGCCGATCAAACGGTGTCGTTCGACCTGACCGCCGACGGCGCGCGCCGTTGGCTTCGGATCGACGTTCGCGGTGCGGACGGCAAGCTCATCCTGCTTGGAAATCCGATCTACCTGACGCCGTGAGGCCGCGCCCGTTCGCCGCAGGCGGTAGGGTAGGAAACTCTTATTAACCGCGCCGACGTTAGGCTTTCGCATCGTGACGTTGTCGGGAAGCGTATGGGGCTGAATCCAGAATCTCGAGCCCGCTTCAATCTCGAGCGCGCCTCTATTCTATTGCTCGAAGAGTCTCCGATGGGGATGAGCATCCTCGTGCAGATCCTGATCGGATTCGGCGCCAGGACCCTGCACCGCTGCGAGACCGTCGCCGAGGCCAAGGACGCCATCGCCAAGATCGAAGTCGACCTGATCATCTGCGATGCGATGGGCGCCGGCGGCGAGGGCTATGACTTCGTCGAGTGGCTGCGTCGCAGCCGGATCGAACCCAACTGCTTCGCGCCGGTCCTGTTGATCGCCGGCCACACCCCCAGCAACGCCGTGGCGCGAGCGCGCGACTGTGGCGCTCACTTCGTCATGGCCAAGCCCCTGACCCCCATCGCCGTCCTGGAGCGCATCCTGTGGATCGCCAAGGAAGGCCGGCGGTTCGTGGAGTGCGACACCTATATGGGCCCCGATCGCCGCTTCAAGAACGAGGGGGTGCCGGCCGGAATGGCCGGACGCCGCCGAGACGATCTGCATGGCGAGATTGGCGCGGCCGAAGACCCAAACATGGATCAGGAGGTCATCGACAGCCTCATGAAAACCCGACGGGTGGAACTATGAGCGTCAAAATCCACACCCCGCCAGTGCGACTGGCCAAGCTCTTGAGAACACCCGGCGGTCTGCCGGTGGCGGAGGCCGTTCAGCGGGCCGGCGCCGGCTTGCTGAGCCTGCGCAAGGACTGCTTGGTGGAGCTGAAAGCCGTGCTGGAGGAGGCTGAGGCTATCGCTGGGCGCGCCGGCGGAGTGTTCCAGGCCGATCTGCTGGCCGAGCTCTATACGGTGGTTTCCAAGTCAATTGGCGTGCCGAGCACCTGCGGGCTTGGGGCGGTGGACACCGCCTTGATCAGCTTGTCGGATCTACTGGACTATCTGAAGGGCCAGCAGCGGTGGGACGCCAACGCCGTGGCCGTCCACCTGCGGGCATTCCGTCTGCTGTTGCAAACCGAGGGCGCGGCCGACGCCGCCGGAACCCAGGCGATCCTGGCCGGTCTGCGTCAAATCAGTCAGCGCTACGCCCGGCCCGAAGCCGGGACCTGAGGCGGACGGTCAGGGATTGAGGCGGTCGGTGATCGCCCACAGCCCGTCGACCACCGACTTCATAGAAGCCGGATCTTGGCCGTCCTTGCTCCAGAGTAGGCGCATGGCGCTGACGTGAACGCTGATCGAGGCCCAGTCGGCGCGGTTGTGCGTACGCTGACGATCCACCAGTTCGCAGAGGCTGTAGCAGGCGTCGCAAAGCACGCGCTTGTCGAACACCCCGGCGATATCAAGGATGGTCGAGCCTTCTTCGTAGACGGCGTCCAGCGACGCGGTCTTTTCACGGCACATGGCCTCAAGCCGGCCGATCATGTTGCCCAGCGACTTCATGGCGTCGCCGGCGTGGGCCGCCAGTTCGCGCTGGGCGCGCTCGCTGGCCAAGCCCGCGGTCATGCCGCCGGGTTCGGCCACCTGCTCGCTGAGGCGGTACTTGACCTTGACGAATTCGGCTTCGCTCACAGCTGCACCTTTGCGGGTTTCATCAGCATGTCGATGTCAGACTGATCGAGGTTTGGGGCGGTGGCCGCGCCGACATGGGTTGAGAGGTCGTCGTTCCGACGTCCCTTCATCCCCAGCGGCGGGCCCATGTTCTTGAAGCGGCGGTCAGGACCGACATAGCCCTCGGCGATCACCATCTGGCGTTCGTCCTTGGCCACCCAGAAAACCCGCTGCAGCAGGACTTCGGGGGTGAAGGGCTTGGAGACGACGAAGTTCGCGCCGGAGTCGCGGCTCTTTTCGACCATGGTGCGCGCGGCGTGGCCGGTTAGCATGATGACCGGTGTGAATTTCGAGATGTCGGGCGCGTCGCGGCGCAACCAGCGGACGAAGTCGTAGCCGTCCATGTCAGGCATCGAGCTATCGATGACGATCAGGTCGAGTTCCTGGGTCTTGACGACATGCATCGCCTCGGGCCCAGAGCTGCACTTGAACTGCTTGCGGACCCCGAACCCTCGGAACATCGAGTTCAGGGCTTCGAGCGCCTGCGGGTTGTCGTCGATCAGCAAGACCCTGGAGCGGTCCAGATTAATCCTGATCTTGGGGTCCAGGGCCATGCCGTCGAAGCCTAGAAGAGGTCCAGGTCGCCCGCGCCGGCGTCCTGGCGCGCCGGACCTTCGCGGGTGACGCGGGCGAGGCGGTCGGCGAGGTCGCCGAGCGTCACGCTGGCGACCGCGTCGGAGAGATCATAGTCGCCGCTCTCGGCCTGCATCGCCAACCGGCGAGTAAAGGTGGCCAGGGCCGCCAGGTGCTGGGTCAGCACGTCCAGGGTCTGGGCCTCATGCAGCGCGATGGCCAGCGGCTCCCCGCGGCTGGCGCGCACGAGCTGGGTGACCAGAGTTTCCAGCCGGTCGCAGAGCTCTCCTGCATGCTCCAACTCCAGGGCGATGGAG
The DNA here is from genome assembly GCF_030654915.1 of Phenylobacterium sp. Lineage (GTDB taxonomy): Bacteria > Pseudomonadota > Alphaproteobacteria > Caulobacterales > Caulobacteraceae > Phenylobacterium. The sequence goes on along the minus strand of NZ_JAURWM010000308.1, from coordinate 1,601 downwards.
GACAGGACCTCGGGGGTCTGAACGGCGGTGGATCGGCTCATCAAAACAGCTCCACAGACCCCGCGTCCGGCGTCGGGGCGGGGGTCCGCACCACAGGATCGCGCAAACGCGTTAGCTCCGCGTTATCAGTCACGGTTCGTTGTTGGGCGCGCCCAGTGGTCGGCCAGTACTGAACCCGCCGGGCCGACAGTCCGCCGAGGCTCGATCCGACGACCGGAATTCCTTCATCTCGAAGGAATTTCTCAGCGAAGGCGGCGTTGGAGGCTCCAACGTCGCTGAGGCCGCCGAACATCCGTGCGCCGCCAAACAGCTTGGCCTCCAGCCGGTCCCGACGCGCGCCTGAGCGCAGCAATTCGTTGATCAGCAGTTCCATGGCGTAGGCGCCGTAGCGCCGACCTTCGTCCAACCCTTCCGCGCGGCCTTCGGGCAGCAGGAAGTGGTTCATGCCGCCTAGCCCGGACTTGGGATCGCGCATGCAGACGGCCACGCATGATCCGAGGATCGTGGTCAGCATCACATCGGGGTCGTCGGAAATGTGATGCTCGCCCTGCACGACATGAATGCGCGTGCCAGGCCGCCCGGAGACGTTTTCAACGATCATGTGAGTGGGCCAAACACCGCTTCGATTTTCTCTTTGAGAGTCTGGGTGGTGAACGGTTTGACCAGATAGTTGTTGACCCCGAACTGCACGGCGCGTTGCACCAGTTCGCGGTCGGCCCGGCCGGTCAACATGATAACCGCGGTCTTGGAGGTCGGGCCATGCGCCCGAATGGCGCGCAGCAGGCCGAGCCCGTCGAGCTTGGGCATGTTGAAGTCGGTGATCACCAGGTTGCAGGGCGCCGAGATGAGCGAGCGCAGGCCCTCTTCGCCATCGGGAGCTTCGCGGGTCTGGGTGATGCCCAGCGCGTGCAGGCTGGTGCGGATCAGCGAGCGCATCGTCTGCTGATCGTCAACGATGAGGGTCTTGATGCTGAGGGCGGTGGGCATCAGGCGCTCCTATGGGTGTCTGCAAAGGCGCAAAGGTTCAAGATTGACGGTCCCATACGGGAGAGGCCGACTTGCCTCTCGACGGCGCCTATCTCGAACGCGATGCGGGGCATTCCATAGACGACACAGGATGATTCATCTTGGCCCAAGGTGCGGGCTCCAGCCTTCTTCATGGACATTAGACCGGCCGCGCCGTCCCGGCCCATGCCGGTCAGAATGGCGCCGACGGCGGGACGATTCAGCTTGGCGACGGACTCAAACAGCGCGTCGACGGAGGGGCGGTGGCCGTTGATCGGTTCGCCCTGGCGCAGCCGGATGACCGGGTGCGAGGACGAGGTGACTTCCATATGCGCATCGCCGCCGGGCGCGATATAGACGTGGCCGGCCTGCAGGCGATCGCCATCCCTGGCCTCGGTGACATGAGCGCCGGAGATCTTGTCGAGCCGCGCGGCGAAGCTCTTGGTGAAGGTCGCCGGCATGTGCTGGGTGATGACGGTCGGCGGGCAGCTGTCGGGGAAGTGCGACAGGATGGTCATCAGGGCCTCGACCCCGCCGGTCGACGATCCAATGGCCAGGATCGCGTCGGACGCCCGATAGTCGCGATCACGCTCCAC
>NZ_JAURWM010000277.1 GCF_030654915.1 Phenylobacterium sp. | reverse complement strand
CACCCGGTAGAAGCACGAGCGGAAGCCGACGTGGCAGGCGCCGCCGTCGCCCTGCGGCAGCACCTTCACCAGGATGCAGTCCTGATCGCAGTCGACGCGCATCTCGACGATCTTCTGGATTTGGCCGCTGGTCGCGCCCTTGTGCCAGATCTCATTGCGGGAGCGGCTGAAGTATACGACTTCGCCCAGTTCGAGAGTCCGGGCGAGCGCCTCGGCGTTCATGTAGCCCAACATCAGCACCTCCCCGTTCTCGGCGTGGGTGGTGATGACCGGCATCAAGCCGTTCGCATCGAACCGGGGGGACAGGACCTCGCCGCGCTCTAGCGCGTCCTTGGTCGGGGCGGTGGGAAAGCTCGCTTGCGTCATAATGCGCATATGGCGCGTCGACGGGGGCTCGCGCTAGCCTCCGCGCCATGAGTTTGAAGGACAAGATCAAGAACCAGGTGGCGCGGTTCGACGCCTTCGCCCGGCCATGGGCCGAGCGCGGGCGTTGGCGTGGCTATGCCTACGAGTTCCTGCTGTTCGGTCTGAAACAGGCCTGGGCCTGCCTGTTCGGTGGCGCGATGCTGGCGCTGCTGATCCTCACCCACTTCTTCTGGCCGGCCGATCCGGTGATCGCGCGCTACGACTTCCTGGTGCTGGCGGCGGTTCTGATCCAGGGGCTGCTGCTGGCGACCAAGCTGGAGCGGATGGAGGAGGCGCTGGTCATCCTGATCTTCCACGTGGTCGGCACCGCCATGGAGATCTTCAAGACCGCGCATGGTTCCTGGGCCTATCCAGAGGACAACATCCTGCGGATCGGCGGCGTGCCGCTGTTCTCGGGGTTCATGTACGCCTGCGTCGGCTCCTACATGGCCCGCGCGATCCGGCTTTTCGAGATCAGGTTCGAGAACTATCCGCCGCTCTGGGGGCCGTGGGTGTTGGCGGTGCTGGCCTATCTCAACTTCTTCACCCACCACTATCTGCCAGATATCCGCTGGGGGCTCTACGCCCTGTCGGTGGTGCTGTTCGGCCGGGCCTGGTTCCAGTTCACGCCGGACCGGACGGTGCGCCGGATGCCGATGCTGCTCGGCTTCCTACTGGTCGCCCTGTTCATCTGGATCGCCGAGAACGTCGGCACCTTCACCGCCGCCTGGGTCTATCCGAGCCAGAAGAACGGCTGGAGCCTGGTGCCCATGGCCAAGCTGGGGTCTTGGTATCTGCTGATGATGCTGAGCTTCGTCCTGGTGACCCTGGTCCACCGGCCCGAGCGGGCGCCCGGCGGTCGCAGCCGGTCTGCTGTCAGGCCCTCCGAAGAGGGCCTGACGCGACAGGTCGATTAGCGCTTGTTCACGAAGTCCAGGAACCGCTGACGCAGGGTCGCGTCGGTCTTGAACACGCCGGTGAACTGCGTGGTGATGGTGGTGACGTGGCGGTGGTGGACGCCGCGGGTGGTCATGCACTGGTGCGCGGCGTCGATCAGGACGGCCACGCCGGCCGGGCGCAGGCTGTCGGTGATGGCGTCGGCGATCTGCTGGGTCATCGTCTCCTGGGTCTGGAGGCGGCGGGCGTAGATCTCGACGACCTTGGCCAGCTTGGAGATGCCGACGACGCGGTTGGTCGGCATGTAGGCGACGTAGGCCTTGCCCAGGAACGGCGCCATGTGGTGTTCGCAGTGGCTCTCCACCTCGATCTCGCGCAGCATGACGATGTCGTCATAGCCCTGCACGTCTTCGAAGGTGCGCGAGAGTTCCTTGGCCGGATCGAGCTTGTAGCCCTCGAACCACTCGCCATAGGCGTCGACAACGCGCTTGGGGGTGTCGATCACGCCTTCGCGGCGGGGATCGTCGCCGGCCCACGCGATCAGCGTGCGCACAGCTTCCATAGCCTCTTCGCGCGATGGGCGCTTCACGGCTTCAAGATCAAGACCGGGCGTGCCGATCAGGGTTCGGTCGCGACTCGGAGCGTCCATGATTGAGCGGTTCTTTCCGGGGCCTGAGTTGCGCCGGGACGAGGGTCCCGGAAATGACGCGTGCCACCCCTTGGTCTGGTCGAGCTGATCCACGGACGGAACCGTGGCCTCCAAGCCAGACCGAATGTATATGGGGCCAACACCTTTGACGGCAACCGTTACCCAGCGTCAGTTTTCTATAAGCATGGCGCAGTTTTCATAAAGAACCCGATGGCCCTGACCCTTTACGACACCATGGCGCGCGAGAAGCGCCCCTTCGTTCCCACCGATCCGGCGCGGGTGACGATGTATGTCTGCGGGCCGACGGTCTACAACTACGCTCATATCGGCAACGCCAGGCCGGTGGTGGTTTTCGACGTGCTGTTCCGCGTTCTGCGGCACATTTACGGTGAAAAATCAGTGATCTACGCGGCCAACGTCACCGACGTGGACGACAAGATCAACGCCAAGGCCGTGGCCGAGGGCGTGCCGATCGACACGATCACCGACCGCTATCTCTCGATCTACAACGCCGACATGGCCACGCTCGGCGCGCTGGCTCCGACCCATCAGCCGCGCGCCACCCAGACCATGGATGCGATCATCGCGATGATCGGCCGTCTGGTGAGCAATAACGCCGCCTATGCCGCCGAAGGCCACGTCCTGTTCAATACCCAGGCCTATGCCGACTATGGCAAACTGTCGCGCCAGCCGATGGACGACATGATCGCCGGCGCCCGCGTCGATGTCGCGCCCTATAAGCAACACCCCGCCGACTTCGTGCTCTGGAAGCCTTCCAAAGAGGGCGAGCCGGTCTGGGACAGCCCTTGGGGCGCCGGCCGGCCGGGCTGGCACATCGAGTGCTCGGCGATGATCGAGCAGAGCCTGGGCCTGCCGATCGACATCCATGGCGGCGGCATCGACCTGCTGTTCCCGCACCATGAGAATGAGATGGCCCAGGGCCTGTGCGCCGGCCACGACCACAGCGTCGGCTACGCCAAGTACTGGATGCACAACGGCTTCCTGAACATGGGCGCCGAGAAGATGTCCAAGAGCGTCGGCAACGTCGCCCTGGTCCACGAGCTGATCGCCCAGGCGCCGGGCGAGGCTCTGCGCTGGGCCCTGCTGGTCGGTCACTATCGCGCGCCCCTGGAATGGACCGGCGAACTGATCGACCAGTCGCGCAAGGCGCTGGACCGGATCTATGGGGCCCTGCAGGACGCCAACCGCTTCCTCGCCTCGCATGGCGGTGTTCCGGAGGCCTCGGCTGACGATTGGCGCACCACCCGTCCCGCAGACCGCTTCATGGCGGCGTTGGAAGACGACCTGAACACCCCTGCCGCCTTCGCGGCCCTGTTCGAGCTGTCGGACCAAGTCCGTCTGGCGATCCGCAAGCAGTCGGAAGCTGAGGTCCTGCACGGCCGTCAGCTGCTGCTGGATTCCGCCAATCTGCTGGGCTTCCTGACGGCTGACCCGGAAGAATGGTTCCAGGGCGGGGTGGATGAGAACCTGCGCGAGAAGGTCGACAGCCTCATCGCCCAGCGGGTCGAAGCGCGCGCTTCCAAGGATTGGGCCGCCGCCGACCGCATCCGTGACGAGCTGACCGCGTTGAATGTCGAAGTGATGGATGGTCCGACGGGAGCGACCTGGCGGATCAAGGACGCTGTGTGATGCTGGGCGGCAAGAACTCCAAAACCAACATGTTCACCCCGAACAAGGGGTTCACGTTCAAGACGCCGGCGCCTGCGGGGCCCAGTGGCCTGCGCATCGAGCACCGCGTCGGCATCCAGGCGCCGGCGGACGTGATCTGGGACATCCTCTACGACGTCGAGCATTGGGCGGAGTGGAACCCGCTCTATGTTCAGGCGGCGGGCCAGATTCGCATCGGTAACCAGCTCGACCTGACGATGGTGATCGGCGACGAGCCGCCGACCGTGATCCATCCGGTCATCCTGGAGTGGGTGCCCAATGACCAGATTCATTGGCGCCTGAAGATGATGGGCGGCCTGATCTCCACCACGCGTTTCCTGGAGATCGAGGTGCTGGATGAGGCGGCCTGCATCTTCTCGAATGGCGAGATATTCGGCGGGCTGATGGGTCCTTCGGTCGGCAAGCGAATGGGCCGCAAGATCTATCGCGGCTTCGAGGCGATGGACGCGGCGCTGAAGGAACGCGCCGAGGCCGTGTGGCATGCGCAGGGCGGCAAGCCTACATCTGACTCATGATCGACGACCTCTACTCGGCGAAACTCCTGAAGCTGGCGGCCAACATGCCGCGCGCCGGCCGGTTGCCTGCGCCGGACGCCAGCTCCGAGAAAATCGCCAAGCTCTGCGGGAGCCGCGTGACGGTCGACGTGGTCGTCGAGGGCGACCGGGTCGCCGACTTCGCCCAGGATGTTAAGGCTTGCGCCCTTGGCCAGGCTTCGGCGTCAGTACTGGGCGAGCATGTGCTGGGCGCTAGCCTGGCGGAGATCGAGATGGCCCGAGATCAGTTCCGTGCTATGTTGAAGCAAGGCGCAGACGCGCCTGTTGGACGTTTCGCGGATCTCTCGATGTTGGCCCCGGTGAAAGACTATCCCGCCCGCCACGCCTCCACGCTGCTTGCGTTCGAGGCCGCGGCGGAGGCTGTTCGCCGCGCCGTGGAACGAACTAGCCCCGCCGGCGCGGCTTGATCCTCAAGACCGCGAGGCGTAATCGCAGCGATTGAATCGCACGCCTGCGAGCCGGCATGAACCTTTATGAAACCTGCGTCCGCGGCGCACTTCGCGCCTACAAGCTGACGCTTTCGCCCCTGATCGGGCGCCAATGCCGGTTTCTTCCGAGTTGCTCGGAATACGCCGCGGAGGCCCTGATCCTGCATGGCGCCTGGCGCGGCTCCTGGCTCGCGACCCGGCGGTTGTGCCGCTGTAATCCCTGGGGAGGCGCGGGCTACGACCCGGTCCCCCAACCGCGCGACAAGACCCCGGATGGGTCGGCCTCGCGGACATGGACATGTGAATCATGATCGATCTGATTTTTCCCGACGGCTCTCAGCGCCAGTTCGAAGACGGCGCCACGGGCCGTGACGTCGCCGCCTCCATCGCCAAATCGCTGGAGAAACGCGCCGTGCTCATCAAGCTCGATGGGCGACTCTACGACCTCGACCGCGCGCTGCCGAGCGGCGGCCAGTTCGAGATCCTGACGCGCGACAGCCCCGAGGCGCTCGACACCATCCGCCACGACGCCAGCCACATCATGGCCGAGGCGGTGCAGGAACTGTTCCCCGGCACGCAGGTCACGATCGGCCCGGCCATCGAGGACGGGTTCTATTACGACTTCGCCCGCGAGACGCCTTTCAGCCTGGATGATCTGGCCAAGATCGAACAGCGCATGAAGGAGATCGTCGACCGCGACGAGAAGATCGTGCGCGAAGTCTGGGACCGCGCCGAGGCCATCGCCCACTTCAAGTCTATCGGCGAGGCCTACAAGGCCGAGATCATCTCCGACCTGCCCGAGGGCGAGACGATCACGGTCTATCGCCAGGGCCAGTGGAAAGACCTGTGCCTGGGGCCGCACCTGCCCTCGACGAAGGCGGTCGGCAAGGCGTTCAAACTGATGAAGCTGGCCGGCGCCTATTGGCGCGGCGACCATCGCAACGCTCAGCTCCAGCGCATCTATGGTACGGCGTGGGCCAGCGAGGCCGACCTCGAAGCCCATCTGACGCGGTTGGAAGAGGCCGAGAAGCGCGACCACCGCAAGATCGGCCGGGCCATGGACCTCTTCCACCTGCAGGAAGAAGCCAAGGGCATGATCTTCTGGCACCCCAAGGGTTGGACGCTCTACCGCACGGTGGAATCCTACATGCGGCGCCGCCTGGAGATTGACGGTTACGTCGAGGTCAAGGCACCCCAGATCATGGACCGGGGTCTATGGGAGAAGTCCGGGCACTGGGAAAAGTTCGGTGCGAACATGTTCACGTGCGAGACGGCGGAAGGCGAACAGCTGGCCGTCAAGCCGATGAACTGCCCGGGCCACGTGCAGATCTTCAACTTCGGTCAAAAATCCTATCGCGACCTGCCGCTGCGCATGGCCGAGTTCGGCGCCTGCCACCGCTTCGAGCCGTCGGGCGCGCTGCACGGCATCATGCGCCTGCGCGCCTTCACGCAGGACGACGCCCACATCTTCTGCCGCGAGGACCAGATCGAGGAAGAGACGACGAAGTTCGTTCGTCTGCTGAACTCGGTCTATGCCGACTTCGGCCTGGAGCTCCACAGCGTGAAGCTGGCCCTGCGGCCCGATCTGCGGGCCGGCACGGACGAGGTCTGGGATATCGCCGAGGACAAGCTCGACCGCGCCGCCCGCCAGGCGGTGAACATGGAGGTCGAGCGCCTGCCGGGCGAAGGGGCGTTCTATGGCCCGAAGCTCGAGTTCCACCTGTCCGACGCCATCGGGCGGACGTGGCAGTGCGGTACGCTGCAGCTTGATTTCGTGATGCCCGAGCGCCTCGACGCCGAATACGTGTCCGAGGACGGTTCCAAGCAGCGTCCGGTGATGTTGCACCGCGCGATCTGCGGCTCGATGGAGCGTTTCATCGGCGTTGTGATCGAAAATTATGCTGGCGCGTTTCCGCTTTGGCTGGCCCCCACGCAGGTGGTGGTCGCCACAATTACGTCAGATGCGGATGATTATGCCTTGGCGGTGGCTCAAGAATTGAGCGCCGCTGGTCTCCGGGTTGAAACGGATCTGCGGAACGAGAAGATCAACTATAAGATTCGGGAACACAGCCTCGCCAAGACGCCGGTTATCGCCGTGGTTGGTCGACGTGAAGCTGAAGAGGGCAAGGTCGCTTTGAGGCGTCTGGGATCCGATGGACAGCAGATTCTGTCGCTCGCAGAAGCCGCCAAGGCACTTGCCTTAGAGGCGAGTCCGCCGGATGTTATACGCCAAGCTGTGCTTCGGGGTGCGTCGCCCCTGCAAGGCGAGGTCGGGGTAAGGGAGGCTGGATGAACGGCATCGCCGCACCGATCGTTGCTTACGAAACCGCGCCGACGCAGGATTTCTTGAAGCCCCGCCGCAAGGTCTCCGTGGTCATGGTCGTCTACATGACCGGGGAGGCTCTCCAGCAGAGTGTCGAATGCGTGCTCGCCGATCCGCTGGTCGATGAGTTGGTCGTCGTGGACAACGGTTCGACCCAGTCGGAGGCGGCCCGCCTGAAGCGGCTCGCCGACGGCGATCGTCGGGTGCGGGTGATCGCGGGGCAGGGCAATGTCGGGTTCGCGCGCGGCGCTAATCTCGGCGCCCGCGCCGCCTGCGGCGAGGTGCTGGTCTTTCTCAATCCCGACGCCTTCCTGCAAACCGATTGCATCGCCGAACTGGCGCGGGCCATCGAAGGCCGTCCTGTGCCCTGCCTGGTCGGCGGCCGAGTGCTGAATTCCGACCGCACCGAACAGCGCGGCGCGCGGCGGGGCGACATTACGCCTGTCAGCGCCCTGCTCAGCCTCAGCCGCCTGGCCGGCGCCATCCCCGCCCTGCGCCGCTACGAGGTGCATTGGGAGAGCGAGGCGGCCCCGGAAGAGGTGATCGCCGTCCCGACCATTTCGGGCGCGTGCTTCTGCATGCGCCGCGAGGACTTCGACGCAGTCCAAGGCTTCGACGAAGGCTATTTCCTGCATGTGGAGGACGTGGACCTGTGCTGGCGCGTGCGCCAGAGCGGCGGCGACGTCCTGTTCCAGCCCAAGGCCGAAGTGATCCACCTCGGTCACACCAGCCACGCCAGCCCGCTGCGCGTGGAGTTTCACAAGGGCGTCGGCCTGGCGCGCTATTTCCGCAAGCGGGCCAAAACCGGCGGCGAGAGCCTAGTCGCCTGGTTGATCTCGCCGCTGATCGTCTGCACCGCCATCGCCCGCCCGGTGATGTGGCGTATCCGCGGACGGGCGGCCTAGCTACTGCGGGAACACGCCGGCCCGGCTGACGGATGCGGCGATGGGCTTGTTCAAAACCCCCGACATCCACTTCGCCGTCTCGATCAGGGCGCCGAGGTCGTAGCCCGTATCGAACCCGGCGCGCTCGAGCATGTAGACTAGATCTTCCGTGCCGATATTGCCCGTGGCCTCCGGCGCGAACGGGCAGCCGCCGAGGCCCCCGCAACTGGCGTCCAGGATATTCACCCCGGCCTCGACCCCGGCGAAGGCGTTGGCCAGGCCCGTGTTGCGGGTGTCGTGGAAATGCAGACGCAGCGGGATATCGCCGATCACCGCGCGGACGGCCTCGACCCGGCTGCGGACGGTCCAGGGGTCGGCGACGCCGATGGTGTCGGCCAGCGCGATCTCGGCGACCTTGGCGTTGGCGGCTTCACGGGCCAGCGAGACGACGCGATCTTGCGGCACCTCGCCGTCGAACGGGCAGCCGAAGGCGACCGAGAAGGTCACCGAGATCGGCGGCCCGCCATCGGCGGCGCGACGCTCAGTGATCCCGTGCATGGCGGCGATCTGCTCGTCCACCGAGGCGCCCTGGTTACGGATGCCGAAGCCGTCGGAGGCGCAGACCACCACATTGGCCTCGTCGCAGCCGCTCGCCACGGCGCGTTCCCAGCCGCGCATGTTCAGCACCAGGCCGATGCGCGAGAGCTTTGTGTCCGGCGACAGGTCGGCCATCACCTCCTCGGCGCCGGCCATCTGCGGCACGCGCTTGGGATTGACGAAGGACACCACCTCCATCCGGCGCGCGCCGGCGGCGTCGAGACGGCGGATGAAGTCCAGCTTCTGGCCGACGTCCAGGACGGTCTTTTCATTCTGCAGCCCGTCGCGCGGACCGACTTCGACGATTTCGATGAAACGGCTCATTGTCCCTCAGATGGGATCGGGGCGTAGACACGTAAAGTCGTGTCGTCGCCGTTGGAGTAGTTGAGGCCCTCGACCTTGCCGATCTCGCGGGCCTTGACGTTGCGGGCCTTCAGGGCCGCTTCGAATTGGGCTTGCTCGCGGCTTTCGACCACGGCGGGGCGCTGGTCGGCCAGGGCCTCGATGGCCTGATCGACTCCGCCAAGATCGGTGGGCGTGCCCAGTTCGAAGACCAGGCTCGGTTCGGCGTATCCGGCCACGGCCACCGGCGCGGGCGTGATGCCTTGGCGCGGCAACAGTCGTTGCTCGGTCAAGATGTCGGCGGTGCGCTTGGAGACCAGCAGCGGCTCCAGCCGGGGGATGAACACCGCGGCGAAGGCGCCATGGCCAAGGATGCTCAAGGCGGCGGCCGCGACTAGCGCCTTGGTCGGTTCACGTCGCCAGAGCAGCCAAGCGCCGACCAGGCCCGCCGCCGCCAACAGCAGGGCGGTGAGGATGGCGGCCGGCAGGTCGCTGGGATCGCCGTACTCGCTGAACAGATAGAAGACCGCCGCGGCCAGCACCGTGCCGACCAGGGCCGACAGCCCGACGCCCAGCCAGCGGGCGACAGGCCCAACCTCGCCGCGCGTGGCGGCCACGGCCATCAGCCAGGCCAGAGCGCCGTAGGTCGGCAGGGTGTAGTGAACCAGCTTGGTCGGGGTCGCCTCGAAGACCAGGAAGGCGGGGATCAGCCAGCAGAGCGCGAAGCGCACGCCAGGCTCGCGCCGCCCCCGCCAGCCAAGCGCCAGGGCGGCGGGCAACAGCAGCGAACCGGGGAAGATCAGCAGCGGCAGCAGCAGGGTGTGATAGCCGGGCGGCGCCCCGTGGCTTTCCTGGCCGCCGACCAGCTTGGGGGCGAAATCGGCGCCGAACGCCGTCGTCCAGAAGCCGCCGTCCGTGGCCACGGTCACCGCCGTCGCCCAGGGGCCGACCACCGCCGCGGTCAGGATGAGGCCCCAGATCCAGCCCATGCTCTTGAGCCAGTCGGCCTTGCGGTCCCAGACGCATAGGCTCAGCGCGGTCAGGACGACGACCATCAGGCCGACCGGTCCCTTCACCAGCATCGAGACCGAAAGTCCCAGCCAGAATAGCAGCCGGGTCAGGCGTCCCGCCGGCGGTCCGTCCCGCGAAGCCGCATAGATCCGCCCCATCGCCGCCAGGGCCAGGGTCGTGGTCCCGGCCAGCACCGCGTCGGTCTTGGCGATGAAAGCTTCGGTGGAGAGCAGGAAGGTGGCGCCGAGCAGCCCGCCAGCCAGCAGCCCTGCGCGGTTTCCGAAGAAGGCGGCCGCGCCCCAGGCGCAGGCCGCCGCCGCCAGCATGGCGCCCAGCAGGGACGGCAGACGATAGGCCCAGATCTCGCGGTCCTCTGGGGAGGAGAAGGCCGCGACGCTGCCCGCCTGCAGCCAGTGAATGCCGACCGGCTTTTTAAAGCGCGGCTGGTCCTGGAAACGGATGACGACGAAGTCGCCGCTCTCCAGCATTTGGGCGGTCGCCTGGGCGAACCGGCTCTCGTCGCGGTCCAGCGGCGGCATGGCGAACACGCCCGGCAGGCCTGCCAGGAATGCGATCAGGGCCGCGAACGCCGGCGCGCGCCACCCCCGACTGAAGCGGTCGATATAGGCCTCGAGATTCATGTCCGAGTTGATAGCACCCGCGCGCCGAATTTTCCGCTATGGAGGGAATATGGCTCAATCAACGCCCGACATTTCCGTGGTCGTCCCCGTCTTCGACGAGGAAGGCGCGGCGCCAGACCTTGCCCGCGAGATCGCCGCCGCCTTTGCTGGGCGCGATTTCGAGATCGTCTTCGTGGACGACCGCAGCCGGGACAACACGCGCGCGGCGCTCAGCGCCTTGAAGGCTGAGATTCCGCAACTGCGGGTGCTGAGCCACGCCAAGAACTCGGGACAGAGCCGTTCGATTCGCACCGGCGTCCTGGCCGCCCGCGGCGATGTGATCGTGACCCTGGACGGCGACGGCCAGAACGATCCCGCCGATGGGCCGGGTCTGGTGGACGCGCTGGTCGCCGGACCGCCGGGCCTCGTGCTGGTCGGCGGCGAGCGGGTGAAACGTCAGGACAGCGCCGCCAAGAAGTTCGCCTCGAAGTTCGGTAACGGCGTGCGCAAGCGCCTGCTGAAGGACACGGCCAACGACACCGGATGCGGCCTCAAGGCCTTCCGCCGCGAGGCCTTCCTGCGGCTCCCCTATTTCGACCACATCCACCGATACCTGCCGGCCTTGATGCTGCGTGAAGGCTATCAGGTGGACTTCCGGCCGGTGAACCAGCGTCATCGCCAGACCGGCCAATCGAAATACACCAATCTCGGCCGGCTCTGG
>NZ_JAURWM010000267.1 GCF_030654915.1 Phenylobacterium sp. | reverse complement strand
CCATGGCGACGGCCATCGCCCTGACCCACGACGCCTTCGACGCCGCCCTGATGCTGGGCATCTGCGACAAGATCGTGCCAGGCCTGGTGATCGGGGCGCTGTCCTTTGGCCACCTGCCGGTGATTTTCGTGCCCGGCGGTCCGATGAGTTCGGGCCTCTCCAACGCCGAGAAGGCCCGCGTGCGCGGGCTGTTCGCCGAGGGCAAGGCGACCCGCGACGAACTGCTCGAAACCGAGATGAAGTCCTATCACGGCCCGGGCACCTGCACCTTCTACGGCACCGCCAACTCCAACCAGATGATGATGGAGATGATGGGCCTGCACCTGCCGGGCTCGGCCTTCGTCCATCCCAACACCCCGCTGCGCGACGCCCTGGTCGCCGCGGCGCCCAAGCGCGCCATCGAGATCGCGAACGGAACCAACAGCTATACGCCGATGGCCGCGGTGGTGGACGAGAAGTCCATCGTCAACGCCCTGGCCGGCCTGCTGGCCACCGGCGGCTCGACCAACCACACCCTGCATCTGGTAGCCATGGCTAGGGCGGCCGGGATCGTCATCGACTGGCAGGACTTCGACGAACTGTCCAAGGTTACGCCGCTGCTCGCGCGGGTCTATCCGAACGGTTCGGAGGACGTGAACGCCTTCCATGCGGCGGGCGGCATGGCCTTCGTGGTGCGTGAGCTGCTGGACGCCGGCCTGGCCCACGATGACGTTGTCACCGTCGCCGGCGCCGGCCTGCGGCTCTATCAGCAGGAGCCGTTCCTTCAGGACGGCAAGCTGGTCTGGCGCGAAGGCGCGGCCCAGTCGCTGAACCTCGATATCCTGCGTCCCGCCACCGATCCCTTTTTGCCGGAGGGCGGCATGCGGCTGCTCACCGGCGGCCTCGGCCGGGCGGTGATCAAGACCTCGGCGGTCAAGGAAGCCAATCTCATCGTCGAGGCGCCGGCCCTGGTCTTCGAGGACCAGGACGACCTGCTCGAGGCCCACAAGCGCGGCGAACTCAACCGCGACTTCATCGCCGTGGTCCGCTTCCAGGGCCCGACCGCCAACGGCATGCCCGAACTACACAGCCTGACCCCGGTGCTTGGCGTCTTGCAGGACAAGGGCTTCAAGGTGGCCCTGGTCACCGACGGACGGATGTCCGGCGCCTCGGGCAAGGTGCCCGCCGCCATTCACGTCACGCCGGAGGCCGCCCATGGCGGACCGCTGGCCTATGTCCGCGAGGGCGACATCATCCGTCTGGACGCCCATTCCGGGGTGCTGGAGATCAAGGTCGATGCGGCGCAGTTGGCGGCGCGCCCGCGCGCGGTGACGCCGGCCGCCGGTTTCGGCTATGGCCGTGAGTTGTTCGGCTGGATGCGCAAAGCCGCCGGACCAGCAGAACTGGGGGCTAGCGCCCTCTTCGGAGACGCCGCGTGAAGACAGTCTATACCGGCCTGGTCGGCGATGTGGGCGGCACCAACGCCCGCCTCGCCGTGGTGGATTCCGCCGGGCGTATTCGCAATCCCAAGACCTATCCGGCCAAGGAGTATGGCTCGCTAACCGAGGTGATCGGCGAGTATCTGGAGACCACGGTTGGTCGCCAGAAGCTGCACACCGCCGCCATCGCGGTCGCCGGACCGGTGGTGGACGGCGAGATCGAGTTCACCAATCTGGACTGGCGGATTTCCGAGGGCGAGCTGATCGGAACCTTCGAGTTCCACGCCGCCCGCCTGATCAACGACTTCGCCGCCCAGGCCCTCGCCGCGCCGGTGCTCGACGCCGACGACCTGCGGACCATCGGCCCGGTGACGCGCGGCGCCGAGGGCGCGCCCATCCTGGTGCTGGGGGCGGGGACCGGCTTTGGAACCGCCATGGTGGTTCGCACCGAACGCGGCGACATCGCTATTCCAAGCGAGGGCGGGCATGCGGCCTTCGCGCCCTATGACGGGGTCGAGGCGGCGATCTGGGCCTCGCTGCGTCGCACCCACGGCCGGGTGTCGATCGAGCGGCTGCTGTCGGGGCCGGGGCTCTATTCACTCTATCGCGGCCTGGCCGACGTGCGCGGCGTGGCCGCCGATCTGAAGGACGAGAAGGAAGTGCTGGCCGCTGGGCAGGCGGGCGGCGATCTGCTGGCTGACGAGGCCCTCGACCGGTTCTGCGAGATACTCGGCTCGGTGGCCGGCGACATCGCCCTGACCTGCGGCGCGCGGGGCGGGGTCTATGTCTCCGGGGGGATGGCGCCGCGCATGGCCGACCGCCTCGCCGCGGGCGGCTTCCGCCGGCGGTTCGAAGACAAGGGTCGGCTTTCCGACTATACCCGCGACATTCCGACCCATCTCGTCGTCCACCCCTTCGCGGCCCTGGTCGGCGCGGCACGGGTGCTGGAGCAGATGGAAGGAAGCGTCCTTTGACCCTGGTCGAGATCCTGAAGCTGGCGCCTGTGGTGCCGGTCCTGATTATCGAGGAAGAGGCGCACGCCGTTCCGCTGGCCAAGGCCCTGGTGGCCGGCGGTCTCTACGCCTTGGAAGTCACCCTGCGCACGCCGGTGGCGATCGAATGCATCCGCCGCATCGCCGGCGAGGTCGAGGGCGCTGTCGCGGGCGCCGGCACCATCCTGACCGCGTCGGCCCGCCAGGCGGCGGCCGACGCCGGCGCGAAATTCGGTGTCAGCCCTGGTCTGATCGAGGGGGAGGGTTTCGAGGGGCCGCTGCCGCTGCTGCCGGGCATCGCCACGGCGACCGAATTGATGTCGGGCCTGCGCGCCGGCTACACCCACTTCAAGCTGTTCCCCGCCAATATCGTCGGCGGCGTCGGAGCGCTGAAGGCCTTTTCCAGCCCGTTCCCCCAGGCGACCTTCTGCCCGACCGGCGGGGTCGACGCGAAGAACGCCTCCGACTACCTGGCCCTGCCGAACGTGATCTGTGTCGGCGGCAGCTGGGTCGCCCCAGCTGACGCCGTCCGCGCCGGCGATTGGGGCCGCATCACCGATCTGGCGCGCGTGGCCTCCCAACTTGGCAAGGCGGCGTAAAAGCCGCCCGCCCTTCCTCCCCAGCGAAAGCAGGGGAGGAAATAGAGCCTGGCTCAGCGCCCCGTGAAGTGGCCGGCGCGGCGTTCCTGGACGGCTCGGACACCTTCGGCGAAGTCCTCGGTCGCGCGCAGAATGGTCTGCTGGGCGTGCTCATGGTGGGTCTGGGCGCGAACCGCTTCGGCCAGGCCCTGGCGCAGGGTCTTGCGGGTGGCGAGCACGGCCAGGGGCGCGTTCTCGGCGATCTCGGCGGCGAGCGCCTGGGCCGAGGCCAACAGGTCCGTCAGCGGCACGACTTCATCCACCAGCCCCCAGGCCAGGGCTTCGTCGGCCTTCACCCGGCGGCCGGTCAGGAACATCAGGTTGGCGCGTTGTTGGCCGATCAGACGGGGCAGGGTGTGGGTCAGGCCAAAGCCGGGATGGAAGCCCAGCTTGACGAAATTGGCCGCGAACCGCGCCTCGGGCGCCGCCACCCGGAAATCGGCGACGAGGGCGAGGCCCAGGCCCGCGCCCACCGCCGCGCCCTGCACGGCCGCGATGATCGGGGTCTCCACCGAGAACAGTCGCACCGCCTGATCATAGAGGGCGTTGATGCCGCCCATGCCCTTGCCGGCGATGCCGTCCGGGGCCACCAGGTCGGCGCCGGCGCAGAACGCCTTGCCGGCCGAGGTCAGCACCACGGCGCGGCAGTTGTTGGAGTTGTCGAGGTTTTCCAGGGCGTCGGCCAGGTCTTTCATCAACTCGACCGAGACGTGGTTGTTCGGCGGCCGGTCGATCGTGACCGTCGCTATGTGGCCTTCGATGCTCACCTTGAGGTGGTCGCCGTAAGCGGTCTTCATCGTCTCGATCCCATCAGGTTGCGGGCCACCACCCATTTGTGGACTTCGGTGGGGCCATCATAGATTCGCATGGTGCGCAGGCGCGTGGCCATCAGTTGCAGCGGCAGTTCCTTGGTCATGCCCATGGCGCCGAAGGTCTGCATCGCCCGGTCGACGACCTCCCAGGCCATCTCGGTCGAGTAGGCCTTGATCATCGAGATCTCCTGGCGGACGTCCCGGCCCTGGTCGAGTTTCCAGGCGCAGTCATAGGTCATCAGCCGGGCGGCGTGAATTCGGGTGGCGGCGTCGGCCACCCACCACTGTATCGCCTGGCGTTCGCTGAGCGGCAGGCCGAAGGTCTTCCGCTGTGGGGCGTAGTCGCAGATCATGTCCAGCGCCCGCTGGGCCATGCCGATCGACCATGAAGCCATCTCGATCCGCCGCGTGCCCAGTCGCAGCTGCATGGGCGCAAAGCCGTTGCCCTCTTGGCCGAGCAGCTTCCAGCCCTCGACCCGGCAGTCGTCCAGCGCCACCTCATAGGTCGCCTGGCCGCCGATCATCGGGATTTTGCGCAGCACGTTGAAGCCCGGCGTTCCCTTATCGATCAGGAACGCCGACATGCCGCCGCGCGCGCCCTTCTCCTTGTCGGTCACCGCCATCAGGATGGTGAAGTCGGCCTCTTCGGCGCGGCTGATCCATATCTTCCGTCCACTGATGATCCAGTCCTCGCCGTCGCGCACGGCCCGGGTGATCATGCCGGCCGGGTCGGCGCCGGCGCCGGGTTCGGAGATGCCGATGGCGCTGATGGTCTCGCCGCGTACATAGGGGGCCAGATAGGCTTCGCGCTGGCGCTCGTTCACGGTGGCGGCCAGCATCCGCAGGTTCGGGCTGTCAGGCGGCAGGGTGTAGGGGGTGACCGTCTTGCCCAACTCCTCGTTGACCCCGACCATCGCCACGGCCGGCAGGTCGACGCCGCCGACGTCCTCGGGCGCGTCCAGGCCCCAGAGGCCGAGCGACTTGGACACCTCGTCCAACCGCTTGTGCTCGGCAGCTCCGATGCCCAGGCCCTTGCCGTCGGCTTCGCGGGCCAGGACTCCGGCCTCCAGCGGCATCAGTTCGTCCTGAACGAAGCGGGCGACCAGCTCCTTCAGCATCCTGTGTTCGTCGGAAAGTGCGAAGTCCACTAGCCCTCCCCCGCGTCAATGCGCGATCTTTGAGGCGATCATAACGAGACGGTTCGCAGAGGGGAGGCCTGACGTGGCGGAAGTAAAGCAGTTGGCTGGAGAAGCCACCGGGCCGCTCAAGGGCGTGCGCATCCTCGACCTGACCAGCGTGGTGTTCGGGGCCTATGCGACCCAGATGCTGGGCGACCAGGGCGCCGAGGTGATCAAGCTCGAGGACCCGGGCTCGGCGAGCGGCGATGGCGGCGACATCATGCGTTGGCCGGGCCACACCCCGGAGGGCTGGCCGCGCGACCTTGGCCCCATCTTCCTGACCATCAACCGCAACAAGCGCTCGGTGATGTTCAACCTGGCCGACCCGAAATCGCGTCGAAGCCTGGAGCAGTTGATCAAGAGCTGCGACGTCTTCGCCACCTCGATCCGCTATGAGGGCCTCAAACGCCTGGGCCTGGCCTATGAGGACGTGAAGGCTCTGCGGCCGGACGTCGTCTATGTCCACGCCGCCGGCTATGGCTCCGAGGGACCCTATGCGGGGGAGCCGGCCTATGACGACCTGATCCAGTCGGCCTGCGGCCTAGCCGACATCCTGCCGCGTACCGATGGTAACCCGACCCCGCGCATCCTGCCGACCCTGGTGGCCGACAAGGTCTCGGGACTGTTCATGGCCCAGGCGATCACGGCGGGTCTGTTCAGTCGCAGCCAGACCGGGCAGGGCCAGTTCATCGAGGTGCCGATGTTGGAGTGCATGACCAGCTTCACCCTGGTCGAGCACCTTTACGACCACGCCTTCGATCCGCCGACCGGCCAGTGGGGTTATCAGCGGGTGGTCAATCCGCACCGCAAGCCGTTCCCGACCAAGGACGGCCACATCGGACTGCTGCCCTATACCGACAAACAGTGGGACATCTTCTTCGAGGTGGCCGGCTGGGGCGAGACCTTCGCCAAGGACCCGCGGTTCCAGGCCAAGGCGCGCGGCAAGCACATCCACGAACTCTATGCCCTGGTCGAGACCGTCACGGTCACCAAGACCACCGACGAGTGGCTGGCCCTGCTCAAGCCGCTGTCGATCCCGGTCACCCGCACCAATCGCCTGGACGACCTGCCCAATGATCCGCACCTGAAGGCGGTCGGCTTCTTCCAGAAGTACGACCATCCCCAGGCTGGGACCTACATCGCGATGAAGCCGCCGGTGAAGTTCACCGGCACGCCCTCCAGCATCCGCCGCCATCCTCCGCGACTGGGCGAACATACGGAGGAAGTCCTGGCCGAGCTGTCGGAGACGCAAGAGACCTGATGCGGCTGGGCGGCGTTAATCGCCTCTCCCCACCGGGGAGAGGTCGGGTGAGGGGAAGCGTCGCGTAGCGGCGCAACTCAGCCTCGATAATCAGCGAGGGGGGAAGCCGATAGGCCGCCCCCTCACCTAACCTCTCCCCAGCGGGGAGAGGAATTTCGTCTTAAGCCGGCGCGAACACCGGGACCGGCGGGCCGTTCTCGGTCGGCTGGAACTTCACCTTGACCTTTTGGCCGATGGAGAGCTCGCCCACCGCCACGTCGACGAAGTTGGTCAGGACGGCGGGGCCTTCCTTCAGGGTC
>NZ_JAURWM010000262.1 GCF_030654915.1 Phenylobacterium sp. | reverse complement strand
CATGGGCTCGCTGGGACCGTCCTCGCTGTCCTCGGCTTCATAGACCAGGTCATCGGGGATCACGGTGATCACGCGCTTGATGATGGTCTCACCGGTCTTGGGATCGATATGGACCCGGATGTCGTGCTCGGCGCCGTAGCGGGCGCGAGCGCCCTTCTGGATCGCTTCCTCGATCGCCGCGATGACGATCTCCTTGTCGATCGACTTCTCGCGGGCCACGGCCTCGGCGATTTGCAACAGCTCAAGCCGGTTGGCGGAAATGCCGGTCAGGCTCATCGGTTGTGTCCTTTTACTCGGGTGTATCTTGTTGGTCGTCGCCTTCGATGCGGGCGGCGCGCTCTTCAGCGCCACGCTTCATCAGGGCGTCGGTCAGGATCAGTTTGGCGTCGACGATCCAGGAGAACGGCACCATGGCGGTGGCCTCCTCCCCTTCCAGGTCGATACCGATATTGTCGCCCTCGATCCCGGCCAATACGCCGCGGAACCGCTTGCGGCCCTCGGCGACGCGATCGAGTTCGATGCGGGCCTCATGGCCCTCGTAGGTCACGAAGTCCTTCAGCCGGGTCAGCGGCCGGTCCACGCCGGGCGAGGAGACTTCCAGCGTATACTCGCCGGCGATCGGGTCGGCGGCGTCCATGATTTCCGAAATGGCTCGGCTCAGGCGCGCGCAGTCTTCGACGACCATGTCGCCGTCCGGCGTTTCGGCCATGATCTGCAAGCGGCGGGCGTTCTCTCCGCCCATCAGGCGCAGGCGCACGATCTCGTAGCCTGCGGCTTCGGCGACGGGATCGAGGAGCTCAACGAGCCTTTGGTCTTCCGTGGTCTTGCCCCGCATAAGCTTGGCTACTCTCCGGCAACAAAAAAGCGGCCGGGCCGAAGCCTGCCGCTCGTAGGCGCTATCCAGCGCTAACGGACGATGTGAAGGCCTATATAGCGCGCCCGCCGCCCCTTGTCAGCCCCTCCCAATTTCGAGCACGTCCGACTGTTATTGAGGCGTCATTTAGAGCATTCGTCCCGCCGAAATCTCGGCGCCTCTTTTCCGCCGGCCCTGAATGGTCCACAGACGGCGCCCTCAACTCCCCACGTCTTCAAGGTCCTCCTCCCCATGGACATCTCCAAGATTCCCACCGGCGTGAACCCGCCCTACGACGTCAACGCCATCATCGAGATCCCGCAGGGCGGCGAGCCGGTGAAGTACGAGCTCGACAAGGAGTCGGGCGCGATCATGGTCGACCGCTTCCTGCACACGGCCATGTACTATCCCGGCAACTACGGCTTCATCCCCCCCACCCTGTCGGACGATGGCGATCCGATGGACGTGCTGGTGGTCGGTCCGACCCCCGTGGTTCCCGGCGCGGTGATCCGCGTGCGCCCGATCGGCACCCTGATGATGATCGACGAAGCCGGCGGCGACGAAAAGGTCCTGGCCGTACCGGTCGACAAGCTGCACCCGTTCTACGCTGGGGTGGATTCCTGGCGCGGCCTGCCCGCCATCCTCACCGAGCAGATCGCGCACTTCTTCCAGCATTACAAAGACCTGGAAAAGGGCAAGTCGGTCGAGATCGTCCGCTGGGCCGATCCGGAAGAAACCGGCGAACTGATCCGCCAGGGCATTGAGCGCGCCAACGCCGCCGGCAAGGGTTGGGGCCAGAAGTAGGGCTCAACCCGACTGCGTCACCAGACCCGTTCTGGTGACGCGGTTGCCGCACGCGAAGGCGATTTGAGCACGTCGCCGCGGATGATCGGCAGCAGGAACGCCATCAGGAAAAGGGTGTTCGGAATCGCGTTGAGCCCAAAGCCGGTGGCGAGCGACAGGGCGGTGTCGATCACGTACCAGACCACCACGCTGCTCGTTATCAGGATCCAGACGGACCTGGCTTGGTCGCCGAGTTGGTGCGCGGCCTGAACGGCCGCCAGCAAGGTCAGGCTCCAGCCGATCGTCACCGCGCCTAGAACCGCCAGGCTGAATTGCGTGTGGGCGTCGGGATCAAACGCGACGCGATTGTTCAGCAGACCAAATAGCCAGCGCGTCGGGCCGTCGGTCGCTTCGAAGGCGCTCGCCGCCAGGATCACGCCGAAACCGCCCACCGCCCAGCACCATCCTATCGTCCAGGTTCGCCAAAAGCGTGACATCGCTCGTCCTCCCAATGTTGCGGGGAGCCTAGGACACGACGCCAAGGCCCGCCATTACCTGGGAGGTCAGGTCTTGGAGGCCGCGACTAGATCCGTTCGAAGTCGAAGAAGACCGGCTCGCAGTCTCCCAAGCGCTTTTCTTCATAGCGCGTGGTGATGTGGTCGGCGGGCGGGATGCGCCAGTCGTCGGCGCGCTCCGCCGCCCATTTGAAGTCCGGCGAGGCGAGCACCCGTTCCAGCGTCCAGTCGGCATATCCCGCGACATCGGTGGCGAAGCGAAGCCTGCCGCCTGGCTTCATCACCCTGGCCAGCTCGGCCAACACCTCGGGCTGCACGATCCGGCGCTTGTGATGGCGCGCCTTGGGCCAGGGGTCGGGGAACAGGATGAAGACCCGCGTCAGGCAGGCGGCTGGCAGGTGGTCGATCAGTTCGCGGGCGTCGCCGTCCTTGATCCTCACGTTCTTGAGCCCCTGCTCGTCTACGTGGCGCACGGCGCTGGCCACGCCGTTCAGGAACGGTTCGCAGCCGATGATCAGCACGTTCGGGGCGCGGGCCGCCTGGCTGGCCATGTGCTCGCCGCCGCCGAAGCCGATCTCCAGCCAGACCTCGTCGGCCTCCGGCATCAGCTCGCGCGGATCGAACGGCGCCTGGGGCGCGCGGATCCGCGGCAGCAAGGTCTCCACCAGGGCGGCCTGGCGCGGCTTGATCGGGCGCGACTTGATCCGGCCGTAGGAGCGGAGCAGCGGGTGAGCAGTGTCTTCCATCGCCGCCCTCTAGCGCGGTCCCGCCGCCGAGGGAATGCGGCGGAGCGCATCGCAGGCAAAGAGAAGGGCCGCCGCGCTTGCGCACGACGGCCCCCCACACAGACTGAACGTTCCGCCGAAGCGGGGCTCAGGATCAGATTAGGCGAGACTCTTGAGTTGGTCGACCAGATCCGTCTTTTCCCAGGAGAAGCCGCCCTCGTTGTCCGGCTGGCGGCCGAAGTGGCCGTAGGCCGCGGTGCGGGCGTAGATCGGACGGTTGAGCTGCAGGTGTTCGCGAATGGCGCGCGGCGTGCCGCCGCCGATCATCTGCGGCAGGGCCAGCTCCAGCTTGACCGGATCGACTTCGCCGGTGCCGTGCAGGTCGACATAGAAGCTGAGCGGGTCGGCGACGCCGATGGCGTAGCTGATCTGGATGGTGCACTTGCGGGCCAGACCCGCGGCGACCACGTTCTTGGCCAGGTAGCGGCAAGCATAGGCGGCCGAACGGTCGACCTTGGTCGGGTCCTTGCCGGAGAAGGCGCCGCCGCCGTGCGGCGCGGCGCCGCCATAGGTGTCGACGATGATCTTGCGGCCGGTGACGCCGGCGTCGCCGTCAGGACCGCCGATCAGGAAGCGGCCGGTCGGATTGACGTGCCACTTGGTCTTCTTGGTGATCAGGCCCGACGGCAGGACGCTCTCGACATAGGGCTTGATCAGCGCCTGGATGCGCTTCGAATTGGCGGCCTGGTCGCCGATCTTCTTCTTGTGCTGGGTCGAGACGACGATCTTCAGGATCTCGACCGGGCGGCCGTCCTCATAAAGCACCGTGACCTGGCTCTTGGCGTCAGGCTCAAGCGCCTCGCATTCGCCCGAGTGACGGACTTCGGCCAGCTTGTGCAGGATGTCGTGCGAGAATTGCAGGGTGGCCGGCATCAGCGACGGGGTCTCGTCGCAGGCGTAGCCGAACATGATCCCCTGGTCGCCCGCGCCCTCTTCCTTCTTCTCGGTCGAGTCGACGCCAACGGCGATGTCGGCGGACTGGGCGTGCAGATAGTTGGCGAACTTCGCCTTCTGCCAGTGGAAGCCCTTCTGCTCGTAGCCGATGTCCTTGACCGCGGCGCGAACCTTGGGCTCGAGGCTGGCCAGGATGTCCTTGGTCAGCTGCTTGTTTTCGGCTTTCGAGGCGCCGGGCTTGCTGGCGCGGACTTCGCCGGCGAGCACGATCCGGTTGGTGGTGACGAGCGTCTCACAGGCCACGCGGGCCTCGGGCTCGGCGGCCAGGAAGGCGTCGACCACGGTGTCGGAGATACGGTCGGCGACCTTGTCGGGGTGACCCTCGGACACGCTTTCGCTGGTGAAAATATAGGAGGAACGGCTCAAGTGTTAGCTCCGGAAATCGTGCAGGCGCCGGCGCGCGGCAGCCCCAATTGGACGTCGGCGGAAACCTATAAAGAAATCTTTATATCCCGCAAGCCGCGTCAATCGCCACAGGGTTAAGGCCCCGCCGTCGAGGAGCTTAGTCCTGAATGGGCTGCGCCGAGTCATCCACCATCGCGCGGACGAGATCGAGAATGCGCCGGCGCACCCGGGACGGCTGAATCTTTGGGAATGTGGTCGCCAGTTCGACGCCCTCGGCGGTCAGCAGGAAAGCCTGCATCTGGCTATGCCCGCCCGGCTCGGCGGCGGTCCGGATATGGGCGTCGGTCAGGCCTTCGAAGAAATAGGCGGTGGAGGTGTCCAGCGCCCGAGCCACCTCATAGAGCTTGGAGGCCGACACCCGATTGGCCGCGCGCTCGTACTTCTGCACTTGCTGGAAGGTCAGGCCGATCGCCTCGGCCAGTTTCTCCTGGCTGACGCCAAGCTCCTTGCGCCGCAACCGGATCCGCAGACCCACATGCACATCAACCGGATTTGGCGCGATATCAACGTCCTTAGCCATGGCTCAACCCTAAATGAGCCCGGGCCGACGCGTCATAAACCTGACTAAACCGTCATTTCCGCGAAGCTCTACGATAGCGTCCCCAGGCCATGGTCGCCGCCGAAATGAGCAACATCATGGCGAAGGCTGCTTCGCTGATGCGATTGTAGAGGGTGGGCGGACGGGCCGGCGGCAGGCGCGCGTCGATCACGCCGGTCTGCCCAAGCCCAAGCTTCGCGCCTGGCAAAATCCGGCCTTGCGCGTCAATGACCGCCGAAACCCCGGTGGGCGTGGCGCGCACGATCGGCAGGCCGGCCTCGATCGCTCGGTAGCTGGCGATGTTCAGATGCTGCCACGGCCCGCTGGTGGCCCCGAACCAGGCGTCATTGGAGACATTCAGCAGCCACTCGGCGCGAACACCGGTGCGCTTGGCTGCGCCGTCGGCCAGCCTGGGGAACAACGCCTCGTAGCAAATCAGCGGCTGGACCGGCGGCAGGCCGTCAGGCGACAGCGGCCGAGGTTCCGGCCCGGCCGTGAAGTCCTCGGGCATGTGGACCAGGCTGCGGATTCCGAACTTGGTGGCCAGGTCTCCGAACGGCAGGAACTCGCCAAACGGCACCAATCGGTGCTTGTCGTAGACGCCGGTGACCCGGAGGCCGGTCGCCTCGCGCCGCAGGGCGATCAGGCTGTTGAAGTAGTCCGGCTCGCCAGTAGCCGAAAGCCCCATCCGGTTGGCCCCGAGCATCAGGGTCTGGCCGGGCTGAAGGGCGCCGGCGATGCGCGGCACGTAGGGGCTGCCGGGCGCCAGCAGGTCGTCGATCACCGCCGGCAGCGCGCCCTCGGGCCAGACCACGACCGCGGGAACCGGCTGGCCCGGCTGGCTGCGAGAGAGCGCGACATAGGTGTCGACGATCAGGTCGAGGTTCTCGGGCTTCCACTTGTCTTTCTGGTCGATATTCGCCTGGACGACGCGGATCAGGGGCGCGTCGGTGGTGATCGGCGGCGCGGCCGCCAAGCGCATCGCGCCGAACGCGAACAAGCCCGCCAGCGTGGCGATCGCCAACCCCAGCCCGATCGCCCGCCCACGGCGCGGCGTGGCGTCCAGCACCAGGGCGGCGCTGCCCGCCAAGGCGATGGTGATCCAGCTCAGGCCATAGGAGCCGACCAGCGAGGCGGTCTGGGACATCGCCCCTCCCGCGCCCCAGGTCTCGCCCGGTAAATTCCAAGGGAAGCCGGTGAAGACATGGCCCCGCACCCATTCGGCCAGGGCCAGGCAACCGGCGAACACCAACACCCTGGACGGGCCGCGCACGGCCGCCCAACGGTAAGCCAAGCCCGCGAGGCCCCAGAACAGCGCCAGCCCGCCGGCCATGAACAACAGGGCGAAGGGCGCCATCCAACCATGGGCCGCCGCGTCGACCAGGAAGGCCTCGGTGATCCACCAGACGCTGATCGCGAAATAACCGACCCCGGCCAGCCAGCCCCGGAAGAAGGCTGAACGCAGCGGGCGCGGCCCCTCGGTGTCGGCCAAGCGCAGGAACAGGGCGTAACCGAGCAGTCCCGGCAGCACGCCGAAGGGCGGGTGAGCGAGACCGGCCGCTAGGCCAGCGGCGAGCGCCAGCAGGCGCGCTATCCAGGGGGACGAACGCTTCAGGTCAGGCCTCGCCGCCAACCTCAACCCTTACGGTGGGCTTGAACCTCACACGCTTCACGCGGCGAGCGTCGGAATCCAGCACCTGGATCTCGTAGCCGCCGGGGTGGGAGATCACCTCCCCGCGCTGCGGCACCCGCCCAGCCAGGGCCGAGACCAGGCCGCCGACCGTATCGATTTCCTCGTCCAACTCGCCGGGCGCCAGATCGTGCCCGATGGCGGCCTCGAGTTTTTCCAGCGGCGCGCGCGCGTCGACTTCAAAGACGCCGCCTGGGCGCGGGATGACGCTGGCGACCGTCGCCTCGTCGTGCTCGTCGTCGATATCGCCGACCACCGCCTCGACCAGGTCCTCCATGGTCACCAGTCCGTCGGTGCCGCCGAACTCGTCGATCACCAGGGCCATGTGGGTGCGCTCGGTCTGCATCCGCAGCAGCAGATCGGCCGCACGCATCGAGCCCGGCACATAGAGGGCGTCGCGCCGCAGCTTCTGCAGGATCAGGTCGCCCGGCCCCGGCGTCTTGCCGCGCGCCAGCAGCTTGAAGACGTCCTTCACGTGGATGACCCCGACGGGATCGTCCAACGTTTCGCGATAGATCGGCATGCGGCTGTGCTCGGCCTCGGCGAAGCGCTCGACAACCTCGGCGAAGGGGGTCGAAAGCTCCACGCCTACGATATCGACGCGGGGCGTCATGACATCGCCAACCCGCATGGACTGGAAGGCCGCGGCCTGCTCGACCAAGCCGTTGGCCGCGCCGTGGACAGGCTGATGAGACGCCGAGGAGTCGGCGCCCCCCTTGCCACGAAGCCTGCGAAGAAACGCCCGAACGCCGCGGCTTTGCCTGGCGGGTTCGGGCGGACTGGATGGTCCATCCGAGGGGTTAGTCATGGTCTCCCTGCTCGGCCGCATAAGGGTCTGGGACTCCCAACCCGGCCAGGATGACGCGCTCAAGACCTTCCATTTGTTCGGCCTCGGCGTCAGTTTCGTGATCGTATCCTACAAGATGCAATACACCGTGCGCCACCAGGTGTTGAAGGTGGTGGGCCAAGGTTTTGCCTTGTTCGGCCGCTTCGCGCACGCAGACGCCGAACGCCAGGGCGACGTCGCCCAGGTGGCCCTCGGGGTTTTGCGGCGCGGGGAAAGACAGGACGTTGGTCGCATTGTCCTTCTGGCGGAAGCGCGCGTTCAACTCGCGCACGCTTTCGTCGTCGGTCAGCAGGATGGTCACCCCGCCGCCGTCGAAATCTATCTGGGTCAGGGCCGCGGCCGCGGCGTCCTCGACCAGCAGCTCCGCATCGGGAGCCGCCGTGAGCCACGCCTCGTCTTCGATTTCGATGTCGATCAAATCGCTCGTCCACGCTTGGCGGCGTCGGCGTCATAAGCCCGCACGATACGTTCCACCATGGGATGGCGCACGATGTCTTCAGGGCCAAACCGGTTGACGCCGACTCCCTTCACGCCCTCCAGCAGGCTGACCGCGTGGGCGAGGCCGGAGTCAGAGGCGTTCACCAGGTCGATCTGGGTCGGGTCGCCGGTCACCGCCATGCGAGAACCCTCGCCGATCCGGGT
>NZ_JAURWM010000250.1 GCF_030654915.1 Phenylobacterium sp. | reverse complement strand
CGCATGTCGGCCGAGAAGCTCTGGTCGCGGAAGACCGTCAGACCCTCTTTCAGGCAGAGCTGGAACCAGTCACGGCAGGTGATGCGGTCGCCGGTCCAGTTGTGGAAATATTCGTGGGCGACGACGCTTTCGATGCGCTCGTAGTCCAGATCCGTCGCGGTCGCCGGGTCGGCCAGCAGGAGCGAGGAGTTGAAGATGTTCAGCCCCTTGTTCTCCATCGCCCCGAAATTGAAGTCGCGCACGGCGACGATCATGAACAGGTCGAGGTCGTATTCGCGGCCAAACGCCTGCTCGTCCCAGATCATCGACCGCTTCAGGGCGTCCATGGCGTAGGTCGCCCGATCAGCCATGCCGGTATCGACGAAGATGCGCAGGTCCACCGTGCGACCGCTCATCGTGACGAGCTTATCCTCCAGGACGTCCAACTCGCCGCCGACCAGGGCGAACAGGTAGGCCGGTTTGGGGAAGGGATCGTTCCAGACGGCGAAGTGACGCCCGCCGGGCAGGTCGCCCGAACTCATCAGATTGCCGTTGGACAGCAGGTGGCGGAATGTCTTGTCGGCCTCGATGCGCACGGTGAAGCGCGACAACACGTCGGGGCGGTCCGGATACCAGGTGATCTTGCGGAAGCCCTCGGCCTCGCACTGCGTGCAGAACCGGCCGGCGGACATGTACAGCCCGTCCAACGCCTTGTTGGCCTGAGGGTCGATCTCGACCTCTGTCTCCAGCACGAAGGCGTTCGGCACGCCCGGGACCGTCAGGAACTCGGCGTCGATGGTGTGTTCGGCCCCGGCCAGCACGCGACCGTCGATCGCCACCGAGATCGGAGTCAGCCGCTCCCCGTTCAGCACGAGCGGATCGGCATGATCACCGTTGCGCCGGATCGTCAGTCTCGCTTTCACCCGCGTGGTGTTGGCCGCAAGGGCGAAGTCGAGATGGACCTCGTCGATCAGGAAGGCGGGGGGCGTGTAATCGGCGAGCCGGATCGGCTGAGGAGTGTCTGTACGCATGAAGGGCATTTAGCCACGGCGCGTCACATTCGCCAGTGCGCCGATTTGAGGTCGATCAAAGCCGAGCTTCGATTTTAGCGCGATGTCCCGGCCGCGGCTCGATAGCCGCACAAAAAATGGGGATATTACATGACCACCACCCGCTTAGCTCTGGCGCTCGGCGCCGCCCTGGCCCTGGCCGGAACCGCCCAGGCGCAGGACTTCAAACCGAAGGAGCAGGGCCTCCTGATGCTGAACGTGCGCGTCAGCGGCGTGCTGACCGACGCCAGTGACCCGATCACAACCGCGGCCGGCGCGGACACCGGCCTGCACGCCAAGGTGGGCGACGACGTGATGCCGACCATCGGCTTGACCTACTTCCTGACGGACCACATCGCGGTGGAGGCGATCGCCGGGACGACCAAGCACACGGTCAAGGCGACGGGACCCGCCACCAACGTCACTGTCCATGAGAGTTGGGTGCTCCCGCCGGTGGTGTCGCTGCAGTACCACTTCGCGCCGCAAGCCAAGGTCAGCCCCTATGTCGGCGCGGGGCTGAACTACATGATCTTCTACGGCGGTAAGGATAAGAACGGCTTCGACGTCGATATCGACAACGGCTTCGGGTACGCGCTGCAGGCCGGGGTCGATGTGGTGGTGAAAGGACCTTGGAGCGCCAATGTCGACGTCAAGAAGGTGTTCTTCGAAACTGACGCCAGCATCAACAGCGGCGCGCTGAAGTCGAAGGTGAAGCTGGATCCGTGGGTGGTCTCGGCGGGCCTTGGCTACAAGTTTTAGGCCACCTCGGTCTGGGCGGCGGCATGGCCGGCGGCTGGCGTTTCACCCAGCAGCCGGTCAAGCTTGGCGATGTCCATGGCGATGCGTTGCAGTTCTGGTGGCGCATCGCCGGCGCTTTCATCGACCATCTCGACAACCCGTCGGGCCAGGGTCAGCAAATTCGGCGCGCTGGCGATCAGGCGCGCCTGGAACTCGATTTTGTGCGGGTCGCGGTCGTATTCCGCGCCAGGCACCCGCCAGCCGCCCCAGTCGTTGGGGTCGGTCACCACCACTGGATAGCTCCCAGGATAGGGATGATGGCTGGAGTCTTCCTCGGCCTGCCACTTGTTGCGGGCTCGCAGCAGCCGCCAGGAGGGGCCACCATCGGCTAGGGCGTCGCCGCCGCCTTGCTCGGCCCGTAGTTCATTGGCCTGGAAGTCGCGGCCCAGGCCCACATCGTAGGTCACCTTGACCGGCTCGTCGAAGCCCTTGGCCCAGACTGGCACGATCTTCTCGATCGCGGCCCAGACGCCGACGCTCTCGACCCAGACCTTCTGGTTTCGCTGGAATATCGCCTTGGCCATGCGCGCCGTCGCCCCCTGGGTGCAGAGCGCCATAAGACCCTGAAATTCTTGACGCGGGGTCAATCTTTCCATGGTGCGCGGTGAGCGTATGTTGCCCCTGAAGAAATATTGAAACCGGCCGACAACGGCGGAATGGGCGGAAATGAATTTCGATTTTTCAGACGATCAGAAATTTCTGAAAAGCGAGGCGCGCAAGTTCCTCGAAGCCAATTGCCCCACGTCCAGCGCCCGCAAGGTGTTGGAAGACGAAGGGAAAGCCTTTGACGAGGGCCTGTGGAAGGCCGTGGCCGCCCAGGGGTGGCTGGGCGCGGCGATCCCTGAGGAACACGGGGGGCTGGGCCTCGGACACCTCGAACTCTGCGTGATCGCCGAGGAACTGGGCCGCGCGGTCGCGCCGATCCCGTTCGCCTCGACCGTCTACTTCCTCGCCGAAGCGATCATGCTGGCGGGGACGGACGAGCAGAAAGCCGACCTGCTGCCGAAGATCGCCGGGGGCGAGATCATCGGCGCTGTCGCGACCTCAGAAGGTCCGGGCGTGGTGACCGCCGGGACGCTTCAATCCACGGTGACCGATGGCAGGCTGAACGGCGTGAAGATTCCGGTGACCGACGGCGACATCGCTGATGTCGCCCTGGTGCTCGCCAAGGAAAATGGCAAGGCCGGTCTATATCTCGTCGACATGGCCGACGCCTCGGTGACGAAGGAGGCGGTGAAGACCCTCGATCCGACTCGCGACGCCGCCAAGCTGACCTTCAAGAACACGCCCGTCCGCCGGCTCGGCGCCGCAGGCGAAGGCTTTGAATTGGTGGAGCGGATCTTCGACCGCGCCGCCGTGCTGCTGGCCTTCGAACAGACCGGCGGCGCCGACCGCTGCCTGGAGATGGCCAAGGAATACGCGCTCGAACGCTACGCCTTCGGCCGGGTCATCGCCTCCTATCAGGCGATCAAGCACAAGCTCGCCGACATGTATGTGAAGAACGAACTAGCCCGTTCAAACGCCTATTACGGCGCCTGGGCGCTCAACACCGACGCGCCGGAACTGCCGGTGGCGGCCAGCGCCGCGCGGATCGCGGCCTCGGAAGCCTTCTGGTTCGCCTCGAAGGAAAACATCCAGACCCACGGCGGCATCGGCTTCACCTGGGAAATGGATTGCCACCTCTTCTATCGCCGTTCGCGGCAACTCAGCCTCGTGGCCGGTGCGCCGCGGGTCTGGAAGGAACGCCTCGTCAGCCACCTCGAGCGCCGCAATGCGGCGGCGGCAGCCTGAGCAGGACATAGGTCATGGATTTCAACGACACCCCCGAAGAAGCCGCCTATCGCCAACAGGTCCGCGCGTGGCTGGACGTCAATGCGCCGAAGAAGCGTGAAGGCTCCGATCCCGAAGGCGGCGACAGCATGGCCGCCTCCAAGGCATGGCAGGCCAAGAAGGCGGCCTCCGGCTACGCCTGCATCACCTGGCCCAAGGAGTGGGGCGGACAAGGCGGCACGCCGGTCCAGAACGTGATCTTCGGCCAGGAAGAGGCCAAGCACCCGATCCCGCCCAATCCCTTCCAGATCGGCCTGGGCATGTGCGTGCCCACGGTGATGACCTTCGCCGATGACGAGACCAAGAAGCGCTTTGTCGGCCCGGCCCTGCGCGGCGAGGAAATCTGGTCGCAACTGTTCTCAGAGCCGTCGGGCGGCTCCGATGTCGCCGGCTCGCGCACCAAGGCCGAGCGGGTTCCGGACGGATCGGGCGACTGGCTGATCAACGGCCAAAAGGTGTGGACAACCGGCGCCCAGTTTTCCGACTATGGCATTGTAATCGTTAGAACAAATCCGGATGTACCCAAGCATAAGGGCCTGACGATGTTCTGGCTCGACCTGAAGGATCCGGGGGTCGAGATCAAGCCGATCCACCAGATGTCCGGCGGGTCGGGGTTCAATGAGGTGTTCTTCACCGACGTGCGGGTGAAGGACAGCCAGCGGCTGGGGGCCGAGGGCGAGGGCTGGAAGGTCAGTCTCGTGACCTTGATGAACGAGCGGCTGGCGGTGGGCGGCGCGACCGGGGCGGGCTGGAGTCAGTTCCTGGAAACGGCGCGCAACACCCCGGGCCTCGACGGCGCCTCGGCGCTGCAGGACCAGGCGGTGCGCGAGAAGCTGGCGGACTGGTATGTCCAGGCCGAGGGGCTGAAACACACTCGCAACCGGACCATGACGGCGCTGTCGCGCGGCCAGACCCCGGGGCCGGAGAGCTCGATCGGCAAGATCGTCTCGGCCGTCCAGATGCAGGAACTGGCCAATACCGCGATCGAGATGCTCGATCAGTACGGGATCATCAACGACGGAGACTTGGCCCCGCAGGATGCAGCGTTCCACTGGTCGCTGATGTTCGCGCCGGGCCTGCGGATCGCCGGCGGCACGGACGAGATCCTGCGCAACATCATCGCCGAACGCGTGCTTGGCCTGCCGGGCGACATCCGGGTCGACAAGGACATGCCCTTCAAGGACCTGCCAACGGGGCGTTAGGCCCGCAGGGGCGTCGGCGCCTGGCTTGAGCGACTGACGACGAGCTCGCCATAGATCCGGGTCAGGCCTTCGAAGGTCGTGTCCCAGCTATGGCGTTGCTCGGCCCGGCGGCGGGCGGCGACCTTGATCGGGGTTTGCTCGCGCGCGAACAGAGCCTCGATCGCCTCTGCCATGCCGGCGGGGTCGACGCTCGCGGCCTGTTGGCCCACGCGGTCGTCGATCAGTTCGGAAATGCCGCCGCGCGAGGGACCGACCACCGGCACCCCGGCGGCCAAGGCCTCCAGCACCACCAGGCCGAAGGGTTCGTTCTCATTGGCGTGGACCAGGGCGTCGCAACTGGCGATCAGGGCCGCGAGCTTCAGCGGATCGCGCTCATATTCCATCGGAATGACGCGCGGCGAGTAGTGGGCGTCCTTGCCGGCGCCGACCAGCAGCAGGTGATAGGGCGCGCCCAGGCGCTCCACCGCGCAGATCAGGCTCTCGATGTTCTTTTCCCGCGCCGGGCGGCCGGCGAAGACCAGCAGCTTAGCGTCGGCCGAAAGTCCGAGCCGGCGCTTGAGCTTTTGTGGGTCGGCGCGGTCGGGGTGGAATAGTTCGGTGTCGACGCCCAGCATCTGGACGCTGACCTTTTCCACGCCGGCCTCGGCCAGGCGGTTGGCGATGTGACGGCTGGGCGCCACCACGCGCTCAAAGCGGGTGAAGATCGCTGCCCACTGCTTCATGGCCGGCGCCTCGGCCCAGTCGCCAAAGTGCAGGGCGGCGAGGGCGGCCGCGTCGGTGTGGCAGAAGCCGACCACAGGGACGCCCAGCGCGTCACCGGCCTCGAGGGCGGCATGGCCGGGCACGAACATGTCGCCAGCCTCGATGATGTCGGGCTCCAGCATTCGCAGCACGGTCGCCCACTTGGTGGTCGAGGCAGGCATCCGGTAGCCGTCGCCGAACGGCAGGCGGGTCGCGGCTACGCTGACCACGCCGGGCGCGGCGAGGCCGGTGGCCGCGCCCGGCACGACCAAGGTGTGGGTGATGTCCGGGCGGCGTTTGGCCAGCCAGTCGCGCTTCTGGTGAAGGTAACGCTTCACCCCGCCGGAGCGTGGCGCATACATCATGGTGGTGTCGATCAGGTGGA
>NZ_JAURWM010000248.1 GCF_030654915.1 Phenylobacterium sp. | reverse complement strand
ACCCCCGCACGCTCGCGGAGATCGTCACCTTCGGCGCCATCGCCGCGGGCGCTCTGGGCGCCTGGCTTGGCGGGGTCTGCGCCGACCGATGGGGGCGTACGACCGTGACAATCGGTTCGATGGCCGCGAGCGGGGCGTGTGCGGCTGCTATGGGCTGGCTGCTGGGCGCGCCGCCATGGATCGTCATCGTCGTCGCCGTGGTCTGGGGTATCACCATCATCGCTGACTCCGCGCAGTTCTCAGCGAGCATCGCCGAGCTCAGCGAGCCGGATTCTGTCGGCACGATGCTAACGCTGCAGACCTGCGGCGGCTTTCTCCTCACCCTGGTGAGCATCCAGTTGGTGGCCCCGGTTTCCTCCGCGTTCGGATGGCCTGGCGCCTTCACCATGCTCGCGCTCGGCCCGGCGCTGGGCTGCCTGGCGATGGCGCGGCTGCGCCAACATCCCGACGCTCTGCGCCTCGCCGGCGGCCGACGATGACGTCCGATCCTTCGACGTTCTTCAGCTTGATTGACCAAAATGGCAGGGACCAGAATATGACCACTCGTCACCTCGTCGAGGACCAGCCGCCCGTTGATCGTTCTCCACCTTGGGGTTGTCCAAAGGTCCTGGGCATCGGCGGCACCACGCGTGCCGGGTCGACGACCGAGCAAGCCCTGGTTATCGCGTTGCAAGCAGCTGAGGTCGCGGGCGCAGAGGTTCAGCTGCTAGGCGGCGACTTCTTGGCGAAGCTCCCAATTTTCGACCCGCGGCCGGGCGGACCGACGTCGGAACAGCGCGAGCTCGTTGAAGCGATCGCTCAAGCAGACGGGATCATCATCGCGACGCCGGGCTATCACGGCTCGATATCGGGGGTGATCAAGAACGCCCTCGATTCTCTGGATCTCGGCCGAGACGACCAGGGTCTTTATCTGTCGAACAAGCCTGTCGGTGTGATCGTGACCGCTGGCGGCTCGCAGGCTGGCGGGACCAGTCTGATGACACTCCGCGCGATTGTTCACGCTCTTCGAGGCTGGCCCACGCCTTTCGGCGCTACGCTTAACGCCGGCGCGCCATTGTTCGACGGTGGCGGCTCCTGTCTCAACCCCAAGGACACGCTGCAGCTCAAGACAGTCGCCGAGCAGGTCGTGGAATTCGCCCACATGAAGTCCGCGCTGGCGACAGCCAAGCTAAGCTTTGCGAACTAACTGCTTTCGAGAAGCGAACCCTGGCGAAATGATGCCTACGGTCCGATATGCGGAGGGAAGTATACTTCTGCTTTTGTTGAGGGTTTCGGATGCCGGCCCCTGCGCGTGAGATAGGGTCGGCTGTGGGGCCGGCGTTCGAAGGCCTTCAGGGGAGGAAGCCGCGGTCAGCCGGCAGGGGGCTGGAGATACAGGCCACGGCTATGGGGATTTCGGCTGGCGCGGGGGCTGGGGCGTATGGCGCCTGGGCCGTTATGATGATCGCCAGCGGCAGCCGTTGAGGCCTGGGACGGTCGTGGCGTGGGTTGAGCCGAGCGCCGGGGCGCAGACGCGGCAGGTCTGGCGATGATCGGTGGCGAGGAGCGCAGCAGGTCCGGCGCCGTGGCCAAGGACGGACGGCGGCGTCGAGCTTGGCGCATCGGGGCCATGGCGCTCATGAGCTGTCCATCCAGAGGCGGAAGGTGGCGGCGGCTTGCGGGGTGCGCCCGCGTTCGAAGACCTCGATGATCCGCATGCGCCCGCCGCAGCCGGGGCAGGTCGGGGGCTCGGGCTCGGCCGGTTCGCGCTCGGCCTCGGGCGGTGCGACGGCCTCGCCCGTCTGGGCGGTGATCAGGGCGCGGACCTGGCTGAGGTCCGGGGCGCTGGGCCCCTTGGCCAGCAGACCGTAGTGGCGGAT
>NZ_JAURWM010000245.1 GCF_030654915.1 Phenylobacterium sp. | reverse complement strand
AACCGACCGTCAGGACCAAACACGAACACGTCGGCCGTGAACTTGTCGATGATCATGAACGGCAGGCCTTTGTTGTCGCCCGAGGCGGCGACCCAAGTCGCGACCTGCACGACGGCCTCTGGGGCCAACTCAGCGCCCTGCGCCTGCTCCGCGGGCTTCGCCGCCGCAGCGGTCGGCAATGACGCCCCGGCCCAGACCACGCCAAGCCAAAGCGTCAACGCCGAGAGCGTTGTTCTCAAACGATCACGAATGTCCGTCGCTCCATCAACCTGGGCCAAGCGGCCCCTCTTATGACGCGAAGAGTGGCCGTATGGCGGCAGGGCTCAACTGGTGTTCAGTGCGATTAAGCTCAGTTCCTTGGGCGCTTCCCGGACTGGCCGAGCTGGTCCACCCTCGCCGTGAGCTGATCGATCCGCTGGTTGGCGGTCGCAGCATCGCTGGCGGCGGTTTGCGCCGTGCCGGCGGCGGCGGCGGCGGCGGCGTTGGCGGCGTCGGCGCGTTGAATAGCGTCCGATGCTTTCGCGTCCACCGCGGCGACGCGGCTATTCACGCCGGCGATCTGCTCATCGACGTAACTCGTTGAGGCGCACGCACTGAGACTCAAACCACCTAAGACGAGAGCGAAAGCGATTGGGCCTCTCGCGGCGCGATTATTCAGCCAGGGCATTTTCGACATCCTTCTTGTTTAACCGGACGGTCACCCAACAGATCGGCGTCCATACTAGGTGAAACTCAAAACGCGACGCGGCCGAGTCTGCCCCGGCAGTCGGTCCTTGATCGGCCGCTGGGCGCTTAATCTGGGCTGGATCGATAACCCATGAAGTTGCTTGAGGTTCCAGCGAGCCGATACTTACTTCTCGGGGATCTCTTACTTCCGACTTCCACCCCTGCCTGACAGTGACTTGTCGACAATGCGGAGAGGTCCCGATCCGCCTTGAAATCGCCGCTTATTCGCCAAAACGGGCTTCGCAGCCGCTCACAGGTTTGGTCTTGCATCCACGACCGGCGTGCTCGCTATCATGGGAGATCAAGGGCGGAGAACAACGTCACATGCTCAAACCGGCCAGGACGAAAGCCCTCTACGCTGGGTCTTTCGATCCCGTAACGCGCGGCCATCTCGACATCATCGGCAAGGCGTTGATGACCTTCGACACGGTGCATGTCGCCATCGGCACGAACATCAAAAAGGCCCGCACCTTCAGCGTGACCGATAGCCAGCAACTCATCACGCGGTCGGTCATCGATCGCTGGCCAGAAGCTAGCGACGGCGCAAGCGGCGCGTTGTTCGGAGGCGCGCTTGAGGTGGACGAGTACATCAATCAGAGCCTGATCGCCTACGCCCGCAAGATCAGCGCCACCCACATTGTCCGTGGACTGCGCGAGGCCAGCGCCTTCAATGAAGAGTTCAATCTGCACGGCGTGGCCGAGCGAATTGATCCGTCGATCCCCATGGTCCACTTCATTTGCGAGGCTCAGTTCCTCCACGTCTCGTCGAGTACGGCGAAGGAGCTCGACGCCGTCGGCGAAGCCATCGATTGGCTGGTGACGCCCAGCGTCGAGAGGGCTTTCGCGGCCCGTCGCGCCTAGGGTCGCGGTCAGGAGAGGCGGTCGCGGAAGTCCGTGTAGCCGAACTCGCGGACCAGCTTCAAGGAGTCGGCCTCGCTGTTCCACAACGCGATCGCCGGCAGCGGCACGCCGTTGAAGGTGTTGGTCTTGACCATCGAATAGTGGGCTTGGTCGAGGAAGGCGATGCGCGCGCCCGGCGCGGGCCGCGCGGCGAACACGTAGTCGCCGATGATGTCGCCGGCCAGGCAGGACGGCCCGCCAAGCCGAACCGCGACGCCCTCTTCGCTCTCATTCAGCATCGCTGGCCGATAGGGCGCCTCGATCACGTCGGGCATGTGGCAGGTGGCCGAGATGTCGGTGACGGCGACAGGCACCGAATTGTCGAAAGTGTCGAGGATCTCGCCGACTAGGATGCCGGCGTCCAGGGCGATCGCCTCGCCGGGTTCGAGATAGACCTCGACGCCATGACGCTCGGTGATCTGGCGTAGAAGGGCGATCAGGTCCTCGCGTTGATAGTCGGCGCGCGTGATGTGGTGACCGCCACCGAGGTTGAGCCACTTCACCTTTGCCAGCGCCCCCGCGAGTTGCGGTTCCAGCACGGTCCAGATCCGTTGGAGCGGTTCGAAGTCCTGCTCGCATAGAGCGTGGATATGCAGGCCGTCGACCCCGTCCAGGTGTTCGGGCCGAAGCTGTGACACCGGGAAGCCGAGCCGGGAGCCCCGCTGGCACGGGTCGTACTTCTCGACCTCGGATTCGCTGTGTTCGGGGTTCAGGCGCAGGCCGATCTCGAACACCGCGCCCTGCTCGCGCGCCGCCGCGATCTCGGCCTTGAACCGGGCTAACTGATCAGGTGAATTGAAGATCACCGTGTCGGACAGGGCCAGGATTTCAGGCAGGTCTTCGCGCTTGTAGGCCGGCGAATAAGTGGTCAGCTCGCCCTGATAGTGCTCGCGCGCCAGCCGCGCCTCCCAGAGCCCGGAGGCGCAGACGCCGTCGAGATACTCGCCCACGACGTCGGCCACGGCCCACATCGAAAAGGCCTTGAGCGCGAGCAGCACCTTCGCGCCGCCCCGATCACCCACATCCTTCAGCACCGCGAGATTGCGCCGCACCACCGCCTCGTCGACGACGAAGCAGGGCGACGGCACGCGGCTCAGGTCGAATTGTGCGAATGGCCCTGGGCCGGCGGCTTTGGTTTCCATGTGCCTCGGATCGATCAGAATGCGAGCGGGGACGGCAGTTCCTTGACCTGCCACGGCAGCCCATGCTGGTTCAGCATGTCCATGAACGGGTCAGGGTCGAGCTGCTCCATGTTGAAGACGCCCGCGCCTTTCCATTGGCCGGTCAGCATCAGCGCCGCGCCGATCATGGCGGGGACGCCGGTCGTGTAGCTGACCGCCTGGCTGCCGGTCTCTGCGTAGGCGGCCTCATGGTCGCAAACGTTGTTGACGTAGAAGGTCTTCTGCTCGCCGTTCTTCTCGCCGGTCGCGATGGTCCCGATGTTGGTCTTGCCGCGCGTCGTCGGCCCGAGCGAAGACGGCTCGGGAAGCAGCGCTTTCAGGAACTGCAGCGGGATGATTTCACGGCCTTCGAACATCACCGGATCGATCCGGGTCATGCCGACATTCTGCAGCACTTCCAGGTGCTTGAGGTAGGAATCGCCGAAGGTCATCCAGAAGCGTATGCGCTTGATCTCCGGGTAGAACTTGGCCAGGGACTCCAGCTCCTCATGGTACATGAGATACATGTTCCGCGGGCCGACCTGGTCGAAGTCGAACGTCTGCTTCTGGGCCAAGGCCGGCCCCTCGACCCATTGCCCATTCTCCCAATGCCGCGATGGCGCGGTCACTTCGCGGATGTTGATCTCAGGATTGAAGTTGGTGGCGAACGGATGGCCGTGGTCCCCGCCATTGCAGTCCAGGATGTCGAGCGTGTCGATCGCGTCGAGCAGGTGCTTGTGGGTGTAGCTGGTGAACACGGAGGTCACTCCGGGATCGAACCCGCAGCCGAGCAGAGCCATCAGACCGGCTTCCTTGAACCGGTCCTGGTAGGCCCACTGCCAGCTGTATTCGAACTTGGCCTCGTCACGCGGCTCGTAGTTCGCGGTGTCCAGGTAGTTCACACCCGCCTCAAGACAGGCGTCCATGATCGCCAGGTCCTGGTAGGGCAGAGCGAGATTGACCACGAGTTGCGGCTGCACGGCCTTGATCAGGGCGACGGTCGCACTGACATCGTCGGCGTCGAGCTCCGCCGTACCGATGGTCACGCCGGTCCGTTGCTTGACGGAAGCGGCCACGGCGTCGCATTTGTGTATCCGGCGACTGGCCAGAGTGATGTGCGAGAAGACGTCCTTGGACATCGCCATCTTGTGGACGGCGACCGAACCAACACCGCCAGCCCCAATAACAAGCACCTTACTCATCTGTGCCCTTTCCAACGTCGAACAAGCTTCGCAGCAGACCACCTCCGCGCGGGGTCGCGTGGATATCACGAGGACGGCGAGTTCGCTAACCACCCTTATGCGACAATTGCAGACGCGGCCTCCCGCAGACGCCTCCCCTAGGAGGCGGGCGTGTCGCTGACCTCCAGCAATTCGATGCGGAACACCATCGCCGCATTGCCGGGGATGATGTCCTTGCCGGCCGCGCCGTAGGCGTATTCCGGCGGCAGGTAGATTTCCCATTCGTCGCCCGGCCGCATCATCGGCACCACCGTCGTCCAGCCGGGAATCAAGCGCCCGAGAGGAAAGCTGACGGCGCCGTCCGGTTCGTTCTTCGAGGAATCAAACACCTTGCCGTCGATGAAGCTGCCGACGTAGCGGACCTTAACGGTCGAGGAGCGCTGGGGGTGGACGCCGTCGGCTGGGCCCGACTTCAGCACCTTGTACTGGATGCCGGGAATGGTCTTCACACCCGGCGCCTTGGCGTTACGGGCGAAGAACGCGGCGTTGGCGTCCTTGGCCGCGGCGGGGCCGGCCAGGGCCAGCGCCATGATGATTCCGACTGCGACTCGCATACCAACCTCCGCTACTCGCGCGATCTATATCAGGGCCGCACGAAGTTCCGCACGGCCTGGCTGAGCGCGGTGTGGTTGGCCGGATCGGTGAACACCGAATGCCCGCCGTTGAAATAGGCCGCCGTCAGCCGCTCGCCAGGGACGCCAGCCTGATCGAGCGCGTAGCGGCCGCTATAGGCCGGGGTGGTGATGTCGAAATATCCCGCGGCCCAGAACAGCCGCAGCTTGGGGTTCTGCTGCATGGCCACGCCGATACGGCTGTTCACATCGCCCATGCCCTCGTGGTCCCAAGCGCTGTTCACGTCGAGATTGAGCGCGTTGTAGGTCTCGGCGGTGCGGAACTTCAGGTGCTCCTGATAGTAGGAATCCACCGGCGATAGCCCCCGCTTCGAAGCCGGGACCATGCCGCTGGCGGCCGGCGGCGCGGAACTCGGCTCGGCGTAGTTCATGCCCGGGTCGTCATAGGGCGGACGCTGGGCCGGAGCGTCCAGCGGCCGGGTCGCACGACCGTCCAGTTGGCCGATCCGCACGCCCTGGTCCTTCAGGAGGTTGAACATGAAGTCCTCCTTGGAGAGCCGCAGGTCCTTGGCCTCGATAAAGTCGGCCGACAGGCCGATTAGGGCCGACATCTTCCGAGCCGCCGCCCGCCTCTCGGCCGGCGTCAGGCTGGCGCCCTTGATCAGGGCTGTGACGTACTCGCCGCGTGCGAAGGCCACCGCCTCTTCATAGACCTGCGTCACCGAGCGGCCTGCCCGGTCGATACGCTGATGATGCCAAGCCGTGGTGGCGAAGGCCGGCAGACTGGTGACATAGGGCATCTCGTGGCCTGGCGGATTGCCGACCAGGGCGAAGAGCAGGATGCCATCAAGGTTCAGATCCTGGCCGATGCCGGCCACCAACGCCGCGCGGGTCGTGCCGTAGCTTTGGCCCAGCATATAGCGCGGCGAGACCTCGCGGCCGTTCGCCTTCAGCCAATCGGCGATGATGGTCTTCACCGCCTTGGCGTCGCCGGTGCGGTTCCAGAACGCTTGGCCGTCATGGCCTGGGAGCGGGCGGCTGTAGCCGGTGCCGACCGGGTCGATGAACACCAGGTCGACGGCGTCCAGCGGACTGTCGGGATTGTCGACCATGCGCTGGGCCGCCCCCTCGCCTTCCCGCTTCTTGGGTCCGAAAGCGCCGAAGTGCAGCGGCGTGGTCGAGGCGCCGGGACCGCCATTGAACAGGAAGAGGACCGGCCGATGGGCGAGGTCCCTTTTGTCGGTCCGCACATAGGCGGTGGTCCACCGAAGCGGCTGGAGCGCCGGCTTCGTCCTGCAAGAAGGTCTCGGCGACAATGGCGTCGTACTTCACCGTCTGGCCGTTGAAGGTTCCGGCGTGCTGTGTGTTCGCCACCACCGGGGCGCGGGCGGCGGCGGGCGGTGAGGTCTGCGCCAGGCCAGCGACCGGCGCGGCCAGCAGCAAGCTCGCGACACTCAACAACAAGACCGGTTTGCGCATCGCCATTCCCCC
Organism: Phenylobacterium sp.; assembly: GCF_030654915.1. Classification (GTDB taxonomy): domain Bacteria; phylum Pseudomonadota; class Alphaproteobacteria; order Caulobacterales; family Caulobacteraceae; genus Phenylobacterium. Next base: position 7,420 of record NZ_JAURWM010000245.1, on the reverse strand, counting down.
GTGAAGCCAGGTCAGAATAGCCTGGACGACGAGAAATTCTTTGCGTTCTGAACGAGCGACGCCGTGTTCCGAACATTGGCGATGCAAGTGGTCAGCCGGCACTGCATAAATCAGACGGCAAGCCTGGCCACGGCGCCGCAGAACGACAAGAAAATCCGGCCGCGCCGCCTCAATCTGGCGTGCGTCGGAGGGCGACGCGCGCCTAGTTTGGAGACTGATGATGAAAGCGACCTTGCTGGCGCTGGCCCTGCTGACCGCGAGCGCTCCCCAGGCCTACGCCCAAACCGCGCGAGCCTCCGCTGAGGTTGCGGCGCCCCGCGCCTTCGTCACCCACCATTCCGGGACCTTCAACGGCCAAAAGGTGAAGTATGTCGCCACGGTCGGCGAGACGATCCTGAAGGACAAGGACGGCGTTCCAACCCTCAGCTTCATGACCACCGCCTATGTCCGAGAGGGCGTGAAGGACCACGCCGCGCGGCCGGTGATCTTCCTGTTCAACGGCGGTCCAAGCTCGTCCTCATCCTGGCTGCACGTGGGCGCCTTTGGCCCCAAGCGGATCACCGTGCCGCAGGACGTCGGCGCGCCTGTGCCCACGCCCTACGTCTTGCAGGACAATCCCTACACCGTGCTCGACGTCGCCGACCTGGTGTTCGTCGATCCCGCCGAGACCGGCTTCACCCGTGTGGCGCCAGGCGGCAAGCGCGCCGACTTCTACACCGCCTATGGCGACGCCAAGTCCGTCGCGCAGTTCGCCGAGGCCTGGATCAGGGCGAACGGCCGGGAAGCCTCGCCGAAGTATGTGCTGGGGGAAAGCTATGGCACCATCCGCGCTGCCTTGATGGCCGGCGAACTCGCCAAGACCATGCCGCTCGACGGGGTGATGCTGATGGGCCAGGCGACCAACATGATCGAGACCAGCCAGCGCGCCAGCAACGTGATGGCCTACGCCGCCAACCTGCCGGCGCTGGCGGCGATCGCCGCCTACCACGGCCGTGCTGATCTGGGCGGCAAGAGCATGAGCGCCTTCATCGACGAGGCCTACGCCTACGGGATGGGGGATTATCTCAGCGCCCTGGCCAAGGGCGCGGATCTGGACCAGGCCGACCGCGAGAAGGTGGCTGGGCAGCTACAGGCGATGACGGGGATCAGCGCCGACTACTATCTGGCTCACCGGCTGATGATCACCAAGGTCGACTTCGTCACCGAGCTGCTGAAGGACAAGGGGCTGATGCTGGGGACCTATGACGCCCGCTACGTCGGTCCCGCGCCGATGACCGGCGAACGCCCGGTCGATCCCTTCGCCAAGGTCGGCGACATGGTCGCGCCCCTGCTGGCCGAACATCTGGCGAAGAACCTGAAAGTGACCCTGCCGATGAGCGAGTACCGCGCCTTCGCGCCGGACACGCGGGGCTGGTTCTACAACCCGACGAGCGGCGCCGGCGGGCCGTTCAACGACTACGACTACCCGGCCATGATTGGCGAGGCCTTCGCCGCCAATCCGAAGTTCCGCCTGATGGTCGGCACCGGGATCTACGACCTGACCACCACCGTCGGGCCTGCCCGCTACCTCGCGGCCCAAGGTTATTTCCCCAGGGACCAGGTGTCGCAGAAGACCTATGAGGGCGGGCACATGGCCTACACCAACGAGCCGGCGCTCAAGGCCTTCACCAGCGACGTCCGCGCGTTCGTGACGCCCCGCTAGAACTTACAAGCGGCGTCGGAGACACCTTCGACCCGCTTCCACTGCGGAACCTCGACGCTCTTGCCGCGCGGCAGGTAGGTGATCGCAAAGGTCTTGCCGTCCCGGCGGACCTGCCAGGTGACGGTGAGCTTCTGGTTGGACTGGACGTTGTCGAGGCCGACCGGCTTCAGGATCTCATCGCCGTTGCGCAGGCCGGCCATATCGGCCGCCGAGCCCGGAACCAGGCCCTCGACGATCCGCACCGGCTTGACGAGGCTCCTGCCCTCGAAGCCGAGTTCGAACTGGCGCAGGGTCGTAGCCCCGCCGGTGAAGCACGGGCCGAAGGCGGCGCCTGACGGGCGCTGCACCGCGCCGGCCAACATGGCCTCGAAGTCGGTCTTGGCGACCGGGCCGAGTTCAGCCGTGATCAATTCCAACCAAGTGTCCTGGGTCGTCTCGACGCCCGCGCGCTTTTGGTCGATCAGGGTCTGCATGACGTTGTCGAGCGAGCGCTTGCCGCCCGAGGCCTTGCGGATTTTCTCGTCCACGGCCGCCATGTACATCGAGCCCCGGTCATAGGGCAGGACGCGGACCAGGGTCTCCTCCCAGAAGCGCCCGGCGATCTGGTCGTTGGGCGTGTCGATCAGGGCGTTGGAATAGTAACGGCCAGCCGTTTCGTTGAGGTCTTCCAGGAAGGTGTCGGCGCTGATCAGGCCCGCGCGCCACGGCAACAGACGCGCGTAATAGACCGCGATCCCTTCGCCGAACCATTGGGTGTTGCTAGTCCGGGAGCTGTGCGCGCCGAGCGTCGGTGCCCAAGTGTGGAGCATCTCGTGGGCCAAGGTGAGCTTCATGCTCTCGGCCGTGGTCTTGTCGTCATAGGTGGCGACGAAGGAGTTGGTCAGGGCCACGCCGCCGCCCGGATTGACCGGGTTGAAACGCAGGAAGACGCGGTAGGGCAGCTCGCCGCCGCCCTTGAAGTTGACGTCGTACCAGGCGTGCAGCTTCTCGGTCCAAGCCATCACCGACGCGGTGTCGGTGGGTGCGCCGGCCAGCCAGGCCGAGGAAAAGCCGCTGGTCCGAAGCTGGGTCGGGTGGCGGTACATCGGGCCCGCCATGAAAAAGGCCGAGCCCAGCCGATCGGCCGAACCCGCGGGCAGTTCGACGTCTCCGTCCCCGAAGCTGGAGGTTCCGGTCGCGCCCTGGCCCATCGCGGCCAGATCCCAGCGAACCGCCAGGCGATAGGGCTTTGTGGTCACCGGCTGGATCAGGAAGATGCTGCCCGCGCCCGACAGCCCACCGCCCTCCGTGCGAAGACCGAAGGGCGGCCCAGAACCGCGGATCGGCGGGGCATTGTCAGTGGGCGCGCGGTAGCGGACGGTCAAGTCTCCGACCACCGGCCGCCCGGCGATCCACTGGCGAATTTCGACGGGCGAGCCCGCGCCCTGATCCTGGATCGTCAGCGGTACGGCGCCCTGGGCGTCGATGACCTCGAACCCCGTCATCGTCTTGGCCACGCCTTCGACATTGGCCACCACCACCGGGAGTGCCAGCAGCGGCGCGCCCGCGGGGGTGTCGGCGGCGGGGATCCTGGTCACGATGTCCACGAAGGCCACATGCCCCTGCGCGTCCGCAGCGCCGGGTTTAAGCGTGACGTCCAGCAGCGGCGCGGCCTGCGCCAAGGCGGCGTTAGCCCCCACCAGCGCGGCTAAACTCACCGCCATCGCCAAGATCTGTCTAATCACTAGTCGCCCCCAAAACTGGACTGAAATCTAGAGCCGTCTCGACGCACGATCCTTGCGTCTGAGCGTGGGCTTTCGCCAGGTGGCGCGCTCAGCGCGCCTCTTCGGCCTGCGAGTAGAGCGCCCAGGCGCTGGCGAGGTCCTGCACCACATGGCCCAGCGACTTGTAGACGGTGATCTCGTCATCCGAGCACCGGCCGGGGACCGCGCCCGAGAGCACCTGGCCGATCTCGGCGACGATGTGATCATCGTCGATCAGGCCAGCCTCCTTGGCGCGCAGGAACTCCGCGCCCTGGCGCAGGACGCCCTCGCGGCTGTCAGCGATGAAGCGCGAACGGACGACCAGGTCGCTATCGACCTCGACCGGTCCGGCCAAGCTGGAGCCGACCAGGTTCAGGTGGGTTCCGGGCGCCACCCATTCGCCCAGCAGCACCGGCTCCTTGGCGTTGGTCACGGTGCAGACGATGTCGGCCTGAGCCACCGCCTCGCGGACCTCGGCGGCGACCTCGACCGGCACGCCGAGTTCAGCCGACATGCGCGAAGCGAACTCCCCTGCCCGCTCGCTTGAGCGGCCCCAGACGGTGATGTGGCTCAGAGCGCGGACCTTCGAAATCGCGCGTGCGTGCGTCGCGGCTTGCTCCCCGTAGCCGAGCAGAGTCAGGCGGCTGGCGCCTGGCCTCGCCAGGGCGTCGGTGGCCACCGCGCTGGCCGCCGCCGTGCGGATGGCGGTCACCTCGCCGGCATGGACGACGCAGACTGGAGCGCCCGACTGCGGGTCGAACAGGATCACCAGGCCCTGGTGAGACTGGAGCCCCTTCTCGAAATTGCCCGGGAAGACGCTAATCAGCTTGGCGCCGAACGGCGCGGCCGGCCCCAGGGCGCCGGGCATGATGCCGAACATCCGCCCCTCGGCGAGCGGGATGATCGAGCGCAGCAGTTGCTGGGTTTCGCCCTTGGAAAAGGCGATCATCGCGTCGCGCACGATGGGGATGCAGACCTCGTAGGTCAGCCGCCGCGCGACCTCTTCACGGTCGATGATGCGCATCTAGAGAAACTCCAACGGCAGCTGGCTGGTCGATTTGATGCGATCGAGCACGATGGAGGACCTGACCGTCGCGATCTCCGGCGCCACCAGAAGATGGTCGGTCAGGAGGGTGTTGAAACTCTCCAGGTTCCGCGTGCAGACTTTGAGGATGTAATCAGCCTCGCCGGTCATCTTGTGACACTCGACGACCTCGGAGAGCGCGCCGATCCGCGCCTGAAACAACTGGGTCTGTTCAGGTGCGTGGGACTTCAGAGTGGTCAGGACATAGGCCATGACGCCGATGTTCAGATGCGTCTCGTCCAACAGCGCCACGATCCGCGCGACATAGCCCTCCGACTTCAGCCGCTGCAGGCGGCGCGAGCATTGGGATGGCGAGAGATGGATAATCTCGGCGAGCTCGACCGGCCCGAGATCACCCTGCGTCTGGAGCTGGGCCAGGATACGGCGGTCGAAACTGTCGAGCTTGCGGGTCATCAGGCGCTCTTGCGATGGGTGGCCATGTAGTAGGCGATTCCAATCAAGGCCCACACGCCGAGCGCAGCGTATGGCATCCAGTCGGCCTGGAAGCCCAGCACCGCGATGATCAGGGCTGCGGCCGCGCCCGCATAGGCCCAGCCGATGGTGGCGCGGGGCGACAGCTTGAAGCGCGCGGCGGCGTAGATCTCCGGATGCTTGCGGACCACAACCACGGCCGAGAGGCTGGTGGCGGCGTATTTGAGTAGCGTCGGGATATTCACCGCCAGGAACAGGCTGGTCAGGTTCATCGGGGCCAGAAGACCGAGCGTCGCCCCGCCCAGGATCGTCCAGAGCGCGATGTGCGGCGTGCCGTATTTGGGATGCACCCGCGCCAGGGCGGTCGGCAGCATCCCGGCCCGCGCCATGGCGAACAGGCTGCGGGAGAAGCCCAGATAAAGCGAGTTCAGCGACTTGCCGATCGCGACCACCGCGGCCGTCACAATCAAGGGCTTTGCGATCGGACCCATGAAGGGCTGGGCTGCGTCCAGCAACGGAGTCTCGCTGGCGGCCAGGGCGTCGGCTCCAAGCACGCCCAGCGCAACCACCGCCACCATTAGGTAGAGCACCACGGCGCTGCCGATCGACAGGGCGATGCCGAGCGGAATGGCCTTGCGGCCGTCCTTGACCTCGTCGCCGATCTCGGTCGCCGCCTCAATGCCAAAGAACAGGCCGATTAGCAGCGGCACGGCGGCCAGCATGCCAGCGGTTCCCTGGGGCAACAGCGGCTCGAAGTGGGCTGGCTCGATATGCGGCGCGCCCCAGGCGGCGAAGACGAAGAACAGCACCACCAGGGCGCCCATCAGGATGACCTGCAGGCGCGCCGCCAGGGCGACCCCGAAATAGTTGGCCAGGAAGAACAGCACAAAGCCCGCGAACATCGTCGGCTTGGTCGGCAGGGGCACGACCATGGAGAGATAGCGCACCGCCACCAGGGCCAGAACCAGGATCGCGCCGACATTGCTGACGATCCGCAGCCAGGCGATCAGGAAGCCGACGAACGGATGGATGAAGCGGCGCGACCACTCGAACGAGGCCCCCGACGTCGGCAGAGCCGAACCCATGAAGGCGTAGGTCACGGCGATGACGAACATCGGCGCGGCGGCGACCAGAACGGCGAGCAGCATGCCGGGGCCAGCCAGCGCCGTGGCCGGGGCGATGACCGAGAAGATCGCCACCCCAACGGCCGTCCCCAGTCCAAGCGCGACCACAGCGGTGAGATTGACGCCCTTCTGGAGCTGCTGGGTCGTGTCAGTCATGCGATGTCCCCGACGATCCGCGCGGCGGCGATCATCTTGCGTATTGGTGGAGCCAAGCCGTGGCAGCGAGATCCTGCGCGGCGTGGCCCAGCGACTTGTAGAGGGTGATGTCGTCAGGCCCGGTGCGGCCAAGCCGCGCGCCCGACAACACCTGGCCAAGTTCAGCGGTGATGTGATCGTCATCCGCCAGGCCCGCGGCCTTGGCGCGAAGGAACTCGCCGCCGTGAGCCAGCACATGTTCGCGGTGATCGACGATGAAGCGGCTGGCCGCCACGAGATCGGCCGCGATCTCGGCCTGGCCCGGCCCGCTGGAACCGACAGCGTTCACGTGGGCGCCCGGCGCGACCGACGTCAGCGTCAGGATCGGATCAACGGCGGCGGTGACTGTGCAGATGATGTCCGAGCCCTGCGTCGTCTCAGCGATGCTGGCGCAGGCGCGAACGGGGAGACCGACCACGACGGCCATCTCGCACGCGAACGCTTCGGCGCGCGCCAGCGAACGCCCCCAGACGCGGATTTCGCGGAGGTCCCGGACTTTGGAGATCGCTTGGATATGCGCGGCGGCCTGCTTGCCTATTCCCAGCACGGCCAGGACGCCAGCGTCGGATCGCGCCAGGGCGTCCGTGGCTACCGCGCTGGCGGCGGCGGTGCGAATGGCGGTGATCTCGGCCGCGTCGGCCAGGCAGACCGGAGCGCCAGTGTCGGCGTCGAACAGGACCACAAGCCCCTCGTGCGCCTTGCGACCGTGGCCGTCGGCGAAGACGCTGACCAGCTTGGCGCCGAAGACGCCTCGATCGGAGAGCGCGGCTGGCATGATGGCGAAAGTCCGGCCCTCGCCCATCGCGATGAAACTGCGCAGGAGTTGCCCCACGCGGCCATCGGAGAGCGCGAGCATCGCCTCGCGAACCACGGGGATCGCCACCTCGTACGTCAGGTGATCGCGCACTGTGCGGGCGTCGAAGACGGCGATGCCCTCGATCTCCCTGCCCCCGGCTCCCATGACTAGCTCCGAAACTGAAAAAAGGGCGACGCCGGCCTGGGCCGACGCCGCCCGAACGGTTGCTAGAACCGGGCGTTCAGGCCGACATAGTACTGCCGCCCGAAGATGTCGCCGTAGCTACGGGTCGGGTAGGACGGCTGCTCGTCGGTCACATTGATGACCCCGCCGCGCACCGTGTAC
>NZ_JAURWM010000238.1 GCF_030654915.1 Phenylobacterium sp. | reverse complement strand
CGGGTGTGGATGGCGGCGATGAAAGCGACGATGGCGAGGAACACCAGCATCGACAGAACGAAGACCTGCGGGCTCGACAGCCTGTGTGGGTCGTACTCCATCACATCCGATGAGCCGACCAGTCCAAAGGATCTCAGTATGCCCATTCTCGCCCCGAATCCGTTCCCGGCGATAAACTCTTTGGGACTCTAAGCGGAATTATGACGAAATGGGAAGACGCTAACGGCCAGGAGGCCGTCCGTCGCGCCGATCAAAAGCGCGCGACGACCATGCAATCGATCACAGCGGCGCAGTGCAGGCCGGCCCCGGTGACGACGAAACCGTGCCACAGGGCGTTGTGGAAACGCAGCCCCTTCCAGGCAAAGAAGACCACGCCGCAGGAATAGACGATGCCGCCGGCCAGGATCAGCCCGAGCGTCAGCGGCGGAAGCGTGTCAAGCAGCGGGCGGATGACGACCATGCCGCTCCAGCCTATGGCGAGATAGAAGACGATGGCCAGCCGGTCGAAGCGGCCTGGCAGGAACAGCTTGATCGCCATGCCGGCTATCGCCGCGCCCCAGTCGCAAGCCTCGTGGCCCAGGCGCGGGCCTCGTTTCGCCCCGGGTCCGGCGCGGCCCCGACCAACCCCAAACCCCCTGGCGGTCCTCCACGCGAGGACGGCGCCTGATCCATCGAGGAGGCCCCAATGTTCAACGCCTTCCGGCGTCGGCAGGACCGCTATGGCGATTCAACGCCAATCGAGACGCCCTACCAGCGCGCCGCCCAGGCCTGGGATGACCGGTTAGGCTCGGCGCGCGTTCAGGCGCGCAACTGGCGAATGATGGCCTTCGCCTGCGCGGGCCTGGCGGCGGTGGCGATCGGCGGGCTGATCTACGCCCAGCAGAATACGAAGATCGCGACCTATATCGTGCCCGTCGATCGTTATGGCCGGCCAGGGCGGATCGAGGCGGCTGATCGCACCTACGCGCCCGCCGAAGCTGAGAAGGGCTATTTCGTCGCCGACTTCGTCCAGCTGATCCGATCCAAGAGCACCGATCCGGTCGTGTTGCGGCAGAACTGGCTCAAGGCCTATGGCTTCGTCGGCGGCGACGCCCAGGCGATGTTGAACCGGCACGCCCGGGAGAACGACCCCTTCGCGCGGCTGGGTCAGCAGGCGGTGACGGTGGAGATCGTCTCGGTCCTGCCGCGCGGCGGCGACAGCTACCAGGTGCAGTGGCGCGAGACGACGTTC
>NZ_JAURWM010000237.1 GCF_030654915.1 Phenylobacterium sp. | reverse complement strand
CGGGTGTTCGATCCCAAGACCATGAAGCTCGGCGAGCTGTCGTCGGTGGTGGTGTTCGGCGACAAGATCACCGGCGTCATGCCAGAGATTCCCGGCGCTCCGGCGCCCAAGGGCGAGGTGGTGATCGACGGGCAGGGCGGCACGCTGGTGCCCGGCCTGCACGACATGCATTCGCATACGACGCTGTCGTCGAACCTGTTCTATCTGGCCGCCGGCGTCACCTCTACGCGCGACCAGGGCAACCACAACGAGGAACTGCTCGGCTGGGTGGAGGGCATGGACAACGGCCTGCTCGCTGGCCCGCGCATTGTCCGCAACGGCTTCCTGGAGGGCCGCAGCGACTATTCGGCTCGCCACGGCTTCATCCCCGCGACGCTGGAAGAGGGCCTGGACAACGTTCGCTGGTACGCTGACCACGGCTATTGGCAGATCAAGATCTACAACTCGATGAACCCCGAGTGGGTCGCGCCGCTAGCCGCCGAGGCTCACCGCCTGGGCATGGGCGTGACCGGTCACGTCCCGGCCTTTTCCTCGCCCGACCGGGTGATCCGTGACGGCTATGACGACATCGCCCACATCAACCAGCTCATGCTGGGCTGGATCCTCGATCGCAAGGAAGACACCCGCACGCCGTTGCGCCTGACCGGCATGGCGCGCGGCAAGGACCTCGACCTGACCTCGCCCCGCGTCCAGGCCACCATCGACCTGATGAAGGCCAAGGGCGCCAAGCTCGACACTACGGCGATGATCCTCGAGCGCCTGATGCTCAGCCGTTCGGGCCAGGTGCAGGCGGGCGACGCCTACTACATCGACCATGTGCCGATCGCTTATCAGCGCTACCGCAAGCGCAGCTTCGTGACCGTCAACTCACCGCAGGAGGACGCCGACTATCAGGCAGGCTTCAAGAAGGTGCTCGAGGTCCTCAAGCTGCTGGACGACAACAACATCCAGCTCTTGCCCGGCACAGACGACGGCACCGGCTTCTCGGTTCATCGCGAACTGGAAGTCTATGTCGCCGCCGGCATCACGCCCGCCAAGACCCTGCGTCTGGCGACCCTGGATCCCGAGGTCTATTTCGGCCGCGACCATCAGCTCGGCTCTATCGAGCGCGGTAAGCTGGCCGACTTCATCCTGGTCGCCGGCGATCCCACCAAGGACATCTCCAAGATCCGGGAGGTCCGCATGACCATGAAGGGCGGCGTCGCCTACTATCCGGCCGAAATCTACCAGCACCTCAACATCAAGCCGTTCGCCGCCCCGCCGCCGGTGGCCCCTGCGAGCTAACGACACCCGGGGCGGCCGCTCTTGAGCGCCGCCCCAAATTCGACTATCGAGCCCCTGTAAAAGCATCAAGAGTTGAGCTGACGCTCAACGCCAACCTGCTCCCGAGCAAGGTGGCGCCTCCGCAAGGGGGGATGTGGCCGGTCCGGCAAACTACGGGATCAAGCCTCACGTCAGACGCCGTTCGATGCGTAGCCGATGAAGGGGCCTGATCTCATGCACGACGCCGCTCAACAGTTCGCCAGCGACAACTATGCCGGCATCTGCCCGGAAGCCTGGGCGGCGATGGACGCCGCCAATCGTGGCCACGCGCCGGCCTATGGCGAGGACGCCTGGACGCAGGCCGCCGCCGACACTTTCCGTGCGCTGTTCGCCACTGACTGCGAGGTGTTCTTCGCCTTCAACGGCACGGCGGCTAACTCGATGACGCTGGCGGCGCTCTGCCAATCCTATCATAGCGTGATCTGCGCCGAATCCGCCCACGTCGAGACTGACGAGTGCGGCGCGCCGGAGTTCTTCTCCAACGGCTCCAAGCTGCTGGTCGCGCCCAGCCCGGACGGCAAGCTGACCCCCGCCGCGATCCGCGAGATCGCCGGCAAGCGCAGCGACATCCACTATCCCAAGCCCCGCGTGGTCACGATCACCCAGCCGACCGAGACCGGACAGGTCTATTCGCAGGACGAGGTGCGGGCGATTTCGGCGGTCTGCCGTGAGCTAGGCCTGCGGCTGCACATGGACGGCGCGCGGTTCGCCAACGCCTGCGCCCACCTGCGCTGCGAGCCCGCCGACATCACCTGGAAGGCCGGGGTCGACGTGCTGTGCTTCGGCGGCACCAAGAACGGCATGGCGGTGGGGGAGGCGATCCTGTTCTTCGACCACGCCCTGGCCGAGGACTTCGACTATCGCTGCAAGCAGGCCGGGCAACTGGCCTCCAAGATGCGCTTCCTGGCCGCGCCATGGATCGGGATACTTCAGGACGGCGCTTGGCTGCGCAACGCCGCCCACGCCAACGCCTGCGCCGCCGCCCTGGCCGATCAGGTGAGGACGCTGCCTGGCGCGGGCCTGATGTTCCCGGTCCAGGCCAACGCTGTGTTCCTGAAGGCTTCGGACGAGCACCTGGACGCGCTGCGGGTCAGGGGCTGGCGCTTCTACACCTTCATCGGCGGCGGGGCTCGGTTCATGTTCTCCTGGGACGCCGACCTGCGCCGCGTTGATGAATTGGCGCGCGATCTGCGCGCGGTGTTCAATCTCGCCGCCTGAAGGCGGACGCACCAGGCGCGGGCTGTTATTCCTGACCTGACAATCGTCGGAGGGTCGATCCTTGCTGCGCCTGCGTGAGTTTTCCGCGTCCGGCTACCGGTCGCTGCGCAAGATCGTCTGCCCGGTCTCCGAGCTCGAAGTCTTTGTCGGCGGCAACGGGGTCGGCAAGACCAACCTTTATCGCGCGCTGGAGCTGGTTCGGGCGGCGGCGACCAATACCCTGGGGCTCGAACTGGCGCAGGAAGGGATGGAAGCGGCCTTCTGGGCTGGCGCTCGCCGTTCGGGACCGGCCCGCATCGAGCTGGAGGCCAGCCTCTCCGACCCGCAGGCGCGGGGCGCCGCGCGCGGGGTCTATCGCTACCATGTCGCCATCGGCTTTCCCGCGCCCACCGCCGCCGCTTTCGCCGCCGAACCGCAGATCAAGGAAGAGTGGCTCTCCTATGACAATGGCGAGCGGCAGGTCCGACTGGTGGATCGTCGCGGTCCCTCGGTGATGGCGAGGGACGAGGCGGGACGTCCGATCGAGATCGACATCGACCTGCTCGGCTCGGAGACGGTGCTGGGACGTTTGGAGGACCCCAGCCGCTTTCCGATGCTGGACATGGTGCGGCGGACCCTGCTGGAGTGGCGTTTCTACCACGACCTACGCACCGACGCGGGTTCGCCCCTGCGCCGGCCGTGTCCCGCGGTCGCGACCCCGACCTTGGCCTCGGACGGCGCGAACTTGGCGGCGGTGTTCGCCACCCTGGCCCACATTCGCGAGGACACCCACGACCTGGACGCCGTGATCGCCGCGGCTTTTCCCGGCGCGCGTCTGGTCGTTCCAAGGCCCGAGCGGGTGGCGACCTTCGGCATGGTGTTCTCTGAGTTCCCCCAGCGGGTGTTCGAGCCCGAGGAACTGTCCGACGGTACGCTGCGGTTTCTCGGCTTGGCTGGGGCGCTGCTGGCCTATCGATTGCCGCCGTTCATCGCGCTAAACGAGCCTGAGGCCAGCCTGCATCCGGACCTGATGGCCCCGCTCGCTCAGTTGGTGACCCAGGCCGCGGAGCGCTCGCAGGTCTGGCTGGTCACGCACTCTCAGCCCCTGGCCGACGCTATCGCCGCCACTGGAGCGGGGAAGGTGCGCACCGTCACCAAGCAAGACGGCGCGACCTGGATCGAGGGCCTCAGTTTGATCGGCCAGTTCGCGGGCGAGGACTAGTCCGGGGCGCGTGATTGTCGGCGCCAAATTACGCCTAGATCGCCGCCTTTGACTGCAACGCGTCGTCGTCCGCCTCAGCGACCGCCGCGATCTGATTGTGGATCACCGAGACCAAGGTCCCCGGGTGAGCGTCAGAGACTTGGACGCGGGCGCTCAATTGCCTTGCGAGCGCCTCCACGATGCTGGTGCCCAGGCCCGGTGTCGAGCTTGCCCTGTCCTTGGGGATGCCCACCCCATCGTCTTCGACCGATAGGGTCCAATTTGGCCCGCGGGAGTGATAGCCAACTTCGATCTTTCCCAGGCGTCCGCCGGGAAAGGCATGCTTCAAGCAGTTGATGACCAACTCGGTGACAATGAGGCCAAGGCTCACGGAGACGTCGGCCTCACAGGTGCTATCATCGGCCTTCACCTCCAGGACCAATTGATCGTGATCCCTGATCATGGATGCGCCGATGCTCTCACAGAGCTTCGTGAAATAGGATTTTAGCTCGACCTCACCCAGCCGGGAGGCCGCCAACTGCTGCTGCAGGGCCGCGACCGACATCACCCGATTATGTGCGTCGGTGAGGTGAAGCCGTGTCTCGTCTGAGCTGACCTTGCGGGCGCTCTGCAAGATCACGCTAGCGATGATCTGGAGGCTGTTTGCGACGCGATGCTGGACCTCCTGGAGGAGGATCGCCTTTTCTCGCAGAAGGTCATCCTTCAGCTTCTCAGCTAGGCGCGCGTCAGTGACATCGGCGACGGACAATAGAATCCAGCTATGCGCGGCGTCTCCGTAGTCAAGCTTCTGCGCGTTGAGAATGAGCCTGCGAGGGGCGCCTTGGGCGCTCTTGAGGTCCATCTCGTAGGCCTCGATCTCGGCGTCGCCGGATGCTGTTGCCTTCAACAGCGACCGGAGTTGGCGCACGTCCCATTCGCCGGAGCCTAGAGCGAAAAGCTTCAGGCCGGTCGCGGTTGACGGGTCGATGTGAAATGCGCGGAAGAACGATGCGCTTGCGCCAATGACGGTGAGCTCGCCGTCCAGCAAAACGATGGGAGCCGTAGACGAGGCGACGACCGCCAACGCCAAACCTGCGTCAGGTTGGATAGCTATAGCCGTACTTTCAAGTAATCAGAGGCTCGCGGAGCGAAAGCCGTACCCGGCGTCTTAGCAGTTTCGCGTCCTTGAAGCTGCTGGTGTGATCCATACCACAGATTGCGGACCAGCGCGACCTTTCGGGGGAGGGGCTTTGAAGATGTCAGGAGTACTGGCCAACGCGGCGATCTGCCGCTCGCGCGTCCTGGACGTGGTGGATCGGGCTAAGGCTTGCTTGGCCCACTAGGCGCTTTTCGGCATACGAAAACGCCTCCGGGGGAGAACCCCCAGAGGCGCCCAGCATGACTTAGAAGTCGACCTTCACCGAGATCCAGAGGCGGCGGGGCTCCTGGTTGTTGGTGTACTCAGGGGCGTAGGCCACCGGCGAGCCGTAGGGCAGAAGCTTCACGAAGTCGGTGTTCAGCAGGTTGTAGACCGTCGCATTGATGGTGACGTTCTGGGTGACCTGGAACGATCCGCCGACGTGGAACAGGCTGTAGGCCTTGTAGTCGCCCCAGACCTGGCGGACGGCGGCGTCGGAGCGGAAGCGTTCGCTGCGATACTCGCCGCGCAGCCAGGTGGTTAGCCGGTCGGTGGCCGCCCAGCGCAGGTTGGCGTTCAGCATGTGCTTGGGGGTGTCGGTCAGCGGCTTGCCGGTCGAGGCGCCGCTCTTCTGCTCGCTGTCGGTGTAGGTGTAGTTGACGCCGAGGTTCCAATCCTGCGCGAACCGCAGTCGCGCCGAGGTCTCGATGCCGCGTGTGACCGCCTCGTCGATGTTCACGCTCTGGCCGAAGGTCGGGAAGTTCGGGAAGAACCCTACATCGACGCAGCCGGCCGGGCCGCCGACGCCGGCGTTGTACTGAGCCTGGCTGAGGCCGGCGCTGCAGTTGGCGACCGGGATGCCGGTGGAGATCTTGTCTTCGAAGGTGTTGTTGAACACCGTGGCGTTCGCGCTGAAGCCGGCGAGGTTGTCGTAATAGACGCCGAACTCGGTGCTGGTGCTGGTTTCCGGCTTGAGGGTCGGGGTGCCGAGCAGCGGCAGGCGACCCTGGTTGCCGAAGCCGTTGATGCCGCTGGCCAGTTGTTCCAGCCGGGGGGTCTTGAAGCCCTGGCTGACGCCGCCCTTCACCGTCCATTTGTCATTGGCGTTCCAGACCAGATAAGCGCGTGGGCTGAAGTGCGAGCCGAAGGTGCTGTGGTCGTCGTGCCGCGCCCCCAGGGTCAGGGCCAGGTTGTCGGTGAACCGCCATTCGTCCTCGGCGAACACCGCCCACTGCTGGTGCTCGAAGGTCTCGGGCGCGACGCCATCCACCATCTCGGCGTCCCAGTACTGGCCGCCGACGGTGAAGGTGTGGTTGCGCCACTGCGAGAACAGTTTGGTGTCGAAGATGGTGTTGGTCGATTCGAGCGTGCGCGCGCCGCCGGCGCCGGCCACGCCATTGGGGATGATCCGGCCGATGGTCTCGGTCTTGGCCTGCGAGAGGTTGCTCTCGATCACGCCGAACGGCGTGCGCCAGTCATGGGCCAGGACGTATTGCTCGCGGTTGAACTCCAGCGCATTGGCGTAGCCGCCCGCGGTGGTGTTGGTGCCCATCTGGCCCTTGCTGTTGTCGTACCACTGGGTCGAGACATCGACGTCCAGCCAGACGTCGTGGTCGGGGTGGGGCGTCAGGTTCAAGCGCCCGCCGATGTTGCGCAGTTCGCTCTTGGTCGAGCTGCGGCCAAAGCCTGTCACCGGCGCATCGGCGCCCGTGGTGTTCTCGAAGGTCAGGTTGGAGGCCTCGCGGTTCACGAAGCTGCCGCGCACGGCTAGGCCCAGCAGGTCGCGAACGATCGGGCCGTTGGCGTAGAAATTGCCGCCCTGGAGGTCGCCGAACTGCTCGTCGCCCTGGAAGGTGGCGTCCAGGGTGACCGAGCCGCCCCAGGTCTCGCCGATCTTGCGGGTGATGATGTTGACCACCCCGCCCATGGCGTCGGAGCCGTAGAGGGTTGAGACCGGCCCACGGACCACCTCAATGCGCTCGATGGCGGCGACCGGCGGCAGGAAGCTGGTCGAGGTTTCGCCAAAGCCGTTGGGCGTGACGCTGCCGGCGGTGTTCTGGCGGCGGCCGTCGATCAGGATCAGGGTGTAGTCCGAGCCCATGCCCCGGATATTGATGTTCAGCCCGCCGGTCTTGCCGACCGCGCCGCCGATATCGACGCCCTCGACCGTGGACAGCACCTCGGCCAGGTTGGTGGCCCGCATCTGCTCCAGCTCCAGGCGCGGGATGACCGTGACGCTGGCCGGGGCGTCGACCACGCGCTGTTCGAAGCCCGACGCGGTGACGACCACGGCTTCCACGTCATTGACGTCGCTGGCCGCGCTCTGAGCGCTGATCGCGACGGGGGCCTTGCGGCGTTTGTCCTCGGTTTCCGCCTCGGCGTAGGCCGCGCCGCCCATCATCGCCAAGCAGGCGCCGGCGGTGGTCCGCATCAGAACGTTGGCGAACACAGAAAGGGACATGCCGGCTCCAGGTCAAGCTAGTTGCAAGTGGGTCGCACTAGCACGCCCTGGTGGCGATGCAAAAGTTTTTGCGACGCATTCGCGCCTTAGCTGCGCGGCGCCTAGAGGTTCAGGGCTTGGCTCAACGTATAGATGACAAGGCCTACAAGACCGCCGACGATGGTGCCGTTGACGCGGATGTACTGAAGGTCCTTGCCGACCTGCAACTCCAGCTTGTCCACGACGCCCTTGGTGTCCCAGCTCGCCACCACCTGGGCGATGAAGCCGCCGATCTCATGGCGGCGGGGGGCGATGACCTGGCGGGCCAGGATGCGCGCCCATTCGTTCAGCCGCGCCTGGGCGCTTTCTTCAGTGTGCAGCCATTCGCCCAGGGCCAGCAGCATCTGCTCCAGCCGCTCGGCGATCATCGGGCTCTCGGCGGTGCTGAGCCGGCCCTCGAGTTCGTTCCAGACGCTGCGGGCCTGTTCGTGCAGGCGCGGGTCCTGCAGCAGCCGCAGCTTCAGCGCCTCGCCCTGGGCGATCAGCTCGGGATCGTGGGCCAGGCGCTCGATGAAGGTCTCGATGGCCGCGCCCAGTTCCTGGCGCCAGGGGTGGTCGGGCGCGCGCATCTCCTCCAGCACCTGCGCCAGGCCCTTGGTGATCTTCTCGGCGATCATCTTGTCGACGAACTTCGGCATCCACTTCCAGGACCGGGTTTCGACATTGGCCGCGATCTCCTCCTCGTGCTCGGCGAGGTAGGCGGAGAGCTGGTCGATCCCCCAGTCGAACAGGGCCTGGGAGCGGCCCTCGTTCCAGACGGCGGCCAAGATCTTGGAGGCGGTGGGGGCGGCTGGAATAGCCTTGGCCGCGGTCATGCCGACCGAGGCGGCGGTGTCGCGCAGCATGTCCTTGGGCAGCACCCGCAGAGCGCCGGGCAACAGGCTCGCCAGCCGTCGGGCGAGGCGGCGCGCATGGCGCGGCTGGCGCAGCCATTCGCCGCCCCAGCGGGCGACCTCCAGCTGCTTGAGCCGGCTGTCGAGCACGTCGACGGTCAGGAAGTTGTTGGCGATGAAGTCGCCCAAGGCCTGGCCGATCCGGTCCTTGTTGCGCGGAATGATGCCGGTGTGCGGGATCGGCAGGCCCAGCGGCCGGCGGAAGATGGCGGTGACCGCGAACCAGTCGGCGCAGGCCCCGACCATGCCGGCTTCGGCGAAGGCGCGCACATAGCCCAGCCATGGCCATCGGTCGTCCGCCAGGCTGGCGGCGACGAAGACCATCGCCATCACGACCAGCAGGCCGGTGGCGATGGTCTGCATCCGCTTCAGTTCGCGCGCCTTCAGGTCGTCGCTTGATCGTGCGGCGGCGACCAGCGCGGCGGAGCCCACGCGCCGCTAGCTTTCGGCCGTGGGCGCGGCCTCGTCGCGCGCGGCCCGCGCCTCGGTCTCTTTCCGGCGCGCCATGGCCGCCGAGATGTTGTCGGCGGTCTTGCGGATGGTCTCGGTCACCTTGTTGTCGAACTCGGTCATGTTGCGATTGAACGCCGAGTCGGGGCCGAGGCTGTCGGTGATCTTGCGGCCGAGCACCGACCACTCGTCCTGCAGCTTGCGGGCGACGGCGTCGAAGTCGGTGACGCCGGGGCTCGCCGGTCGGTCGCCGAGCGCGGTGCGGGCCGCCGAGGCGATGAAGCCTGACCTGCTCATGCCGCGCGCTTCGGCGCCCTGATCGATCCGCTTCAGCAGTCGCTCGCCGATCGAGATGTTCACCCGCACCGGCGTGTCCTCGACGGTGATGTCGACCAGGAAGGCGATGACTCCGGGCTTGTGGGTGACGTCCTCGATCGGTGTCGGCTTGGGCCATTCGCGGCCATCGTCGGCGATGGCCTGCAGTTCTTTCAGAACCGCCTCGCGGGCGCCGACGACCAGTTCGGCCATGTCGGCGCCGCTGGCGGTGACCTGCGGCAGGTCGGGGAAGCTGGCCGTGTATCCGGCCTGTTGGTCGCCCTGGGCCAGGGCGACGAAGACGAGCGTGGTCATCAGCGGTTCTCCGTAAAATCTACCAGAGAACGTTGTGTAGTTTTGCGCAATTTCAAGAGGTCCAGTCACGCGCCCGGCGTTATTTCTTCGGGAACAGCAGGGTGGCGACGACCCGCACGCCCCACTCGGGGCCTTGCTCCGGACGCTCCAGATAGAAGCGGCCCTGGACCGCCAGCGAGACCGGCTGCTCCTTGACCTTGTAAATGTGGCTGACCCCGGCGTTCAGCGGGATCGTCCACTGGTCGCGCTCCCAGTCGTAGGTGGATTCCAGATTGATCGAGACGGTCGTGCTGTTGGGGTAGGCGTAGGCGTAGAACGGCTGCAAGAAGGTCGTGCTGACGTCGTCGCGGTTCGTCTGCCCGGCTACCGACCAGATGTGGTTGACCAGCACGCCCACCGTCGTCGGCCCCGATTGCTTCAGTACCAGGGCGGTCGGGCCCAGGCCCCACTTCTCGGTTCCCAGCTCATCGTTGCCCAGCGGGTAGAGGATCGCGGGGCCGACACCCCACACGACGCCGCCCTTGGTCTTCTTCGGCGTGAAGAAGAAGCTCTGGGTGACGTCGCCGAACCCGAACGAGTCTCCTTGGCCGGCGACCGTCTCGTCCTGCCAGATCACGGGCACGATGGTGCGGATGATGACGTTCCAGTCTTCGTTCAGGCTGACCGGAATGACCGGTTGGATGTTCAGCGTGAACTTGCCGGCGTCCTCCGGCCCAAAGCAGCAGTCATAGTTGGCTTGGAACGGCACGCTGATCAGATTGGCGACCGGATTGGACAGTTGCTTGGCCAGTTCGGCGCTGTCGTGGTCTTGGGCGAGGGCGGCTGTCGGCAGGGCGGCGAGCGCCGCTAGAGGGAAGAGGAGGGCCGCGCCAAGGCCGACAACCGCTGAGATACGCTTCGGCATGGGAGGCTCCGACCAGGGTTTTCCCGACCATGTCGGGCGCCGGTGGAGACGAGGATCAGGTGTTACCCGCTCCGAACCTGTCAGGAGGCCCGATCCGCGGGCGGCCTGCGCACGCAGCGGAAGCCGACGTGGCTGGTCGATGTGTCGATCGGCTGGGCGTGCCGGGCGGCCGGCCGATAGCGCCGGCAGTAGCTGGGCGCGCAGAGGTGGGAGCCGCCCTTTAGCACCTTGCGCGTGATGCGCGCCGGGTCGTTCGGATCGATGCTGGCGGTCTCGATCTCGGCGAGCGGCCGGCTAGCCGCGCAGCAGCTCTTGGGCGCTTCGGCGGCGTGCGACGACCACCAGTCCTGTGTCCACTCCCAGGTATTGCCGACCATGTCGACCAGGCCATAGCCGTTGGCCTGATAGGCGCCGACCGGCGAGGTGCGGATCCAGCCGTCCTCGACGGTGTTCTGGTACGGAAACTGGCCCTGCCAGGTATTGGCCATCTGCTGACCGCCGGGCGTGAACTCATCGCCCCACGCGAACTCGGTGTCCTCCAGCCCGCCGCGCGCGGCCAACTCCCATTCGGCCTCGGTCGGCAGCTCGGCGTCGGACCAGGCGGCGTAGGCGACGACATCGTTCCAGGCGACGTGGACGACGGGATGGTCGTCCAGCCCTTCGATCGAGCTGTCTGGTCCATAGGGGCGGCGCCACTGGGCTCCCGGCAGGAACCGCCACCAATTGGCGATATTGCGCAGGTCCACCGGCCCGTCGGTCGGGGTGAACACCAGAGAGGCGGGGGTCAGCAGGCTCGGATCGGCGCCGGGATAGTCCTCGGCGCGGGGTGCGATCTCGGCCTGGGTGATCCAGCCGGTGGCCTCGATGAAGGCCCTGAAGTCGCGGTTGGTCACCGGGGCCTGGTCGATCCAGAAACCGGCGACAGTCACGTCACGGGCCGGGGCCTCCTCCGGATAGTGCCGGTCGGAGCCCATGCGAAACGTCCGGCCCGGAATCCAGACCATGCCGGGGCGCGTTTGCGGTTCAGGGGGGGATGCGGCGGCGATGGACATGATTCAGAGGACCACGCTATCGGGCCGCCAGCGATCAGGCCATCCCCCTATCGGACCTCGGGTGCTCACCTGACGTCCTAAGCGCCTGGCGGGAAGACCTCGGCCCAATCCTTGGCGACGCTGACGACCGTGATCCCGTAGTCGCCAGCCTTGTCTAGCGCCTCGACGAGAGGGCTGAGGCGGAAGTTCCGATCATAGGCGACCTCGCGCTCGTCATCGTCATGGTGGACCAGTAGGGCCAGACGCCGGCCAGCGCCCGACAAGGTGTAGCGCATCATCGCTAGGTCGCCGTCCGAGTTGCCGAAGGCCAGGATGGGGCGCCGGCCGATGTGCAGGCCGATGTTCTGCACCTTCACCTCGCGGTCGTCGAAGCTCTGCAGCTCCGCCAATTTCATGAGCTGCAACTCGCCGTCGATCTCCTTCAGCTCGGTCTTGACCGAGCTTCCGACAACCTGCTCTGGCGGGATCCCGTAAGTTTGTTCGGCGAAGGACCGCATGAGGTCGGCGCCGCCGCCTGAGACGATGAAGGTCTTGAAGCCGTTCTCCCGCAGATGGGCCAGCAATTCGAGCTGCGGCTGGTAGACCAGTTCGGTGTACCGCCTTTTGAACTTGGGATGCAGGGTCGTCGCC
Source organism: Phenylobacterium sp. (assembly GCF_030654915.1). GTDB lineage: Bacteria > Pseudomonadota > Alphaproteobacteria > Caulobacterales > Caulobacteraceae > Phenylobacterium. The sequence continues at coordinate 33,928 of NZ_JAURWM010000237.1, read as the reverse complement.
AGCCAAGCCTTTGACAGCTTGTCGAAGGCCTCGACGGTGAGGCCGGAGTGCGCCGCGAAAGCGACTTCGAAGACGCCCTGCTTTCCCAATGTGTGGATTGTCGCCAGGTCGTGGTCGAGGAAGGCCTTGTAGGGCTGGCGGCGCCTGAGCGTCGGGTCGGCGTCGGCCAGTTGATGGAGGCGGGCCTGGGCGAAGGCGACCTGCACCTGCACCGGCTGCTCGCACCAGAGTGTGCCGTCGTTGTCGAACACCGCGATCCGCTCGGGCGGGGGGACAAAGTCCGCCCCGCCTTGTGCAGTCACCGCCTCGACGAAATCGAGGATGGCGTCACGGGCCGGGCCGGAGCGCCAGGAGGCAAGCGGTGGAGCCATGGCCTATTGTCCCGCCAGGCTGGCTTCCATCTTCGCCATGATTTGGCCGATGGTGAAGCTCGCGGCCTTCTGGCGCGGAGGATCGTCCGCGTAGCAACTCAGATTGCTGATCCCGATGCCGTCGCCCCAGATGACGAGGATGTTGGGCTTTCCCACGGGCATGGTCGTCTCCGTTCGATGTCCTGAGCGGCGACGACATCATGGACCATCGGTCGCAGGGATCAGGTGTGGACCCTAGGCAGGCCGCCAGCGCGCCCCAGAACGTCCGCCGCAGTCCCGTGGTCCTGATCGCGGCGGCGGCTGGCTAGGCGTCGATCTGGCGGCCTTCGGGGTTTCGCCCGATTTCGCCGCGAGGCCCTTCATGGCGCCGTGGGGCCATGGAGAGCTTCCTGAACATTGTCGTCGAGACCGTGGCCCTGGCCTGTGAACTGGCCACGGTGCTGGTCGTCGCGCTGGGCGCCGCAGAGGCGCTGATCCGCCTGGGGATGGGCTGGAACAAGTTGAGCGGGCAGGGGATCAAGCGCGTCGTCTGGGTGCGCTTCGCCTCGTGGATATTGCTGTCGCTGGAGTTCGCCTTGGCCGCCGACATCGTGCGGACCGCCATCGCCCCGACCTGGGACGATATCGGCCAATTGGCGGCGATCGCCGCGATACGGACCTTCCTCAGCTATTTCCTGGAGCGCGACCTCGAAGCCTTCATGCATGAGCGCAAGCCGGAGCATGAGCGCAAGCCAGAGGTGGAGGTCTGAGGATGGTGGACGCTAAGCATCAGGTCGATCCTCCGTGGCTGGAGGCGCTGATTGTCGTCAGCCTGTCGGTGGCCGCGCTGACCACGACCTGGTCCACCTATCAGGCGGCGCTCTGGGACGGCGAGCAGGCGGCGAGCTACACCCGCGCCAACGCCCTGCGGATCGAGGGGGCGAAGGCCTCGGCTCGGGCCGACATCCTGGAGGCCGTGGATCTCGCGATCTTCTCATCCTGGCTCAACGCGGTGGGCGCCGGCGAAACCCAGTTGCAGGACTTTTACTACGCGCGGTTTCGGCCTGACTTCCGGCAGGCGTTCGACGCCTGGACCGCGCTGCATCCGCTGACCAACCCCGACGCGCCGCAGGGACCCTTCGTCATGAAGGAATACAGCCTGCCGGAACGCGTACAGGCCGAGGCGCTCGAAGCCAAAGCCCAGGCTATCTTCGATCAGGGGCAGCGCGACAACGACATTGGCGACATCTATGTTCAGGCGACCGTGATCCTGGCCAGCGCGCTGTTCTTTGGGGGGATTTGCCAGACCTTCAAGCGCCCAAGGGTGCGAATGATCTTGGCCCTGCTGTCGTCGGTCGCCTGCGTGATCGGCGTCGTCCGCACCTTGACCCTGCCAGCCATCCCCCCAGCTTTCCTTTGGGGCTGGGGGGGCTAGAAACGCCTCGCCGCCCGATTGGGCGCCTGTTTCGGACCTCACCGAGGGCGCCGAGCGGCCAGCGAGACGACGAGTGCGAACCCGGTCGGTATCCCGCGAGTCGTCAGTAGGGCTGGTTGACGACGACGTAGGTCACCTGGGAACCAGAATACTGCGGCTGGTACCAGGCTCCATTGCAGTAGGAGTAGGTGACGCCGCCGTACACGCGGTTGGAGCAGGACGGCGGCAGGCTGTAGATCATCGAGCCGACGACGGCCGACGTCACCGCCGCCGCGGTGCCGAAGGCCACGCCCCGGGCGACGGGATGGTAGTCCCAGCCGTTGTTGTCCCACCCGTTATCGACATCGATATTCACGTCGTTGCCGACATTGACGTTGCCCGTGTTCACCCGGTTGTTGCCGCCGCGCGCGACGTTGCCGCCGCCGTAGGCCGTGTTGCCGCCACCGCGCGCGACGTTACCGCCTCCGTAGGCGGCGTTCCCTCCGCCCCGAGCGACGTCGCCGCCGCGATTGGCGTTGGCGGGGCGCGCGGCGGGTTGTTGCCTGGCGCCGGTCTGAGGTCTGGAGGCGGCGGCGCGCTGGGCGCCCCCGCCGCCGCCACGCTGAACGCTGCTGGCGGCGGCGCGGCCGCCGCCCCCACCGCCGCCGCCTGGACGGGCGAAGGCGTCCTTGGGAATGGCGGTGATCGTCATGGCCAGGGCCGCGCCCATCAGGGTGGCGGCTTGGAGATGCAGGGCTCGACGAGCGGATATCATGACGGCGCTCCTCACTTGGTGGCTGTTGTGGTCGCGGTGGCGAACTTGATCGAGGTCGCGTTCGGCGGCGGCGCGAACGTGAAGTCGGCGTCCTTGAGGCCTGGGGCGGTGTTCCAGCTCATGGTCGCGGCGAACTGCGGATCGGTCTCGTCGAACAGGCTGGTGATGACGATCTTGCGCGGAACCGGTTTATCGCCCCGCTCGATCCAGACCTGCCAATCCACGTCGCCGGTGCTGTAGGCGTATTGATCGGTCTCGATCCCGCCGATCCTGGCCGGGCCGACATAGAAGCCCCGGGTCAGCTGGTCGCGATTGTCGCCCGGCTCACCCCAACGGAAGAGGTCCTCCAGGGGCACCTCGATGTCATACTGGTCGTGCAGCACGTCCAGGGTCTCGCGGATCGTCGGCGGGGCCGGGGCCTGGGCGTAGAACCCGACCTTCGGCGCGAAGAGCGTGATCTGCTTGCCGTCGTAATAGAGCTTGCGGACCTTGCGGTCGGAGACGGTGTCGATGGTGAACTGGTTGGGCTTGCGCACCTGGTAGGTGATGGTGCTGCCGATCTGTAGTTTGCGCCCCTCGTCGGTGACGTCGTCGGCCACCACGTCGGCCTTCATCTCGAAGGCGTTCAGGGTGCGCAGATAGGCGCTCATGGTCTCAAGCGCCTTGAGCGCGGCCGGATCGACTGCTGGCGCCGAGGGCTGGGCCGGTGGCGTCTGGGCGGCCGCGTGGATAGGGGCTGTCAGCAGACCGGCTCCGAGAATGGACGCCGCAAGTAGTTTGAATTGCCTCATGGGCTTGGCTCCCAGTGGGTGTCTTTGCCCGCCAGGAACGACACCTGGCGGGTGGCGTGCTGAGTTAGTTTGGCGGCGGAGCCGCTTGGCCGGGTGCGAACTTGGCGAGCACTGAACTCACCGCGAGATCAATCTGATCCTGGGTGACGTTCGATCCGATGTTCTGGGTCGCGACGCCGTGCCAGACCGGCTTCTTCGTGCCGGTGTCGTAGATGTCGATGGTGAGGGTGCCTTCGGTGACGTTGCGCACGTCGACATTGTTGTAGGGCGCGGCCCAGCCGCCACGGAAGCCTCGGCCATAGCCGGGATAGAAGGGGCCGTAGGGGCCAAAGTCAGTCACCTCGACCTTGTCGCGCGCGCCAAGGGTGAAGCTGATCGCGAAGTCGCCAGGGTCGGCCTGGCTATAGCCTCGGGTCGCCAGGTTGGCGTCTATGGACTGCCGTACACGCTGGTAGGCTAGCGGGTTCATTCCGCGCGGGGTGTCGTGATAGGCCCAGGAATAGGTTCGGTAGCCGGCGATATTGGCCGAGGGATCGACGTCGACCCTAACATCCGGGCCGCTCGCGCAGCCCGCCAGCAGTAGAAGCGTCAACATAGCCGGGGCGGTGACTTGGCGGAACATGGAGGGCTTCCTTCGCGTGCCTGAACCGCACCGATGGTTTGCCCGCGCCGCCTCCGCGTCAGTCGGGCGAAACCCTCAAGCCTGTCTCAGGATAGCCTGTGCGCCGCGCTCTGAATTCGAGTTCGGCCTCCGGTTCCTGGCTGGTGGCTTCGGTCGGTCGAAACGTTGGGAAACCAGGCGCGGACGTCGAGCCCTCGCAACGGCGAGACCCTCACAGGGTTTCACCCACCGCCCTCAGCGCATGCTCCGCATGGAACCCTATCAGGGCTGAATGAGCTTTTGCTTGATGGCGAATCTGACGAACTCGGCGGTGGTGTGCACTCCGGCCTTGCGCATCGCCGCGGCGCGATGGCTCTCCACGGTCTTCACGCTCAAGGACAGTAGACGCGCGATGTGTTTGTTGGAATTGCCCTCTGAGATCAGCTGAGCGACCTCCAACTCGCGATTGGTGAAGCTCTCCAGTCGAGATTTCCGGCGATCATGAACCGCCGCGTCCAGGAGCAGTTCCGACACGACCGAGGAGAAGTAGGGCCGGTTGGCCCCGAGCGCCGAAATCGCCGCCTCCAAAAGCTGTTCGTTCTCCATTTTCAGGAGATAGCCGCGGGCTCCAGCCGACAGGCCGGCGCTCACCGTCTCGTCGTCATCATGCATGGTGAACAGCAGGACCTTGGTCTGAGGTGCGTCCTGACGGAGCCGCCGGGTCACCGCGATCCCGTTCATCACCGGTAGGGAAACATCCAGCACCATCACGTCCGGCTTCTCCTGGATGGCCATGTTCAGCGCCGCTTGGCCATCGGCCGCTTCACCGCAAACCTCCCAGCCAGGATGGGCCTCGACGATCTGTCGAACACCGCGCCGCACGATCTCATGATCGTCTGCGATGAGAATTCTCAGCATCGGTTGCTCCTATCGGGATCAGCGATCCCTTAGGTAGTACACCTGATGGTGGCATTATCGTATAGGTAAGAACCCTGATCTAGCTGTATGTGTATAGTTGGCGTTGGGACGGGGCGGAAGCCGTGGGACTATTCAGTTCCGCGTACGGCGCCGCTTGATGAGGCGGCGCCCTTCGAGGAGGGCGATGGTGTCGATGACGGGGTTGGCGCACAAGACAAGTAGAGCAAGATCGATCAACTATGGCCCCATCCTTTCGGCGATGCCGAGGCCGGCCGCCGTGCTGGACGTAAACGACGGGGATCCAAGCTTCATGGGGTTCAGCAGCGCCTTCCTGGCCGAGCTGGGTCTGAAAGCTTCTGCGATACGGGGGCGTCGATTGCGAGACGTCTTTCCACCTGAGAGCTACTTGCTGATTTCCGACGCGGTCAGGCGGTGCCAACAGCAGGCCAAGGCCGCCAGCGCCTCGATCACCTACCGAACCGCCACGAGCGCTCTGCGGCGCGACGTCGTGGCCAGTCCTATTCACAATGGGGCCGCGGGCCAGATCCTGCTGACGATAGAGCCGGCTCGCCGCGACATGTTCTCCAAGGAGCGGCGCACCCTGCTTGATCGGCTGGGGCCGCTCAACATGGGAATGGTCTATGTCTATGACCTGGCCGCGCACAGAACCAGCTACGTCCAAAAGGAGCTGCTGGATTTGCTTGGCATTCCGCCGGCTGGGATCGACTTTGACGCCATCCGTGAGCGGATGCACCCCGAGGACGTACCGAACTTCATCAATCACCTGGCCCAACTGGCGTCCATGAACGACGACGCGGTCTCGGACGTGACGCTGCGGATGCTGGCGCCGGACGGCCGGTGGTTGCCGATACGCTCGCGCGCCCGGGTGTTCGCCCGCGACGCCAGCGGGGCGGTGCGCAAGACCATCGGTACGGCCACGGACGTCAGCGAGCACTATGCGTTGTCCCAGGCCCTGGAGGCGGCAGCCCACGCGCTCGCTATTGCCGAGACCTCCGAACGGCGCAGAGTTGGACGTGAACTGCACGACTCCACTGTTCAGCACTTGGTCGCCATGGACCTGTCGCTGACGGCTCTGGAGCGCCGGATCAGCCTTCACCTGGAGGGTGGCTCGGCGCTTCACGACACCCGTACCGCCCTGTCGGCCGCCCAGCGCGAGATCAGAACCTTCTCGTTCATGCTGCATCCGCCGGAACTGGAAGAGCGCGGCCTACCTGATACCCTGCGGGCCTTCGCCGATGGGTTCGCGCGGCGGACCGGACTGCGCATCTCGGTGGATGTCGTGGGCGCCAGTCAGTCCCTGTCGCTCGATCTTGAACTCGCCCTGTTCCGGGTCATGCAGGAGGCGCTGATGAACGTTCACCGCCATGCGAGGGCGAGGTCGGTCGGGGTGTTGCTCCGCTATGAAGACCAGCAGGTGTCTCTACAGGTCGAGGACGACGGCGTCGGCCTGTCTGACCCGGCGGTGCGGTCCGTCGGGGTAGGGGTCAGCGGCATGCAGGCCCGGATGACGCAGTTGGATGGTCGGATCACCCTTGAACCCGGACTGGTCGGGCTGCGGGTGGTGGCCTCGGCTCCAGCCCGCACCGTTGCTGCGCCTCAGCGGCCTGTCCGGAGCGGACTCTCCGATGCCGATATCCTGATGTCAGCGCCGATACAGGGTATCGCCTAGGGGTCAGACGCGCACCGGCCTCGGGCGGAAAAGTGCGACCTGCCGGTCGGCGCCGACGCTTTCGCGGTTTATCGGCCTCGCCGAAGTGCGGCTGAGGGGCTAGGTGCGTTCTCATCATCATCGTCGCTCGCTGGGCGAGAACGTGGCCCAGATCGACCGCGGCCTGCGAGACTTCGGCGGCTGTCGCTGGCGTGGCGCCCGGCCAGCATCCGTCGACCGAGCTTGGAGCCCGCCCCTTTGAATCTGCTGTCCATGAGGCCGTCGTGCGTGAGGTGAAGCGGGCTGGCTCGCGCAAGACGCTGAACGCGCCCAACCTCGTCGCCCTGGGCGCCGAACGCCTGGCGGCGGTGTTGATGGACGTCGCCGACGGCGATCCTAGCCTCAAGCGGCGGCTACGCATGGAATTGGCCAGCGAGGTGGGGGCCGATCATCTGGCGAACGAGATCGCCAAGCGGCTGACCGCCATCGAGGATCGGCGCTCGCGCGTGCACTGGCGCAGCTACAAGGCCTTCGCGCGTGACCTTGAGCTCCAGCGCTCGATGATCGTGGGGCCATTGGCGGAGAAGGACGCGGCCCTGGCTCTGCAATTCCTATGGCGCTTCCTGGGGATGGCCGAGGGGCTGGCTAACCTGGTGGACGACGGACGCGGCCAGGTCGAAGAGGCGTTTCGCGCCGGCGTGGCGGCGGCTGGCGACATCGTGGCGCGTGCGCGCCCCGAGCCGCTGGCTCTGGCCGAGCAGGTCGCCGATCTGTTGGAGGCTGATAGCGAACAGGTGCTGGGCGACCTGGTGACGACCCTGGTTCCGGCGCTCGACGCGGCAGGCTTGGCGGCGCTTCGGGCTCGTTTGCAGCAATTGTTGGACACCGCGCCGCGTGGGCGGCCCGGGGTGCGGGCGGCTGTGCAGGCCCTGGCCGACGCGCAGGGCGACGTGGAGGGCTACATCGCCACTGTTCCTGAGGCCGAGGCGCGGCTGCCCATGGCTGGCGCGGAGATCGCGCGGCGACTGTTGGCGGCGGGCCGGACCGAGGACGCCCTGGCCGCGCTCGCTCACTCAGCGCCTCCAACCGGGGGCAGAGTGCTTCCAACTGGGGGCGAGGCCTGGGAGGAGGTCTACATCGCCGCCCTGGAGGCCGATGGTCAAAACGAACTGGCGCAGGAGCTTCGCTGGGGGGCGTTTGAGACGCGCCTGGCGGTTGGTCGACTGCGAGACTTCCTGCGCAGGCTAAAGGACTTCGACGACGTCGAGGCCGAGGAACGGGCGTTGGATTTCGCCAAGCTCTATCCCAAGTTCAGCGACGCACTGGGGTTCCTGGCGTCGTGGCCGGCGGTCGGGGCCGCGGCGGAGTTGGTCCTAAGTCGCGCCTCCGAGATTGAACCCAGCCGAATCGAAGTGCTGGAACCCGCGGCCGCCATGCTGGAGGCGCGCCATCCGATGGCTGCGACTCTGTTGTTGCGGGTGATGGTGGCCGACACCTTCCGGCGGCGACGCTCGGAACGGTTCGATCAGGCCAAACGGCAATTGGCCGATCTAACCTCGTTGGCGCCGCAGATCGGCGAATGGGGAAATGTCGAGAGCCACGAAGCGTTCATCGCGCGAATGGAGCGGCTGCTCTAAATTTCTCGTCGCGATGTTGGGGGAGTTGGCGTTCCCCCAACCCCTAGAAGGGTTGGGGGAACACTGGTGCCACCGCAGGGACTCGAACCCTGGACCTCAGCCTTACCAAGGATGCGCTCTACCACTGAGCTACGGCGGCGACGAGGCGCGGGCTATAGCCAAAGCGCGGGCCGGAGTGAAGCGTAAAATCGCGGAAACCGCACTTGACGTGCAAGTCGTCTCGCCGCACCCCCATTCTGCATGGAAAAACCGGGGAAAACGGCTGCTGAAGAGAGGGAGACGGCGCTTGTCGCCGCGCTCAGGGCGAATCTGCGACGCCGTAAAGCGAGCGCCAAGCCGCCCGCGAAGCCCGACGATTCGGACAAGTGCTCGTGAAGCGGGGCCGCTTTCGCCGTCGTCCCACGCAGGCTAGATAGCCAGCGAAGGGTCTGGGAGAGCGCCCCCTAAGCGCATGCCCCCTTCTGAGGGACTAGATTGGATCGTATCGCCATCATCGGCGGCGCGCGGCTTGAGGGCGAAATCGTCATCAGCGGCGCCAAGAATTCGGCTATCAAGCTCATGGCCGCCAGCCTGCTTACCGACCAACCCTTGCGCCTAACCAACATGCCGCGCCTGGCCGATACCCGTTTCCTCGGCCAATTGCTGCGCCGGCTCGGGACCGACATCATCGAACAGGATGGCGACGACGGCGCCGAGACCATCCTTCATACCCGCGAGATCGTCAGCGCCTTCGCGCCTTACGACCTAGTCCGCCAGATGCGGGCGTCATTCAATGTCCTGGGGCCGCTGATCGCGCGGACCGGCCACGCCAAGGTTTCACTGCCCGGCGGCTGTACAATCGGCGCGCGCCCCGTGGACCTGCATCTCGAAGCGCTGCGCGCGCTCGGCGCGTCAATCGACCTGCATGAGGGCTATGTCTACGCCCAGGCGCCGCGTGGCCTGATCGGCGCCGAGATCGAGTTTCCGTTCGTCTCGGTCGGGGCGACCGAGCATGTCATGCTGGCCGCGGTGCTCGCCAAGGGCGAGACGGTGCTGAAGAACGCCGCGCGCGAGCCTGAACTGGGCGACTTGGCCGAATGCTTGAACAAGATGGGCGCCCAGGTGTCGGGGGCAGGCACGTCGACCATCCGCATCCAGGGCGTCGACCACCTGCACGGTGCGACACATTCGGTGATCCCGGACCGGATCGAGACCGGGACCTTCGCGCTCGCCGCCGCCATGGCCGGTGGTGAGGTGCGCCTGACCAAGACTCGTAGCGACTTCGTCGAGACCCTGTTGGACAAGATGGTCGAGGCGGGAGTCGAGGTGATCCGCCACAACGACGGGATGACCATCAAGCGCAACGGCGCGCGGCTGAAGGCGGTGGAGATCGAGACCGATCCCTATCCGGGCTTCGCCACCGATTTGCAGGCGCAGTTCATGGCCCTGATGACGCTGGCCGACGGTGAGAGCGTGATCAAGGAAACGATATTCGAGAACCGCTTCATGCACGCGCCTGAACTGGCGCGGCTGGGCGCGGACATCTTGGTGTCGGGTGGCGAGGCCCGCGTGCGCGGCGTCGAGACGCTGGAAGGCGCTCAGGTCATGGCCACCGACTTGCGGGCTTCGGTCAGCCTGGTGATCGCGGCCTTGGCCGCGCGGGGCGAGACGGTGGTCAGCCGCGTCTATCACCTTGATCGCGGCTTTGAGCGCCTTGAGGAAAAGCTGGGCGCTTGCGGGGCCAATGTCCGCCGCATCGCCGGAACCGGCGAGCCAGAGGATTGAAATGACAGAGACTGCTGGTCTGCGCCTACTGGCGGAAGACGCCGAGGACCTGGCCGTGATCGCCGCCGCCCTGCAGGACGCGGTCGGCAAGATCGGCGACATCCTATACGAGCCGGCGACCCGCCAACTGACCCTGGCGCTCAACCGCTATCGCTGGGAAGGCCAGGGCGGCGAGCGCGTGCGTTCGGCCATCCAGCTTGGCTCGGTGCTGAAGGTCCAGGCCCGCAAGCTGCGGCGCGGGGCCAAGGACGCGGTGGTCGAGCTGCTGAACATCGCGTTCGAGCCGGGCGAGGCGCCGGGCGGGGCGGTGGTCTTCACCTTCGCCGGCGGCGGCGACCTGCGGGCGGAGGTCGAGTGCTTGGACGCGGTGCTGGCCGACGTCAGCCCGCCCTGGCCGACGCCGCGGACGCCCAAACACGAGCTCTGAGCCCTAGCGCGGCAAGGCCCTGGCCGCTAAACAGCGCCCATGCGCAGCTTCCGTTTCTCCGATCCCGGCTTCGAGGCCGCCTTCGCCGCGTTCATCGACGAGCGCCGCGAGACGCCCGAGGAAGTCGACACCGCCGTCCGTGACGTCCTGGCCGCCGTTCGCGCCGAGGGGCTGGCCGCCGTGCTTCGGTTCGGACGCCAGTTCGACCGCGTCGAGGTTGACGAAAGCAACATCCGGGTCACGGCTGACGAGATCGAGGCCGGTGCGGCTGAGTGCTCGCCCGAGGTTCGCGAGGCCATCGCCTTCGCGGCAAAGCGCATCCGCGCCTATCACGAGCGCCAACGGCCCGCTGACATGGCCTTCACCGATGAGGCCGGCGTCGAGCTAGGCTGGCGCTGGACGGCGATCGAAGCGGTCGGGATCTATGTGCCGGGCGGCCGCGCCGCCTATCCGTCGACGGTGCTGATGAACGCGGTGCCCGCCGCCGCCGCTGGCGTCGAGCGCATCGCCATGGTCACGCCGCCTGGGCGCCTGCAGCCGGCCGTCCTGGCCGCCGCCAAGGAGGCTGGCGTCACCGAGATCTGGCGCGTCGGGGGCGCGCAGGCCGTGGCCGCGCTCGCCTATGGCGCCGGCCCCATCGCGCCGGTCGACAAGATCGTCGGCCCCGGCAACGCCTATGTCACCGCCGCCAAGCGCCGGGTCTATGGCACGGTTGGCATCGACGCCCTGGCTGGCCCCTCGGAGATCGTGGTGGTGGCCGACGGCGCCAACCGTGCAGATTGGATCGCCGCCGACCTGTTGTCGCAGGCCGAGCATGACCCCGCCGCCCAATCGATTCTGATCACTGACGACGAGGCGTTCGGCGAAGCGGTCGCCGCCCAGGTCGCCGAGCAACTGAAGTCGCTGAGCACGGGTGAGGACGCCGCCGCCTCGTGGCGCGATCACGGGGCGATCATCATCGCGCCGCTCGAAGAAGCGCCGCGTCTGGTCAACTACATCGCGCCGGAACACGTCGAGTTCGCGCTCGATAATCCAGAGCGCCTGGCCGATCAGGTCCGCCACGCCGGGGCGATCTTCCTCGGCCGGCTGACGCCTGAGGCCATCGGCGACTATGTGGCCGGCTCCAACCACGTCTTGCCGACAAGCCGCGCGGCGCGCTTCTCCTCGGGCCTTTCGCTGTTCGACTTCATCAAGCGCACCTCGATCGTGAAGTGCGATGAGAAATCGTTCGCGATCCTGGGGCCGCGCACTGTCGCGCTCGCCGACGCCGAAGGGCTTCCCGCCCACGCGCGCTCGGCCGCGATCCGCCTGACCAAGCAGGGGTAACTTCTCCTCTCCCCGCCGGGGAGAGGCTGGGTGAGGGGCTTTTGCCTTGCCGATACGCGGGCTGATGGTCGGTAGAGCGCCGCTGCGCGCCTCCTCCTCACCTGACCTCTCCCGGGGGAGAGGAATGAGTCTGGCGCAGTCGTCAACGAAGCTGAACAGTTCCTGTCAGTTCCGTCTTGGAGGCCGTTCAGGAAGCCCGCTCTAGGGTGTTCGTCATCGGGGCCGGAAGGCTCCAGACAGAACCTTACCAAGGACGGAGACCTGGCTATGCGCACTCTGAAGACTTCGAAATTGATGCGCGGCGCGGCCGTGGCGACCCTGACCGGCGCTCTGGCGATCGGCGCCGTGAGCACGGCGAACGCCCAGCAGTACCGCGCGCCGACCGGCGGCGGCCCCGGCTCCATCGTCAGCTGCGACGCGCCCGGCGGCAAGCAGATGGGCGGCGCCCTGATCGGCGCGCTGGTCGGCGCGGCGGCGGGTTCGAACCTGGCCAAGAACGATCGCGGCACGGGCACCGCCATCGGCGCCGTCGCCGGCGCGGCGACCGGCTCCTGGGTCGGCTGCAAGATGCAGCGCGATGCGGCCGGTCAGAACGCCTACTACGGCCAGCAGCAACAGGCCTACCGTCCTACGACCTACGTCCAGAACGGCTATCGCCTGAACGGCAACCTGTCCCCGGCCGCCTATGTTCGTGACGGCGGGTCCTTCGTTTCGGGCTCGACGCTGAACCTGCGGGCGGCGCCCACCACCTCGGCGGCGCGGGTGGGTAGCCTGCGGCCGGGCCAGACTTTCCAAGCCCTGGCCAGGGTGCGTGGCACTGAGTGGATCCTGGTGGGCCAGAACGGCGTCGGCGTCGGCTATGTCCACGGCGCCTACGTCCAGCCGGCCGGCTATCAGAATGCGAACTACCGCTACTAGGCGGGCCTAGTTGGCCTCGAAAGCGTCCGGCGAGACACGCCGGGCGCTTTTTATTGTGCACGGGTGCGAAGATCGCACGTGGCAGGATGACGTTAGGGGGTGCTTTGCAATAAAGCTCCAGGCAAGCCCTCACCCATTGAGCCATGGCCGACGAAGACCGCACCCATCACCGCCTGCAGTCCGTGGAGATCGACGAGGATTCCCTCGCCGCGGTCTCACGCGACCAGGAGCAGGAGCGGCAGATCGCCATCTTCGATCTTCTGGAGGAGAACTACTTCTTCCCCGAGGGCGCGGCGACTGGTCCCTATGACCTGCGCATGGGGCTGCTGGAGAACCGGCTTGTGCTGGATGTCCGCGGCCCGGACTACGAGAAGCGCCATATCCTGTCGCTGTCGCCGTTCCGCATGCTCATCAAGGACTATTTCCTGATCTGCGAGAGCTACTATCAGGCGATCCGCAACTCCACGCCTCAGCAGATCGAGGCGCTGGATATGGGCCGGCGTGGCTTGCACAATGAAGCCTCCGAGCTGCTGCGGACCCGGCTGCATGGCAAGATCGAGACTAATCTCGACACCTCGCGGCGGCTGTTCACGCTGATCTGCGCCCTGCATTGGCGAGGCTAGGCTCTATGCCGGCTGACGCATCGCGGTCGCCCTTGCCCGGCGCGGTCCTCTTCGCCTGCAATTTCAACCGGGTGCGCTCGCCCATGGCCGAAGCGTTGCTGAAGCGCGCGCTGGGCGACAGGGTCTATGTCGATAGCTGCGGCCTGAAGCGCGAGGCCGGCGAGGCGGGCGAGGGCGCCGATCCCTTCGTGCGTTCGGTGATGGCCGAGATATCCTGCGACCTGGAAAGCCACGCACCGAAGACCTTCGATGATCTGGAGGACGCCTCCTTCGATCTGGTCATTTCGCTGACGCCCGAGGCCCAGCATCGTGCCGTCGAACTGACCCGCGGACGCTCGGCCGACATCGAGTATTGGCCCACCTTCGATCCAACCCTGGCTGACGGTTCGCGCGAGGCGCGACTGGCCGCCTATCGCGAGGTGCGCGACAGTCTGGCGCAGCGGATCGCCGAACGGTTCCCCCGCTAGCTATTGGCCATTCGAGCGCGTACAGCGCTTAAAGCTACATCTGTAGCTCCGGCTCACGTCGCGACTCACTTCGTTGGCCGTTCCCTTTGACCGCCACCTGTTGGAGCTTGCATGGCGAAAGAAGAGTTGTTGGAATTTCCCGGCACGGTCAGTGAAGTCCTGCCCAACGCCATGTTTCGGGTGAAACTCGAGAACGATCACGAGATAACCTGTCACACGGCCGGCAAGATGCGTAAGAACCGCATCCGCGTTTCGGCAGGCGACAAGGTCGTGGTCGAGATGACCCCCTACGACCTCACCAAGGGCCGTATCACCTTCCGAGTCCGTTAGAGGCCTTTTGCCAAATATGACATCGCAGCGCCTGGTGCTGGCTTCCGCAAGTCCCAGGCGGATGGATCTCCTGCGTCAGGTCGACCTGACGCCTGATGCGGTCGTGGCCGCCGAGATCGACGAAACGCCTCTGAAGACCGAGACCCCCCGCCAGACAGCGCTGCGCCTGGCGCTCGCCAAGGCCGCCAAGGTCGCCGAAACCAACAGTGACGCCTATGTGCTGGCGGCCGACACCATCGTCGCGGTCGGGACCCGTATCCTGCCCAAGGTCGAGACGCAGGCGCAGGGTCGCAAATGTCTGGAACTGCTCTCGGGCCGCGCTCACAAGGTGCTGACCGCCGTCGCCGTGGTCGCGCCTGACGGCCGCACGGTGAAGCGGCTCGTTGAAACCCGGCTGCACTTCAAGCGCCTGACGCCCGCCGAGATCGACGCCTATCTCCAGGACGGGGAGGGGATCGGCAAGGCCGGCGGCTACGCTATTCAGGGCAAGGCCGGCGCCTTCGTCATGTCGATCCAGGGCTCCTATCCGGCCGTGGTCGGCCTGCCGCTCTATGAAACCATGAACCTTCTGACCGGCCTGGGGTTTGTCCGCACATGAGCGAGCGCAGCCTCTTTCTGGATCGCGGCATCGGTGAAACGCGCGGCGTCGTCCTGCTGGACGGCCGCCCCGAGCGCCTGTTGATCGAGCGCGACGGCGATGACCAGGCGACCCGCCTGGGCGCGCGCCACATTGCGCGGGTGCGCAAGGTGGAGCCGGCCTTCGCCTCGGCCTTTGTTGATCTCGGCGGCGTCGAGGCGCTGTTCTCGTTCAAGCCTGACGCCCGGCCCGTCGAGGGCCAGTCGCTGGAGGTCGAGATTCGTACCGAGCCGCGGCTCGGCAAACTCGCCACCGTGCGGGTGATCGGCCCGGCCCAGGGGGCGCCACGTCCGCTGGCCGCGCCGCCGTCGATGGCCGAGCAATTGATGAACTTCGCGCGCGGCGTCGACATCATCGAAGGTCGCGAGGCGCGCCAGGTCGCCGATGAGGCCGAGGCCGAGGCGCTGGACATCATCCATCCGCTGCCCGGCGGTGGGAATATCGCCATTGAACCGACGCGCGCCCTGGTCGCCATCGACGTCGACATTGGCGAGCGCAAGGGTAATGACGTCAAGCGCGTCACCCGGGCGGCGAACCTAGCCGCCTTGGCCGCCGCCGGCCGTCTGTTGCGCTTGAAGAGCCTAGGCGGGATCGTGGTCATCGACCTGGTCGGGCGCGGCCACGACGGCAATGCGCTGCTGACCGCCGCCCGTAGCGCCTTCTCGCCGGACAATCCCGGCGTCGCCATTGGCCCGGTCGGCCGGTTCGGCACCATGGAGATGACTATTCCGCGCCGCGCTCCGCCCGTGGCCGAGACTCTGTGTGATGCGACCGGCGCCTTGTCGAACCTGACCCTGGCCCTGCGCCTGATCCGGGCGATCGACAACGAGGGGGCGGCCCAGCCGGGCGCGCGTCTGACCGCCGTCTGCGCCCCGGCTGTCGCCGAGGCCGCCAAGCCCCTGGCCATGAAGCTGGCCGCCAGGATCGGCGCTCGCTTCACGATTCGTCCCGAGCCTGCCTCCGCCCGCGAGCGTTTCGATGTGAGTGCGTCATGAGCGCCCCTTGCCCGATCTGCAAAAAGCCCTCGATCCCCGAGTACCGCCCGTTCTGCTCCAAACGGTGCGCGGACGTGGACTTGCAGCGTTGGCTGACCAACCGCTACGCCATCCCGGTGGTCGATGACGACAGCCGTCCGGACGACGAAGATTCAGAAGACTGAAGAGCCGCTGGACAGCGGCGAACACCTCTTCTATAGACGCGGCTCCCGCGCAGGCGGGGCCTGCCGCTTTCCTCCAGAACGCGGCGAATTGAAAGATCCTGAACCGCCTGATCGTTGATCGGAACGGCTCTTGGCCTGGGTAGCTCAGTTGGTAGAGCAGTGGATTGAAAATCCACGTGTCGGTGGTTCGAACCCGCCCCCAGGCACCACTTTCTCCTCGATAAACTCAGAGATTTGACCGGTGTTTGCCGCGCTGGGCGGTCTCCGCCCCGCTGGCTATATGTCTGGGCCGTCGTTGGTTTTGCGCTCCCGCCGCGTGTGTTACCGACGCGCATGTCTCGCATCGTGTACCTGTCGTATCCAACTGGCGCCGTCTCGGGCGGGCAGAAGGTCGTGCTTCGGCACGTCTAGGCGCTGGCGAGGCTCGGCTTCGAATGCGTATGGTGGCGCTCGCCAGCCTCCGTGCCGCCCCCTTGGCTCGACTTCGTCGTTCCGATGGAGGTCGGCGCCGATTTCCGACCCGACGATATTCTCGTTCTTCCCTCGGACGCACCCAATGCGCTTTTGACGGCGGCCAAGGGCCGCCATCGCGTCGTCGTGTTTGAGCAGAACCAGTTCACGTTCGCCGGCCTGGCCTACGACGCCATCGACCAATTTCCCCCAGACCGCGCTCCGACCTTCATCGCGGTCGGTCAGACGAACGCAAGAAGCATCCGACGGGCCTATCCTGCGGCGAAGGTCGAGATCATTCCTTGTTTCGCCGACGAACGCCTGTTTCGGCCGGAGGCGGATCGCGTGGGCGCGGTGGCCTATTCGCCTCGCAAGCGCCAATCCGAGGCCAAGATTATCCAGGCATTCTTCAAAAAGGTTCACGCTCGGCATGCAGCCCTTCCGTGGTCCGAGATCACGAACCTCGCCGAACGGGAGGTGGCGCGCGCACTTGGGTCGTCGTCTCTGTTCTTGAGCCTGAGCCGCTTTGAATCGGTGGGAATGACGCCGCTTGAGGCCATGGCCAGCGGGGCCGTCTGCGCGGGGTTCACCGGCATTGGTGGTCGAGAGTTCGCGACCGACTCGAATGGGTTTTGGGCCCCAGAAGACGATTGTGAGGCTGCGGCTGACGCGCTCGCCGAGGCCGCTGATCTCGTGGCGACCGGCGGGGCGCCCTTGCGGCAGATGCGAGAGGCGGCTTTCGAGACCGCCCAGCAATGGTCCTACGCCCGCTTCGTGACCGCTCTTGAGGACGTCTGGACCCGGCTCGCTCCCGAGGCGCGAACCCACTCTCCACAGTGATCTCCCGCGCGCGTGTCGCGCGCCGGGTCAGGTTTCGCCGTGCAGGAAGCTTTTCAGCACCTGCCATTCGGCCCGCTTGCGGTCGATGGGAACCGCGGCGTGGGCTGGGCTGCTGGAGGGCAGGGTGACGAGGGCGTAGCAGGGGGCGGGGCCTAGTTGCTTGCGGCCGATGCTCGAGGCCTTGCCGCCATTAAAGGCGATGGCCCGCAGCGAGGGCAGGGTGGCGGCGAACTCCGCCAGCGCGTTGGCCTCATGATTGCGGATCTTGGTGTCCAGGCTGCCGATCCGTTCGGCCGAGGCGATGACGTCCCACATCCCGACGCCGGCCGCGAGCAGGGTGTTCAGCCTGTCCGCATAGGCGACGTCCACCAGGGGGAGCCCGATCACGGTCTCCATCAATCGCCAGAACTGGTTGCGGGGGTGGGCGTAATATTGGGCGCGGGCGAGAGATATCTCTCCGGGGAGGCTGCCGAGGATTAGCAGCCGCGTCCGCCCATCGGCGATGGCGGGGAATGAAGACTTGCTGGTTGGTTCAGCGGGAGCGCCCATCATGCTGTCTATCTTACCTGTGCGCCGCACGGTCGGTGAAGACGAAGGGCTGGCGTTCGGGATCTAGAGGACTCTCGCGGGGTTGCCGACAGCGGTCACGCCGGCTGGCACATCGCGCGTGACGACAGCTCCGGCGCCGATCAACGCGTCGTCTCCAATGGTCACGCCCGGCAGGATGATTGCGCCGCCCCCGATCCACACATTGGAGCCGATCCGAATCGGACGGCCGTACTCCATGCCGGAGCGGCGTTGTTCTGGATCGCGAGGGTGGTCAGCTGTCAGGATTTGGACGCCGGGACCGATCTGAGTCCCGTCACCAATGGTAACGGCGACCACATCCAGCACCACGCAGCCGAAGTTCATGAACACGCCGTCGCCCAACGTGATGTTGTAGCCGTAGTCCAGATGGAACGGTGGGCGGATGACGACGTCGCGGCCGACCTGGGCCAATCCATCGACCAACTGGGCGTGGCGCTTCTGCGCGCTGGTGCCGGCTGGAGCGTTGTAGGCGGCCATCCAGGCCTGGGCTGAAGCCTGATCGCGCTGAAGCTCGGGATCGGCGGCGTTGTAAAGCTGCCCGGAGAGCATCTTCTGCTTCTCTGTCTTCATGTGAACCTTCTCCGCCTGGTCTTGGGGCGTCCTGAGCGGCGCAAATCGCCTCATGGCGGCGGCGCGCGCTATTTGGTTTCGGCGATCGGGCGTCGATGAACGCTGAGCGGCGGCGGCGGTAGAGAATCCCATGTCGCCGATGTTGGCGCCCGGTGCGTGAAATCCAGGCGGCCGGACCCCTTGTGGCTGTCAAAGGGATGGTTATTTCAAGATCAGCGTTCCGCCAGATTTGCTGCGATGCAGCGTAAAAATTCCTCCGAAAGTAGAAAATCGACCGGGATTACTTGGGTCGTGCGTTGTGCGTCGCAACATTACATGGCCCCGGGGCAGGTTCGTGGCGTCGCAGGCGGAAGTATGCCCTCTTGACGCCCGGAATAGGGGTTGCCAAAGGACCCCTGCCGCACGTCTAACATAGCGGTAAGATTTCGAGCTTCCCCCGGGAAGAGCGAATTCGCACCCGCCTCTGAACGCCCAGTTTCACGCAAGTGGAAACAGGCGCCACGGGTCGGGCGCAGCGAAAGCGGCTCTCGCGTCTTGGCTGGTGCAAACCAGGCGGGGCGAGGGGCTTGTTTAGTTAGGGTGGGAGACGCTCTCGCGCGACGACCCTTCGGTCCAAACGTGCTAGACCAATCAGGAACTGGCGACAGATGCTCGACAACAAACGAAAGATCCCTTTCATCGCTCTCCTCGGTGCTGTTGCGCTGATGACGAGCGTGCCGGCGTTCGCGCAGGAAGCCGCCGCTCCGGCCGCGCCCGCCGCCGCCGACGCTGTAGCAGCCGCTCCGGCTGCTGACGCCGCGGCCACCGCCGCTGCTCCTGCCGCCGACGCCGCCGCTCCTGCGGCTGACGTCGCCCCGGCCACCATCGAACATGCCGGTCAGCTGACCGTCATCCAGATGTTCATGGACGCCCAACCGGTCGTTAAGGTCGTCATGATCGGCCTGGTCCTGGCCTCGATCCTCTCTTGGACCCTGCTGGTCACCAAGCTTGTCGAATTCGGCTCGCTGAACAAATCCTCGGACCGCTTCGTCGAAGCTTTCCGTGGAGCCAAGTCGGTTAACGACATGGGCCGTATCGCGCTCTCGGACGAATTCGAAGGCAACCCGCTGGCCGATATGGCCGCCGCGGCTGCTCAAGAAATCGAACTGTCGCGTCAAGCGGGCCTCGCCGTTAACGGCGCTCACCGTGAAACCACGCTGCACCGGGCTGAAATGGCCGTTGGTGCGGTTCAAGCGAACCTTGGTAAGCGTCTGTCCAGCGGCATGCAGTTCCTGGCCTCTGTCGGTTCGTCCGGTCCGTTCATCGGTCTGTTCGGTACCGTTTACGGGATCATGAACTCCTTCATCGGCATTGCGAACACCAACACGACCAACCTGGCCGTCGTCGCCCCCGGCATCGCCGAAGCGCTTCTCGCCACCGGTATCGGTCTGTTCGCCGCTATCCCCGCGGTTATCTTCTACAACTACTTCCAGACCCGTATCTCCGCTTACGGTGCGCGTACGGAAGGCTTCGTTGCTGAACTGATGAACGCCATTTCCCGGCAGCTCGACAAAGGGGCCTAACCGACATGGGAGCCAAACTCTCAGGTTCTGGGGGTGGCCGGTATGCGGTAGACGCGAACAGCGAAATCAACGTTACGCCCTTCGTGGACGTTATGTTGGTCCTCCTGATCATCTTCATGGTCGCGGCGCCAATGGCCGCCGTGACTGTGGAAGTTGCTCTTCCCCCCGCGATCGCTAAACCCTCTACGAACCCTCCTAAGCCGGTCTACATCAGCATTCAGGCGGGTGGCAGCATCTATCTTGGTGACACCCCCACGGACGTTGCTGATCTCGGTAACGAACTGCGCAGCACGATCGGGCAACGTAATCCGGAGAAAGAACGCATCTTCATTCGCGCCGATAAAGACGTCCTCTATGGGGACTTCATGGGTGTGATGAACATGCTTCAGGACAACGGTTTCTACAGCGTGGCCCTAATCGGCGAAGACAAGAACTAGAGGGGGGTGACGAATGGCTGAAACCACCGACACTACCCAGGAAGAGCACCACGAGCGGAGCGTCTTCGACGAGCCGAAGAAGAAGCGTAATGTTGGCGTTACTGTCGCCATCGTTGGCTCCATCGTCGTGCACGCCGCTCTTGGTTACTATCTGTACAAGTCCAAGTTCGAGCCGACGTACAAGGAGTACTCGGATGACGTGACGGACGTGGCGATTATCAAGCCCGCTCCGCCGCCTCCTCCGCCGCCTCCGCCTCCGCCGCCGAACACCCCGCCACCTCCGCCGCCGAAGCTGCAACCGCGGCCTCCGGTGAATGTGCCGGCGGACATGCCGACGATCCCCCCTCTGCCGGTTCCGCCGGTTGAGAAGCGGATCGAGACTCCGGAACCGCCGAAGGCTGCGCCTCCGGCTCCTCCGCGTCCCTCGGTCATCACGAACCCCGATTGGGCTCGTCGACCTTCGGGCGAGGACATCGCGCGGTACTATCCTGACCGTGCGATGCGGATGAACATCGAAGGCCGAGCGACGCTCAGCTGCCAGGTGACGGCGAAGGGAAGCCTCGAAAGCTGCGAAGTGGTTTCCGAGGATCCTGCGGACCAAGACTTCGGGTCTGCGGCCATTCGGTTGAGCAAGCTCTTCCGTATGCGTCCCAAGACCCAGGACGGCGCGCCCGTCGAAGGCGGCACTGTGCGGATCCCGATCCGCTTCGTGCTTCCGAAGGGCTAACGGCTCCAAGCCGCTAGCGTCGACTACAAGAATGAGCCCCGGCGGTGCGAACCCCCGGGGCTTTTTCGTGGCCGCTGTTTTTTCTTGGAAAGATCACTTGGTCGCACGCAGCAGCGCTTGATTGGTCCGCCGACCGCGACTAGAAGGGCGCCTCGCGACACGCCGCCTTAGCTCAGTTGGTTAGAGCGCTAGATTGTGGATCTAGAGGTCCTCGGTTCGAACCCGAGAGGTGGTACCATCGCGAAGAACCCCGTTTCCGGGGCTCCTCAAATTTCTCCTACATGCTGAGATTCAACAGGGCCGGATCGCCGCCCTGGGCGGTGATGTTGACGCTGATGGCGCGTTCGATCGCGTAGCGCGACAACGAGTTTGGGCCGCCCGCTTTTGGGCCGGTGCCGGAGAGGCCTTCGCCACCGAACGGCTGGACGCCGACCACGGCGCCGATGATTGAACGGTTCACATAGACGTTTCCCGCCGGGACCAGGCTGCGTACCTCGGTCGCGAAGGCGTCGATGCGCGAGTGGACGCCCAAGGTGAGGCCATAGCCTAGGGCCGCGAGCTCACCGGCGACTTTCGCGAGTTCAGACGGCTCGTAGCGCACGACGTGCAGGATGGGGCCGAACACCTCACGCTCCAGGAAATTCGCCGCTGGGATCTCGGCGAGCATCGGTGCGAAGAAGGTTCCGTCGATCGGCGTGTGCAGCCGGTGCAGGATCTTGGCGTCTTTCTCCAGACGTACCGCGTGGGCGGCCAGAGCGTTGCGGGCTTCATCGTCGATCACGGGCCCGACGTCCGTCGCGGGGTCGGCAGGATCGCCGATGACCAAGGCGTCCATGGCGCCCTTCAGGCATTCGATCAGCGTGTCGGCGGTGTCACTCGGCAGGAACAGGAGCCGCAGAGCCGAGCAGCGTTGACCGGCCGAGCCGAAGGCCGAGAGCACGACATCGTCCACCACCTGCTCTTTGAGGGCCGTGGTGTCGACGAACATGCCATTCAGGCCGCCGGTCTCGGCGATGAAGGGGATGATGGGGCCAGGCCGGGCGGCGAGGGCCTGATTGATGCGCCGGGCGGTGTCCGTGCCGCCGGTGAAGGCGACGCCGTCGCAGCCCGGGTGGACCGTCAACGCCGCCCCGACGCTTTCGCCCTGGCCTGGCGTGAGAGCCAGCAGTGCGGGCGGCAGGCCGGCCTCGTGGAACAGGGCCACGGCCTCGGCGGCGATCAGCGGGGTCTGCTCGGCGGGCTTGGCGATGACGGCGTTGCCGGCGGCGAGCGCCGCGGCGACCTGGCCAGTGAAGATGGCCAGAGGAAAGTTCCACGGGCTGATGCAGACGAAAACGCCGCGGCCGTGTAGTTCCAGGCTGTTGGTCTCGCCGACCGGCCCCTTGAGCGTCTCAGGGCTGGCAAACCGTGTCTGCGCCAGGTGGGCGTAGTAGCGGCAGAAGTCGATCGCCTCGCGGACCTCGGCGACGCCGTCGGCCAGGGTCTTGCCGGCCTCACGGGTACAAATGGCGATCAGCCGGTCCATATTGGCCTCGAGGGCCGCCCCCATCCGGCGCAGCACCTCGGCGCGCCGGTAGCCGCCGATGGCGTCCCAGGCCGGTTGAGCGGCGCGGGCGGCTGCGAAGGCTGCGTCGATGTCGGCGGCGGAGGCCTCGGTGGCGTGGCCGACTACGACGCTGCTGTCGGTGGGGCTGCGAACCGCCCGCAGATCGACACCCTGACGCAGGGCGCCGCCGATTAGAGGACCTGAGGCCAACGGCTGGAGCGCGCGGGCGGCATGGTGCAGGCGTGCGGCCTCGTCGGGGATAGAGAGATCCACGCCCATCGAGTTCTTGCGCTCGGCGCCGTAGATGTCGGCAGGGCGGGGGATTTTCGGATGCGGCCCGGCGCCGGCCTTCTCGACTGCGGTGATCGGGTCGATCACGACGTCTTCAGCCGGCACGCGCTCGTCCAGCAGGGCGTGGACGAAGGAGGTGTTGGCCCCGTTCTCTAGCAGGCGGCGAACGAGATAGGGCAGCAGGTCTTCATGACCGCCAACTGGAGCGTAGGTACGCACCACGGCGCCGGCCCGCAGGTCAGCCGCGGCGCGATAGAGCGCTTCGCCCATGCCGTGCAGACGCTGGAACTCGATCCGCACGCCGGACTGCTTGGCCATGGCGTGGACGGCGGTCAGGGTGTGGGCGTTGTGGGTGGCGAACTGGGCGTAGATGTGGGGACTGGCGGCGATCAGTTCGCGCGCGCAGACCAGATAGGAAAGATCGGTGGCCGCCTTAGTGGTGAAGACCGGATAGTCGGGGCGGCCGTTCACCTGGGCGCGCTTGATCTCCGAATCCCAATAGGCGCCCTTCACCAGCCGCACCATCAGGCGGCGGCCGCTGTCCTTGGCGATCTCGGCGACCCGAGCGACAGCCAGCGCGCCGCGCTTCTGATAGGCCTGGACGGCGAGGCCAAGACCTTTCCAGTCGCCGAGTTCCGTCTCGCGGGCGAGGCGATCAAGCAGTTTCAGCGACAAGGTCAGCCGGTCAGCTTCTTCGGCGTCGATGGTGAAGTTGATGTCGTGACGGGCGGCGATCAGGGCCAGGCGTTTGATGCGTGGATAGAGCTCGGTCCAGACGCGGGCCTCATGAGTGGCCTCATAGCGCGGGCAGAGCGCCGACAGCTTGACCGAAACGCCGTGGCCGGATTCCGGGCCAGCGCCCTTGGAGCCGTTGCCGACCGCTTCCAGGGCGTCGGCGTAGGAGCGCTCATAGCGAGCCGCGTCGGCCGCGGTGCGGGCGCCTTCGCCCAGCATGTCGAACGAGCAAACTTGGCCTTCCTTGGCGGCGCGCTTCAGGGCGCCTTGGATGGTGCGGCCGAGCACGAACTGCTCGCCCATGATGCCGATCGCCTGAGCGACGGCCCTGCGCACCACCGGCTCGCCGATCCGTTCCACCAGTCCGCGCAGGAAGCCGGGAGGGT
This sequence comes from Phenylobacterium sp., assembly GCF_030654915.1. Taxonomy (GTDB): domain Bacteria; phylum Pseudomonadota; class Alphaproteobacteria; order Caulobacterales; family Caulobacteraceae; genus Phenylobacterium. The sequence continues at coordinate 9,990 of NZ_JAURWM010000237.1, read as the reverse complement.
CGCTGCGTTCTTGGTCGTCGACCTCGACCAACTTGCCGGTCAGCATCAGGCCCCAGGTCGAGGCGTTGACGAACAGGCTGTCGGATTGGCCAAGGTGGCTGGCCCAATCGGCGCCGCCGATCTTCTCGGCGATCAGCCGGTCGCGGGTGTCCTGGTCGGGAGTGCGCAGCAGGGCTTCGGCCAGGCACATCAGGGCCAAACCTTCGCGGGTGCTCAGGCTGAACTCCTGGAGGAAGCTCTCGACCACGCCTTGCCGCTTGGCCGACTGGCGCGCGGTCCGCACCAGATCGACGGCCTGGGCCCGCACGCTCGCCCGCTGTTCGGGCGACAGCGGGCGGGCGGCCAGCAAGGCGGTGACCGCTTCGGTCTCGTCACGATACTTGGCGGATGGGTCGTCGAGAGCGGTCCAGGAAGTCATGACGAGGCCTTGAAAGAATGGAATTTCTATCGTCCGGCGTAGCTCTTATGATGGCGGATGTCCTACGGACCTATGGGGCTTTGGGCGCACCGAAATTAGAGAAGCTGACAATATGCCGGATAATGTGCAGCTTGATGACACCGATCGGCGGCTTTTGCGGGTGCTGCAGCGCGATGGCCGGATCAGCAACCTCGACCTGGCCCAGCAGTGCAATCTGTCGGCCTCGGCCTGTTCTGATCGGGTGCGCCGCCTGCGCGAGCGCGGCGTGATCACCGGCTTTGCCGCCATCCTCGATCCCAAGGCCATCGACCGCGCGCTCCTGATCTTTGTCGAGGTTCAACTCGACCGCACCACAGGGGACACCTTCACCGAGTTCGCCAACGCCGCGCAGCGTACGCCCGAAATCCTCGAATGCCACATGGTGGCAGGCGGCTTCGACTATCTGATCAAGGCGCGCGTCAGCGACATGGAGGCCTATCGGCGCTTCCTGGGTGAGGTGCTGGTGGCGATGCCCGGCGTGCGTGAGACGCGGACCTATGCGGTGCTGGAAGAGGTGAAGTCGGTCACCGAGTTGCCAGTCTAGGGGAATAGAGGCGTTCCCCTCCTTCGGGAGAGGAAGAGACTGAAATTAGTAGCCAGCATCCGGCGAGACCAGGCCTTCGACCGGCTCGCCGGCGCGGAAGCGGGCGATGTTGGCCGCGATGCGCTGCGATGCGCTGACCGGATCGGTGATCGCCGCCACATGGGGCAGAACGGTAATGGCGGGGTCGCTCCAGAACGGATGGCTGGCGGGTAGGGGCTCGGTCTCAAAGACGTCGAGCACCGCGTGGGAAATCTGGCCGCTGGCCAAGGCCTCGATCAGGTCCGCCTCGACCAGATGACCGCCGCGCCCGACATTGATCACCGCCGCGCCGGGCTTCATACGGGCAAAGGTCTCGCGGCCGAGAATGCCTTGGGTTTGGGCCGTCAGCGGCAGCAGGTTGACGACGATGTCGCTGCCGGCGAGCAGGTCGCCCAAGTCGCCGTGACTGCGGCTCCAGGCGCTGACCTTGAAGCCGAGCTTCTCGAGCAGAGCCGCGCTGGCACGCGCCATCTCACCAAAGCCCAGCAGGCCGATCTGGCGCTCACTGGCGGGGATTTGCGGAAGTTGTCGCCAGATCGCCTGGGTCTGTTGCGCCCGGTAGGCGGGTGATTGGCGGTGTAGCGCCAGCACATGGGCGGCGACCGCCTCGGCCATCTGCGTGGCAAGGCTCGGATCGATCAGGCGCGCCAGCGCAACTTGGCGGGGCAGCAGCGGGTCGCCCAACAGGCCGTCGACCCCCGCCCAGGCGCTCTGAATGAAGGCAAGTTTGGGGAGCTTGGCCAGATCGCCGGGGGCGGGCGCGGCCACAACCGCGAGCTCGGCGTCCGGGGCGAGCCCGAGTACGATGTCATCGCTCGGAAGCGCCGCGCGCAAGGCCGCCAGCCATCGTTTGGCGTCGTCGTTGGGCAGACGGGTGAGGAAGGCGATGGTCATGCCCTTTCAAATAGCATCCAAGGCCGCGCTTGCGCGCGCCCGGTTTTCGGCGTGACCTTCGGCCATGAAGCTCAATTCCGAAGACACTACGATCCTTGATCGGCTGGCTGGAGAAGAGGCCGAAATCCTTGGCCGCGCTGTCGATTGGTGCGCCATCGCGTCCGGCAGCCGCAACCTGGCGGGACTCGAGGCCCAGCGCGCCGTCCTGGAGGACCTGCTGGGCGACCTGCCTGGACAGGTGGACAGCATCCCTCTGGCCGACAGTCACGAGGTGGCCGCCGACGGTGAGTTGAGGGCTCAACACCACACGCCCGCCTTGCGCCTGACCGTGCGCCCGGAGGCGCCGGTCCAGGTGATCCTCACCGGCCATTATGACACCGTCTACCCGGCTGAGAGCGGCTTTACCCGCGTGATCTCACGGGCTGATGGCGCCCTTAACGGGCCGGGGATCGCCGACATGAAGGGCGGGATCAGCGTGATGTTGGCCGCCTTGCGGGCCATTGAGGCGCATCCGGCCCAGGCCAATCTTGGCTACCGGGTGCTGCTCTCGCCAGACGAGGAGATCGGGTCGCTGGCCTCCGGGCCGCTGCTGGCGGAACTGGCGGGGCAGGGACATGTCGGCCTGACCTATGAACCGGCCATGGCCGGCGGGGCGCTGGCCGCCGAGCGGAAGGGCTCGGGCAATTTCCATGTCGTCGTGCGGGGGCGCGCGGCGCATGCCGGCCGCGAATTCGCCAAGGGCCGCAACGCCGTCGCCGCCGCCGCCGACCTGGCCGTGCGGCTGGTCGCGGCCAACGATCAGCGCGAGGGCGTGACCCTCAACGTCGCGCGGATCGATGGCGGCGGGCCGCTGAACGTCGTGCCTGATCGCGCCGTGCTGCGGTTCAATATTCGGTCGCCTGACGCCGCGGCCGCCGATTGGGCGCTGGCCTTCGTCCAGCAGGCTGTGGCGGCGACCACGGCCGAGGGGATCGAGGCGCATCTGCATGGCGGCTTCACCCGGCCGGCCAAGCCCTTCAACGCCGCGCAGCAGACCTTGTTTGGCGCGGTGAAGCAGGCTGGCGCGCTGCTGGGCCAGGAGATCACCTGGGGGTCGTCGGGCGGGGTTTGCGAGGGCAACAATCTGTTCGCCGCCGGCCTGCCCAATGTCGATACGCTCGGCGTGAGGGGCGGGGACATCCATAGCGAAGCCGAGCATGCGTGGCCTGAGAGCTTCGTGGAGCGGGCCCAGCTCTCAGCCTTGATCCTCGCCAAGCTCGCCACCGGCGAGATCCCGGCGACGAAGATCAAGGAGGCGATGAGCTAACCTCTCCTCAAGCGGAGAGGGGCTAGCGCCCCGTGGTCACCGGCGTACCCCGATAAGGCTTGGCGTCCTTCATCAAGATGTGGGACGCGATCTTGTCGACGCCGAGGCCCTCTTGCAGCAGGCGGTCGGCCAGCGCCCCCCACGCGCGGACGTCGTGCGTCACCACCTTGATCAGATAGTCGAAGGGCCCGGAAACCTGGGCGGCCTCGACCACCTCGGGGATATCGGACAGCACGGCCTCGAAGGCGGCCATATCGGCCGGGCGGTGGCTCTTCAGCGTCACCTCGCCATAGATGGTCACGGTCGGCCGGATGCGCTCGATGTCCAGGCGGGCGTGATATCCCAGGATCAGGCCGTCGGCCTCCAGCCGCCGCACGCGCGCCAGGCAGGCGCTGGGTGAGAGCGCGACCTGCTCGGCCAATGCCTGGTTCGTGATCCGGCCATCAGCCTGCAAAATCGCCAGGATTCGCAGGTCCAGCCGATCGAGCGCAGAATATCCGTCCAAGGTCATATCTCGCCGCATCTTCTGCGGCGGAGGGTGTCGTCTTCCGCCGCCTGTTTCGTGAAATCCCTATCACACTAGGGTTCCTAGGCTTCGATCATTCTGCGGAGGATGTCATGATCGCCATCGGCGTCGTCGTCCGGCCGGCCGGACTTCACGATCTGGAAGCGTTGCACGCGCTCGCGCTCACCGCGGGGCTCGGCATGACCAATCTGCCCCCTTGCCGCGAGCGCCTGAGCGCCTTGCTCGCCGCCAGCGTCGCGGCCTTGGCCGGTGAGCGCAAGGCCGGCAGCCAGATCCTGCTGGTGATGGAGGCTGCTGGCGAGGTGGTCGGCACCGGTTGCATCTTCCCGAGCGTCGGCGGCGACTGGCCGTTCTACTCCTACCGGATCGGGCGTCTGCGGCAGACCTCCCAAGCCCTGGGGAAGGTGGTCGAGAACACCCTCCTAACCCCGGTGAACGACTATGACGGCTCGGCTGAGGTCGGCGGGCTGTTCGTGCGGCCGGGGCTACGCGGGATTGCTGGCGGCCGGCTAATGGCGCGCAGCCGCTATCTGTTCATGGCGCAGCACCGCGACTGGTTTGGCGAGCGCGTGGTGTCGGAGCTGCGTGGCTACCAGGACGTCGATGGCCGTTCGCCGTTCTGGGAGGCGGTTGGCCGCAAGTTCTACGGCCTGGAGTTCAAGGAGGCCGACCGGATCAGCGTCGGCGCCGGCAAGCAGGTGATCGCCGACCTTGGCCCGAAGTATCCGATCTATCTCAACCTGCTGCCGACCGACGCCGCGCTCGCGGTGGGCCAATGCCATCCCGACGGGGCTCGCGCCCACGCCCTGCTGAGCGAGGAGGGGTTCAAGTTCGAAGGCTGCATCGACATCTTCGACGCCGGACCGACCATGGTCGCCGACATAGACAGCCTGAGGGCCGTCCGCGACGGCCGGGTCTCGACCGTGACCGATATCGGCCCGTGCGACGGCGATCCCGAGGTGCTGATCAGCACCGGCGAGGCCGAGGCGTTCCGGGCCACGCGCGGCTTCGTCCATTGGGCCGAGGACCAACTGCGGATCAGCCCCGAACTCGCCCAGACCCTAAAGCTTCAGATCGGAGACCGCGTTCGCCATGTCGAATTCTGAGATCGTTTCGACCGACCCCTGCACCGACGAGGTCGTGTGGCGCGGCCCGGCGACATCGGCCACCGAGCTCAGCACGGTCATGGCGCGTGCCCGGCATGGGTTCGGGGCGTGGTCGTCCTTGCCGCTGGAGGAACGTCACCGTATCGGCCGGGCCTTCACCGATTTGGCCAAGGCGCGGCGGGAGGTCATCGCCCGGCTGATCAGCGAGGAAACCGGCAAGCCCTATTGGGAAACCCTGACAGAGGCTGACACGGTCGCCGGCAAGGTCGAGGTCTCGATCCGCGCCCAGGCCGAGCGGGCCGGCGAACGGGTAGGCGAAGCGGCTGGCGCGCGAGCCAGGCTGGCTCATCGACCGCACGGAGTCGTGGCGGTGATCGGGCCGTTCAATTTTCCCATGCACCTGCCGAACGGCCACATCGCTCCGGCGCTGCTGGCCGGCAATTCGGTGGTCTTCAAGCCGAGCGAGAAGACCCCCGCCAGCGGCCTCTATCTGGCCGGGCTGTGGCGTGAGGCCGGCGTGCCGAATGACGTTCTGCAGGTGGTGATCGGCGGCGCCGAGATCGCCCAGGCCCTGGTCGCTCACCCAGACACTGACGGGGTGTTTTTCACCGGCGGGGTGGGGGCGGGCCAAGCGATCCATATGGCCCTGGCCGAGCAACCCCAGAAGATCGTCGCCCTGGAGCTGGGTGGCAACAATCCGCTGGTCGTTTGGGATGTCGCCGACGCCGAGAGCGCCGCGCATCTGATCGTGCAGTCGGCCTATGTATCGGCCGGCCAGAGGTGTTCCTGCGCGCGGCGGCTGATCGTTCCTCAAGGCGTGGCGGGCGAGCGCATCATCGAAGCGCTGGCGGCGCTGATCGACCGCATCAAGGTCGGGGCGCCCTTCGATGAGCCGCAACCGTTCATGGGGCCGGTGATCGACATGGCCAGCGCCTGTGGCCTGCTCCGCGCCCAAGGGCGGCTGGGTGGCCGCCCAATCCGTGAGCTAAAGCCGCTGGCGCCGGATCGTCCCTACCTGACGCCTGGCCTGGTCGACGTCACCGGCGTCGAGGTCGCTGATCGCGAGAACTTCGGGCCGCTGCTCCAGGTCACTCGGGTCGCGGACTGGGAGACGGCCATGACCGTGGCCAACGCCACGCGCTTCGGCCTGGCCGCCGGCTTGATCTCAGATGACGAGGCGCTCTATCGGCGCTTCTGGTCGCAGGCCCGCGCCGGGATCGTCAACTGGAACCGGCCGACCACGGGAGCGGCCGCCACCGCGCCGTTCGGTGGGCCAGGCCTGTCGGGCAATCATCGGCCCAGCGCCTACTACGCGGCCGACTACTGCGCCTATCCGGTCGCGAGCCTGGAGGCTGACAGCGCCAGTTTCCGCATCGCCACGGGGCTGACGGGATGAGCGCGATCGAGATCAATTTCGACGGGTTGCCAGGGCCGACCCACAACTATGCGGGCTTGTCGGTTGGCAATGTCGCCTCGCAGTCCAACTTCGGCGAGGTGTCCTATCCGCGCGCCGCCGCCCGCCAGGGGCTGGCGAAGATGCGCACGGTGATGGAGCTGGGCTTGGTCCAGGGCTTTCTGCCGCCGCCGCTGCGACCGGCCGCCGCCGCCCTGCGGCCGTTCGGGTTCAAAGGCCGTGACGATGACGTCCTGACGGCCGCCGCTTCGGAGGACTTGCCCCTGTTCCGCGCGGCCTGCTCGGCGTCCAGCATGTGGCGGGCCAACGCCGCGAGCGTCCTGGCGGCGCCCGACACCGCTGATGGCCGGGTGCATCTGGTCACCGCCAATCTCGCCGGCATGCTGCACCGGAGCTTCGAGGCCGATGAGACCTTCCAACTCCTGCGCCGCGTGTTCCCCGACGCCGACCGGTTCTGTGTTCACGAACCCTTGCCCTCAGCCCGTCACTTCGGCGACGAGGGCGCGGCCAATCACATGCGGCTCGCGGCCAGCCATGGCGCTCCGGGCCTCAACGTCTTCGTGCACGGCGAACTGCGGGGCGGGAGCTATCCAGAACGTCAGGACCGCCGGGCCAGCGAGGCGGCGGCGCGGCTCGCGGGGCTGGACCGGGCCCGCACGCTCTATGCTTTGCAGAACCAGGCGGCGGTCCAGGCCGGCGCCTTCCACAACGACGTGGTGGTGGTCGCCAACGCCAATGTGCTGCTGGCCCATCCCGAGGCGTTCGCCGACCCCGCGCGGCTCTACGGCGCCCTGCGCGAGCGGCTGCCCAACCTGCATATCGTCGAGACCTTCGGGGTCAGTCTGGCCGACGCGGTGTCGTCCTACCTGTTCAACTCCCAACTGGTGACCCTGCCGGGTGGCGATATGGCCTTGGTCTTGCCGTCGGACGCGCGGGAAGGCGCCGCGGTCTGGAGCGCGGTGGAGGCGGTTGTCGCCGGCGACAATCCGATCAAGCACGCCGTGGTGGTCGATGTGCGCGAGAGCATGCGCAACGGCGGCGGCCCGGCCTGCCTGCGCCTGCGTATTCCGGTCGATGGACCGGCGCTGGCGGGGATCGACCAACGCTTCCTGCTGACCCCGGAGCGTTGGGCGGCGCTGTCGCAAGTGGTGGAAGCCTATTGGCCCGAACGCATCGCCCCGGACGACTTGCTATCGCCGGACCTATGGGCCCAAGCCCGCGCGGCTCATCGCGCCCTTGAAGCGGTGATAGCCTAGAGGGGCAGGGCCCCTACGCCTGGACGGCCGTCGAGCCCTGAGGCGCTGGAGTTTCGACGCGGAGCCGCGCGCTCATCTTGGCGTGCAGACGTCGGATGCAATCGCTGGCGGTCTTCTCGAACCAGAACGGGAAGATTGCGTGGATCAGGCAGGCGATGCCGGTGACAATCATCGTCGCGCCAAAGGCCGCGGCATGGGCCAGATGCTGAGCGTAGCTTTCGCCGATGGCGGTCGGGTGCCGGGTGAACGCGTCGAGCATGGGCCTCTCCTGTAAATCGCTTGAGCCCCAGGATCGCGCGACTGGCCGAGAAAGACGTTGTCGATCTCATCGCAGTTGGATCAGTATGGAGAAAATATTTCTCCATACATGGCGATATGAATGACGAATATTCTCCTGGACCCGATTGATCGGCGAATCCTGCGGGAGTTGCAGGCCGACTCCACCATTCCTGTCGCCGAGTTGGCCGAACGGGTGGGGTTGTCGCAGACCCCCTGCTGGAAGCGGGTCAAGCGCCTGACCGACGAGGGGGTGATCGAGCGCAAGGTGGCGCTGCTGGATCGGGACAAGCTGGATCTCGGCCTCGTGGTTTTCGTCTCGGTTCGCACCAGCCGCCACGACGAGGCCTGGATCGCGGACTTCGCCAAGGGCGCGGCGGCCTTGCCGGAGGTGGTCGAGTTCTATCGACTGGCGGGCGAGGCCGATTACCTGTTGAAGGTGGTGGTTTCCGATATCTCCGCCTACGACCGCTTCTACAAACGCCTGATCGCCACGGCTCCGCTGAACGACGTCTCCTCCGCCTTTGCGATGGAGCAGATCAAGTTCACCACCGCCCTCCCGCTCTGAGACCCGATGAACCTCTACGACCTGCTCTCGTCGCGCTTTCCCGCCGACCGTTCCAAGCCGGCCTTCCTGCTCGCGGACGGGAGCGCGATCTCCTATGGCGAGTTGGAGGACGACGTCGCGCGCACCGCTAGCCTGCTGGTCGAATACGAAGTCGAGCCTGGCGACCGGGTGGCGCTGCAGTCGGAGAAGAGCGTGGCGGCCGTCGCGGTCTATCTGGCGACGTTGAAGGTGGGCGCGGTCTTCCTGCCGCTCAACACCGCCTATACCGAGGCGGAGATCGACTACTTCCTCGATGACGCCGAGCCGGTGCTGTTCGTTGAGGACGCGCAGGCCCTGGTCGCTGATGCGCGGACCCGGCCGCCGCTCGCGCAGACCCTGGTCATGGACGACGATGACCTGGCCTCGATCATCTACACCTCGGGCACCACGGGCCGGTCCAAGGGCGCGATGCTCAGCCACGGGAACCTGGCGGCCAACGCCCAGGCCCTGCATCAGATCTGGGGTTTCACGTCTGAGGATGTGTTGCTGCACGCCCTGCCGATCTTCCATGTCCACGGTCTGTTCGTCGGACTGCACTGCGCCTTCCTGTCGGGCGCGCCGATGGTTTGGTTGCCCAAGTTCGACGACGCCCAGGTGCTCGACGGCTTGTCCAAGGCCACGGTTATGATGGGGGTGCCGACCTTCTACACGCGCCTTTTGGCCAATCGCGGCTTCACCCAAGATCACGCCAGCCACATGCGGCTGTTCATCTCCGGCTCCGCGCCCTTGCTGGAATCGACCTTCGCCGAGTTCGAGGCTCGGACCGGCAAGCGCATCCTGGAACGTTACGGCATGAGCGAGGCGGTGATCATCACCTCCAACCCGCTGGAGGGCGAACGCATCGCCGGCAGCGTCGGTTATCCCCTGCCAGGCGTGGACCTGCGCATCGCCGGCGGCGAGACGGGCGCCATTGAGATCAAGGGACCGAGCGTTTTCGCCGCCTACTGGCGCATGCCGGAGAAGACCGCCGAGGAGTTCACCGCCGATGGCTATTTCGTCACCGGCGACGTCGGCCGCCAAGACGCTGACGGCCGGGTGTGGATCTCCGGCCGGGCCAAGGATCTGATCATCTCGGGCGGGTTCAACGTCTATCCGAAGGAGATCGAACTGATCTTCGACGAACTGCCGGGGGTGAGCGAGAGCGCGGTGATCGGCGTGTCGCATCCTGACTTTGGCGAAGCCGTGGTGGCGGTGGTGATAGGCCAGGGCGACGAAGCTGACCTGATCGCCCAGGCGCGGACCAAGCTCGCGGCCTTCAAGGCGCCCAAGCGGGTGTTCTTCGTCGATGAGCTGCCGCGCAACGCCATGGGCAAGGTCCAGAAGAACCTGCTGCGCGAGCGGTTCGCGGGGACGTTCGGCTAGGGTGAGCGGCCCCTACGGCTGGTAACGACTCGGCGCGACGCCGAGCAGGCGCTTGAACATGGTGGCGTAGGCCGCGGGGCTCTCGTAGCCGAGGTCGAGGGCGATGGCCGTCACTTGGTCGCCGGCCGCCAGCCGGGGCAGGGCGACCAGGACGCAGGCCTGCTGCCGCCATTCGGCGAAGCTCATTCCCGTCTCACGCCGGA
>NZ_JAURWM010000235.1 GCF_030654915.1 Phenylobacterium sp. | reverse complement strand
CAGGTTGCAGCGGGCGCAGGCGGTGACGATGTTCTCCCAGGTCGTCCGCCCGCCGCGCGAGCGGGGCACCACGTGGTCGAAAGTCAGATCCTCGCCGGCCCGGCAATACTGGCAGGAGAAGGCGTCGCGCAGGAAGAGGTTGAAGCGGGTGAAGGCCGGGGGCCTGTCCTGCGGCACGTAGTGCTTCAGCGAGACGACGCTGGGGAGCCGCATGGCGAATGAGGGAGAGTGGACTTCCTGGTCGTAGGTCGAGACCACATCGACGCGATCAAGGAACACCGCCTTGATCACCTCCTGCCACGGCCAGAGGGACAGCGGATAGTAGCTGAGCGGACGAAAATCCGCGTTCAGCACAAGGCAGGGCCAGCCGGACGGCGGGTGACTAAGCACCTGCATGGCCGGGCCTCCCGGAGAGCAGAACTGCTCCTATGGGGTGCGGGTAGAGACTGAAGACAGGCCCCCTTTCGCGATCCGAGCATCCGGCGATGTCGCCCACGTGGGAGACTCCCGTGACGTGAGAATTATAAGCCAGAAATTGAGACAGCTCCATGACCTGCGCAATGGTCCCGCCTGAGAAAAGTTGCCTCAAGCGGGACGCTGACTGCTGGCATCAGACACCCACGACGGCGGTGGCGCCGGCGAGGCTCAGGCTGATGAGCACGAAGACCACCGCAACGCCGGTGTCGAAGAAGCGGCCGAGATTGGTGAGCGCAGACATTGTTTCATTCCCTGTTGTTTGGTTTCGAGCCTGGCCTCCGCCGAGCCCGCATCCGATCTGGACGATGCTTAGATGGACCCATATCTAAGCGATGTACAGATACGCTTTACAATGTAAGCTATTCGAAATTGCATAGGCGCCAGGGCGCAACAAAAAGGGGACCCGGTGGGGTCCCCTTTCGAACTCACGCGATGCCGCCGGGCTGGCTTAGCCGCCGACGCTCACCGTGGCCGCCGCCAGGCCAATGCTGAGCACCACCAAGGCGACAGGGACGAACCGGTCAAAAAGCCGTTCGAAATGGGTCAAACGAGCGAGAGACATTACACACACCTTCCAGTTTGAAACCCTCGGGGGAGCGAGGGCGTTTGTTATTTGAACGATGTTAAGATAACACCGATCTAAACGCCGTCAAGATGATCTTTACGCCGTCTAGATTCAGTTTTAGAGTGGCCGCCATGAGAGAAGCTGCAACCGCCGACAACAGGCCCTATCACCATGGCGATCTTCGCCGCGCGCTGATCGATGCGGCTCGGCGATTGCTTGAGAACGAGGGTCCTACCGCCCTGTCGCTGCGCGCCGTCGCGCGCGAGGCCGGGGTCAGCCCGGCCGCGCCCTATCACCACTTCAAGGACAAGGGCGAATTGCTCGACGCCGTGGCCCACGAAGGCTGGGACCTGCTGAACGAGTTGATGACGGAGGCCCGCGCCAGGCAGACCTCGGTTCGCGACAAGCTGACCGCGCTGGGCGTGGCCTATGTGAAGTTCGCCCGCGACAACCCGGCGCTTTACCGCGTGATGTACGACTGCTCACGCGACAAGGAAAACCTGCCCGAGCACCTGCACGCCGACAATGACAGCGCCTATTGCCAGGTCCGCGACACCCTGGTCGAGGCCGGCGCCTCCCCGCTGGATGAGACCGAACTGGAACTGGCCACCACGGCCGCCTGGTGCGCGGCCCACGGCCTGGCCGAGATGGTCGCCTTTAAGCAGTTCGACCACCTGAAGGTCGCCATGGGCGGCGAGGAGGCCTTCCTGCGCGGCGTGTTCGAGCACATGGGCATTTTCGGACACGCGCACACGGACTAGAACGCTTCGGGTGTTCACCACCCGCTTCGCCCCTTCTCCGACCGGATACCTGCACCGGGGCCATGCCTTCTCGGCCCTGAGCGCGCACGAAGCCGCGCGCGCCGCTGGCGGCCGGTTCATCCTGCGCATCGAGGACATTGACACCACCCGCTCGCGGCCGGAGTTCGAGGCCGCGATCGATGAAGACCTGACCTGGCTGGGCCTGGCCTGGGACGTACCGGTTCGCCGCCAGTCCGACCACTTGGACGACTACCACGCCTCACTCGCGGCCCTGGCCGCCTCGGGCCTGATCTATCGCTGCTTCCGCACCCGCAAGGAGATCGCGCAGGACATCGGCCGCGCCCCGCACGGCGCGATGGACGCCTGGCGCGGCGCGCCCCTGCCCCCACACGAGGAAACCCAGCGCCTCGCGGCCGGCGAGCCCTACGCCTGGCGGCTTTCGCTCGACGCCGCCGAGACCGCCCTTGGCGCGCGGCCCCTCACCTTCCGCGAGGAGGGCCATGGCCCGAACGGCGAACACGGCCTGATCACCGCCGACCTGGCGCTAGGCGGCGATGTGGTGCTGGCTCGCAAGGACGTCGGCGTGGCCTATCACCTGGCCGTGGTGGTAGACGACGCGCTGCAAGGCGTCACCCACGTGATCCGCGGCCAGGACCTGTTCGAAGCCACCCATGTCCAGCGGCTGCTGCAGGCTCTGCTCGATCTGCCTACGCCCATCTATCGCCATCACCGCTTGCTTACAGGCGCCGACGGCAAGCGCTTCGCCAAGCGCGACAAGGCCGAAACCTTGCGAGACCTGCGGGGGCGGG
>NZ_JAURWM010000216.1 GCF_030654915.1 Phenylobacterium sp. | reverse complement strand
GCCCGACTATGTCGCCATGGTCGAGGACACCGCGGTCCGCACCCACATCATCGAGTACCGCCTGCGCTCCAATGACGGCGGACCCGGCGACCTGATCGCCTGCGCCTTGGTCGACCTGATGAGCGACGGCCTCAGCCTGGTCTATTCGTTCTACGACCCGACCATGACCAAGCGCAGCCTCGGCTCGTTCGTGATCCTCGATCACGTCGTCCAGGCCTGCCTGACGGAAATCCCCTACGTCTATCTAGGATACTGGGTCCGGGGCTCGGAGAAGATGGACTACAAGGTCCGCTTCTCGCCGATCGAACTGCTCCGACCCGAAGGCTGGTCGCTGATGTCGGCGCGCGACCGGGTCCGCCCCGTCGAAGCCTGACTGACCCTGGCGGCGCACGTCAGCCGGCCGCAGGGTCGGCGTCAAAGTTGTCCCTCAATTTCGCCAAGTCATCCCCAAGCCCCACCGCGCAATACATCGACCCGCCCTCAACGGCTTGGTAAACTACGCCCGTGTTTCAGTTGGTTGGACCAAGCGCATGACACGGCAACTGCGCCTGGAACTCAGGCGTCCAGCCTCTTTTACCCGCCGGGATTTCGTCAAGGGTCCGTCCAACGCCCAGGCGATCGCCGCGCTGGATCTCTGGCCTGCCTGGCCGGGCGGCGCGCTGGCCCTTTTCGGACCGACCGGCAGCGGCAAGACCCATCTTGCCCGCGAATGGGCGGCGCGCGTCGGCGCGATCACCCTGGATCGACAATCGCCTGACATCGCTGCGGCGGCGGGGCGCCCGGTGTTGCTAGAGGACGTTGACCAGGGCGTCGACAACGAGGCGCTGTTCCATCTGATCAACATGGCCGCGCGCGAGGGCGGCGGCCTATTGCTGACGGCGCGCGAGGCGCCGGCCGCCTGGCGCGCCGAGTTGCCCGATCTGCGCTCGCGCCTCAACGCCCTGCTGCTGGCCGAAATCGAGGAGCCGGACGACGAAGTCCTGGAAGGCGTGCTCAAGAAATTCTTCCGCGAACGGAGCATTCGCGCGCCGAAGGAGGTCTATCCCTACCTGCTGCGCCGCATGGAGAGATCGATCCCCTATGCTCGCGAACTCGTGAAGCGGCTGGATGAAGCCGCCGACGATGAACAACGCCCTATTTCGCGCATACTTGCACGACAGATTCTTGAAGATGATAGCGAGAATCTTGACCTTTTCGATGGATGACTTGCGGCACATTTCGGGTTGGGTCAGAACTCAACCATGCCTACGGACGCTGAATCCATGACCTACGCCGCCCCTGGTCCGCGGCCCGCCGACGCGACGCCCCTCGTGCTGAACTCCGAGTTGGCCGGCTCGCCCGAACGCTTCTTCAACCGGGAAATTTCCTGGCTCGCCTTCAATGAGCGCGTGCTGGACGAGAGCAAGAACCCGCGTCATCCGCTGCTGGAGCGCCTGCGGTTCCTTTCGATCTCGGCCAACAACCTCGACGAATTCTACATGGTCCGAGTGGCCGGCCTGAAGGCCCAGGCCCGCGAGGATCTGCGGGTCGTCTCCCAGGACGGCCTCACCCCCATCGAGCAATTGGTGCGCGTCAACGCCGAGGCGGCCAATCTGATGGCCGATCAGCAAGGCCAATGGCGCAAACTGCGTGACGAGATCGCCGCGCAAGGCCTCATCGTCATCGGCGAGGAGCAGGTCACCGCTGCCGAGAAACAGGCGCTGGAAGCCACCTTCGTCACCCGGATTTTCCCGGTCCTGACCCCGCTCGCCATCGACCCGGCTCACCCCTTCCCATTCATTCCGAACCTCGCCTTCTGCATCGTGTTGAAGCTGAAGCGGGTGTCGGACGGCCGCCCGCTCTACGCCCTGGTGCCGATTCCGGCCCAGGTGGCCCGTTTCTGGGAACTGCCGGCCGCGCCCAGCCGCCGGAAGTTCCCAGATCGCCGGTTCATCAGCCTGGAAAGCCTGACCTCCCTGTTCCTCGACCACCTGTTCCCCGACAGCGAGATCGAGGCCAAGGGGGTTTTCCGCCTGATCCGCGACAGTGACGTCGAGATCGAGGAAGAGGCCGAGGACCTGGTGCGTGAGTTCGAGTTGCGGCTGAAGCAGCGCCGCCTCGGTTCCGTCGTCCGGGTCGAGATCGAGGCCGCCATGTCGGCCGAACTGCGAACCTTCATCGTCGAGAACCTACACGCCAAGCAGGAGGATATAATCCTCATCGACGGCCTGCTGGGGCTGGACGAGCTGTCGCAGCTCATTCCCGCCAACCGGCCGGACCTGAAGTTCAAACCGTTCGAGGCCCGCTTCCCCGAGCGGATCCGCGACCATGGCGGCGACTGCTTCGCCGCCATCCGCGACAAGGACATCCTGGTTCACCACCCGTTCGAGAGCTTCGACGTGGTTGTCCAGTTCCTGCGCCAGGCCGCGCGCGATCCCAATGTCCTGGCGATCAAACAGACCCTCTACCGGACCTCGTCCGACAGCCCGATCGTCGCCGCGCTCATCGAGGCCGCCGAAAACGGCAAGAACGTCACCGCCCTGGTCGAGATCAAGGCCCGCTTCGACGAGGAAGCGAACCTGAAATGGGCCCGCGACCTGGAACGCGCCGGCGTCCACGTCGTCTTCGGCTTCGTGGAGTACAAGACCCACGCCAAGCTCTCGATGGTGGTCCGCAAGGAAGGCGATACGCTGCGCACCTACTGCCACTTCGGGACCGGCAACTATCATCCGGTCACGGCGCGGATCTATACGGACCTGTCGCTGTTCACCTGCGATCCGGCCATGGGCCGTGACAGCGCCCGGCTGTTCAACTTCATCACTGGTTACGCACGTCCCGACGGCCTGGAGAAGCTTTCGCCTTCGCCGCTGACCATGAAGGCCGACCTGCTCACCTACATCATGCGCGAAGTCCAGAACGCCAATGACGGCAAGCCGGCCGCCATCTGGGCGAAGCTGAACTCGCTGGTCGATCCGGTCATCATCGATGCGCTCTACGAGGCCAGCCAGGCCGGTGTCTCCATCGATCTGATCATTCGCGGCATCTGCTGCCTGCGTCCCGGCGTGCCGGGCCTGTCGGAGAACATTCGGGTCAAGTCGATCGTCGGCCGTTTCCTGGAACATGCCCGCATCGTGGCCTTCGGCAACGGCGCGCCCATGCCCTCGGCGGAGAACCGGGTCTTCATTTCGTCGGCGGACTGGATGCCGCGCAATCTGGACCGCCGAGTCGAGTGCCTCACCCCGGTCGAGAACCCCACTGTCCACCAGCAGGTCCTGCAACAGATCATGGTGGCTAATCTCAAAGACGAAGCGCAAAGCTGGACGCTCGACGCGGACGGCCGCTATACCCGCGATCCATCATGGGATCACCCGAGCGCCTTCTCCGCGCACGAGTACTTCATGACTAATCCCAGCCTGTCGGGCCGGGGCCAAAAGGTGAAGGACATGCCGCGCGCGATCGATCATGTGGCCCCGCGCGGATAGCCGGGCCCTCGCCCCTGATCCCGGTCCTGGAGCTTTCAAGGACCTAGGTTCCCGCCAAACCGCCGTCATCGACGTCGGCTCCAACTCCGTGCGCCTGGTGATCTATCGGCTGGAAGGCCGCGCGATCTGGACCGTCTTCAACGAAAAGGCCCTCGCTGGCCTTGGCCGCGACCTGCCCGTCACGGGACGCCTGTCGCCCGACGGCGTCGAGACCGCCCTGGTCGCCCTGCGCCGTTTCCGCGCCGCGCTCAGCGGCTGGGACCGGACCGACATCTTCGCCGTGGCCACCGCCGCCGTTCGTGAGGCCTCTGACGGCCCGGCCTTCCTGGCGCGCGTCGAGATGGAGACCGGCCTGCGTCTGCGCGTCCTATCGGGCATTGAGGAAGCCCGCTACGCCGCGCTCGGCGTCCTGGCCGGCCAGCCCGACGCCACCGGCGTCGTCGGCGACATGGGCGGCTCCAGCCTGGAACTCGTGCACCTCGACGCCGGGGTGCCCCGCGACGGCGTCACCTTGCCGCTCGGCCCCTTCGCCCTAGGCGCGCCCAAGCCGCTCGACGTAGACAAGATGCGCAAGGTGATCGAAGGCCGGCTGAACAACGCCGGCCCGCTCTTCCGCACCCGTGAATTCCACGCGGTCGGCGGCGCTTGGCGGAACCTGGCCCTCCTGCACATGGAGATGGCCGACTATCCGCTGCGCGTGGCCCACCAGTACGAGATGAACCGCTCCGACGCCGTCGACGTCGCCCGTTTCGTCGCGCGCCAATCGCGGGGCTCGCTGGAGCGGATGCAGGGTCTGTCGAAGAAGCGCTTCGACACCCTGCCCTATTCGGCCCTGGTGCTCGACGCCTTGATCGAGCGCCTCGGCATTGAGCGGATCGTGATCTCCGCCTACGGCCTGCGCGAGGGCCTTCTGTTGGAGGCCATGCCGCCCGAGGAAGCAGCCCAGGATCCGCTGATCGAGGGCTGCGAGGCCCTGACCACGGTGCGCGGGCTTTCCTGCGATCTCGGCATGGCGCTACACGCCTGGCTCGACCCGGCCTTCAGCCGCCTCCAGCCGGTGTTCGGTCCGCGTGAGCCGATCTTGACCGCCGCGGCCTGCCGCCTGGCAGATCTCGGCGCGCGGCTTCACCCCGACCATCGCGGCGAGCTAGCCTTCGAACAGGTGCTGCGCGCGCCTATCGCCGGGATGAGCCACCCCGAACGGGCCTTCCTGGCCTGCGCCGCCTTCGCCCGCCACTCTTCGGCCCCGGCGACGCCAGAGCCGGGCACCGTGTCCAAGGTGCTGTCGGTGGAACGCCGCCAGCGAGCCCGCGCGCTGGGCTCGGCCATCCGGCTCGGCTGCGATCTCTCCGGCCGCAACGCCAGCCTGCTCAGCCACTGCACCCTGGCGATCGAGGGTGACCGCCTGGTCCTCAGGGCTCAGGATGGTTGGTCGGACATGCTGCTGGGCGAACAGACCGCCAAGCGCGCCCAGGCCCTGGCCCAGGCGCTGAAACTCAAGCTACAGTTGGGCTAGGAAGCCCGGAGTCGTCATGGCCTTTCCAGCCCACGAACGGACCATCCTGCTCGCCGTCAGGGGCGTCGGCCCCACGGTCGTCCAGCGCCTTGAGGAGCTGGGCGTCGAAGATCTCGCCACCCTGGCCCAGCAGGACGCCACGGCTCTCTGCCTCGCGGCCTCCGCGCAGCTGGGCTCGACCTGCTGGCGCAACAGCCCGCAGGCCCGCGCCGCCATCACCGGCGCGATCGACGCCGCCCGCGGGGCGCAGGCCCAGGATGACGAGGGGCATTGAGAGACCGCGCCTCTCGCTACCCGCCCACCAGGCTCGCCGGAACCTCAATCTCTATGTCCAGCAGCTGCTGAGCCTTGCCCTTGGCGAGCGGGTCCAGCCGTAGGCTTGAGAACTGCCCACCGCCCAACGCCTGGATGCAGTGCAGATTGATCGCCTGCAGCCCCGGCAGCTCGTAGCAGAGCACCTTGGGCGCCTTCGCCCCCTCGAACTCATGAGCGAAGAACGCCTGCACCGCCTCCGCGCCCAGGCCGCGCCGGATCCAAGGCAGATATTCGGGCTTGCGCGCGATGACCCCGATGTTGAAGGCGTCGCCCTTGTCGCCCGACCGCGCCCAGGCCAGGTCGATCAACGGCCGGCGCACCAATTCACCGTCCGCCTTGGGCGGCTCGGGAACCTCCGGTCTCACGACCTCGGCGGGATCAAAAACTCTTGGCGGCGGTTCGGCCCGAACCTCGCGCGTTTCCTCGCCAAGGCTCACAAGCGCCGGAACCTCGGTGCGCGGCAGCAACACCGAATAGACCCGCGCCACCGGTGTTATGGTCGGCGCGCCGCCGAACCAGCCTGTCGATCCGACGCTCATCGACGTGGTGGGCGAGGCGAATTCACGGGCCAGCAACCCTAGCGCCTCGGCGCTCTCATGCTCAGCGCCGACCCGGGCGACCACCTCGCGCACGGCCCGCGCCTCCGGTCGGGCCTGGGCTCCATAGGAGGCCTCGGCCCCAAGAAGCTCGATCCGATGGTCACGGATGGGCGGCAGGTTGCGGCCCCGCAGCATCTCCGAAAGTCGCTCCACCAAGGCCTGCGCCTGGCGCTCGGCCTTGCGGGCCGCATCGCGCCCGACAACCGGCATCGCACCGATGAAGCGGTAGCCGTCCTCGAAGGTGATGCAGACCTTGTAGGCACCGCTCGGCGGATAGCCTTTCGCGCCGGTGACCCGCACCCGGTTCTCACCCACGGCCTCGACCTTCACCTGTGTGAAGTCGCACACCACGTCCGGCAAGGCGTAGCCCTGAGGGTCGCCGACCTCATAGAGGATCTGCTCGGCCACGGCGGCAGGCGACACCAGCCCGCCTGTGCCCGGCGGCTTGCAGACCACGAAGCTGCCGTCGGCGTGGCACTCGATGACCGGATAACCGATGTGCGCCCAGTCGGGCACCTCCTCCCAGTCGGTGAACAGTCCGCCCGTCGCCTGGGCGCCGCACTCGATCACATGGCCGGCCAGCGAGCCGGCCGAGAGCAGATCGTAGTCAGCTCGCGTCCAGCCGAACTCATGCATCAGCGGCCCCAGCGCCAGGGCGCTGTCGACCACCCGACCGGTGATCACCATGTCCGCTCCGGCCGCCAGGGCCTCGGCGATCGGCCCGCCGCCGAAATAGGCGTTCGCGGTGAAAACGCGCTTGGGATCAGGGAACCCGGCGTCAGTGAACATCTCGGTCAGGCCCCGAGCCGCCAAGTCACCCAGCCGGTCCATCAGGTCGTCGCCCTCAACCACGGCTATCTTGAAGCTGAGACCGGCGGCGGCGGCCAGTTCCTCCATCCGCGTCCGGCAGGCCCGCGGATTGAGCCCGCCGGCGTTGGTGACGATCTTCACGCCCTGGGCCTTCAGCTCATGAAGGTTGTCCTTCCAGACCCACTCGGTGAAATCACGGGCATAGCCCTGATCGGGCCGCGCGGCCTTGAGCTGGCCTAGCGACGACATCGTCGCCTCCGCCAGATAGTCGAGGATCATGTAGTCCAGGCGGCCGCCCTTCAGCAGTTGCGGCGCGGCCACCGAGGAGTCGCCGAGAAAGCCGCCGGCGCCACCAATCCTGACAATCTTGACCATCACCACCCTCACTGAACCACAGGCCGTCAGGTTAGGGCGCCTGCCGTAACGGCCACCTAGCCCGCCCTGACATCAAACCGACATCGACCCTTCATGCCCACGTGATGAACGCCGCCGATGAACGCGCCCAAGAGGCTATCGCCCCAGGGGTGGCCAGCCAGTGCGTCAGTGGAGTTGTGGTGATGAGCGAAATAACTTGGTCGCGTGCCCGACATAGGTCGGCCGCCCTGCTGCTCAGCGCCGCGATTTTCGCCTTGGCTGTCCCGGCCAGCGCCGCCGAACGCGCCAAGAACGTGATCCTGTTCATCGGCGACGGCATGGGCGTGGCGACCCTGACCGCCGCGCGGATCTACGAGGCCCAGCAGCGCGGCGCGGACGGCGCCTCCAACCACCTGTCGTTCGAAGCCTTCCCCAACCTCGGCCTGGTGCGGACCTATTCCGCCGACAGCCTGGTCACCGACTCAGCGGCCGGCGCCTCGGCGATCCTGACCGGCCAACGGACCCTCAACGGGGCGCTCGGCGTCAACGACCAGGTCCGCCGCGGCGACTGCGCCTCGGTCACTGGCTCTACGGTTCCGACCCTGGCCGAACTGGCCCGCCGAAAGGGACTGGCGACCGGGGTCGTCTCCACCGCCGCGATCACCGACGCCACCCCGGCCTCGCTCTACGCCCACACTCCGTCGCGTCAGTGGCAGTCCGACGCTGACCTGCCGCCTGAAGCGGTCGCCGCCGGCTGCAAGGACATTGCCCGGCAGATGCTGGACGGTCCGAAGGCCCTGCAACTCGACGTCATGCTCGGCGGCGGCGGCGGGGCCTTTCTCCCCGGCGAGGCCGACGGCAAGCGGCTCGACGGCCGCGACCTGACCGCCGAGTGGCGCGCCAGCGGCGGCGCCTATGTGAAGACCGGGTCAGCCCTGGCCGCCGTTCCCAAGGGGACGAAGCGGCTGCTCGGTCTGTTCGCGCCCGGAAACATGATGCGGGAGAACGCCCGCACCGCCACTCAGACCGACGCCCCGCGCCTGACGCAGATGACCGTGAAGGCCATCGAGGTCCTGTCGCAAAACAAGCAGGGCTATTTCCTGATGGTCGAAGGCGCGTTGATCGACAAGGCTCACCACATTAGCCTGGCCCAGGAAGCCCTGAACGAGACCGTGGAGCTTTCCAAGGCGGTCGCCGCCGCGCTGGCCATGACCGATCCCAAGGACACCCTGATCATCGTCACGGCCGACCACAGCCATGGCCTGACCATCAACGGCGGCGCGCGCGACACCTCGATCCTGGGCCTGCTGCCCGGCAATGAGGACGATCCGGCCAAGGCGCTCGACGGCAAGGCGGTTCCGATCCTGATGTACGCCAGCGGTCCCGGCGCGGCGCCGGTGGGTGAACTCCGCCCGGACCCGGCGCAGCTCGACACGGCCGATCCGGACCAGCGCAACTTCGCCGCCGTCCCGCTCTACAGCGCCGCCCACACTGGCGAGGACATCGCCACCTACGCCACCGGACCCGGCGCACAAGGCGTCCACGGCCTGATGGACCATCCGGCGGTGTTCGAGGTGATGCGCAAGGCCCTGGCCCTGCCCTAGGCGCCGCCCATACCCCCAACTAGAATGAGTTCAACAAGAACGAATCCATTTCGGGGGATATCCATGACGCTGACACGCCAAGGCCTGCTGGCCGGCCTCTTCGCGACCGCCGCGCTCATTGCGCTTCCGGTTCAGGCGCAGGTGAAGCTCGACGCGCCGGCCTCGGTCGGCATGTCCGCCGAGGGCCTGAAGGGCATCGATCAGGCCATGCACGGCCTCGTGGACCAGGGCCGGCTGGCCGGGGTCACCACCCTGGTCGCCCGTCACGGCAAGGTCGTCCATTTCGACGCCTATGGCGTCCAGGACGTGAACTCCAAGACGCCGATGCAGCGCGACACCATCTTCCGCATCGCCTCGATGACCAAGCCGGTCACCGGTGTGGCGATGATGATCCTCTTCGAAGAGGGCAAGTGGAAGCTGGACGACCCGGTCGCCAAGTTCATTCCCGAGTTCGCCGACCTCAAGGTCAAGGGCCCGGCCGGGACCCTGGTCGCCCAAACCCATCCCATGACCATGCGCGAACTGATGAGCCACACCGCCGGCTTTGACGTCTCGGCCGGCTATGCGCCCGATGTCACCGACCGTAACCAACCGCTGCAAGCGATGATCGACAAGCTGGCCAAGCTGCCGCTCGCCACCCAGCCGGGAGCCGACTGGCGCTATGGTCCCAGCGTCAATATCCAGGGCTACTTGGTCGAGAAGCTGTCGGGCCAGCCGCTCGACGTCTTCTTCCAGACCCGCATCTTCGACCCGCTGAAGATGCCTGACACCGGGTTCGCGGTCGCGCCCGCCAAGCTGCCGCGCGTCAGCGCCATCCACAGCTACGACACGCAGAAGAAGCTGATCGCACCGCCCAACCCCATCGACGCCTCGGTGAAGCCGGCGCTGCTGTCGGGCTCCGGCGGCCTGCTCTCCACCACGCAGGACTACTGGCGCTTCTCCCAGATGCTGCTGAACGGCGGTGAACTAGACGACGCGCGGATCCTGAAGCCCGAAACGGTCAAGCTGATGCGCCAGAACGTCCTCAAGGACGGCGTGCTGGTCGATCTCTATGGCCCCAGCATGGACGGCGTCGGCTTTGGCATGGACTTCGCGGTGATCCTCGACCCCGCCAAAGCCCAGACCCCGCAGGGCAAGGACAGCTACTACTGGGGCGGCGCCTTCGGGACCTGGTTCTGGATCGACCCGACCAATGACCTGGTCTTTGTCGGCATGATCCAGAACCTCAACGGCTCGATCCCCGGCCGCGACACGCCCGAGGTCCGCTCGATCTCGTATCCGCTGGTCTACAAGGCCCTGACCGATCCGAAGAAGTAGGCCCAAATAGCAAGAAGGCGGCGCTGCGGTTTCCCACGGCGTCGCCTTCTCATCCAGGCTCTGCAGCCTGAGGTCTCGAGGTCTTCGACGCTTCTGGTTCGCGAGGTCGCCCTGGCCGGCCGTCTTCGTCGTCGTGACCCTGTCGAGATCGATGTCCGGGTCGCCCCGGTCGCCAGTCTCTCGGAGTCTTCTGCTTGCTGGGTGGTCCGGTCTCCCGGGTCTCCTGCGCGGCAGTTCCTTTCGACAATTGGAGGCTCGCGCCGATCGGATCGGCTGGCAAGCGGAC
>NZ_JAURWM010000211.1 GCF_030654915.1 Phenylobacterium sp. | reverse complement strand
CCCACTAGATGATCTGCAATAGCCGACGCGCCCGGGCGTTTGGCGCGGAAGGTTCCCCCCATCCCCATCAAGAGGCGGCGCGGAGGGCCTCGGCCGGCTGTTGTTCAGTTCGGACGAGTTCGCGAATCCAGCACTCGTCACCACGGCAATACATGATCATCGTCCCCTCAGAGTCGGCGGGAGTCAGCTCGTACTGGCCATACCAAGCCTTGTCCTGAGCGGGGTCGCAGTCCAGCAGGATCGCCGCGTCGCCCAGTTCCCGAAACAGCTGCTCAATGTCCGCGCGCGAGGCGAAGATGCGCCGGACCTCATAGGCCTCGCCCTGCAGTTCAGCGAGCCTGGCGTCCAAGATGTCAGCTAACCGCGTAGTCATCGACCCAAGCTTAACCAAAACCAGCCTTGGCGCACTTCAATTTATGCGCGCCAGATCGCATCCACAATCGGCGATCACTTCGTTCCGGTTCGCGTTCCCGAATTGGCAAGGCCCGGCCTTCATGCGATGGCCGGGCCTTGGATCTTGTTGAGAGCAGCTAGACGGGCGCGAGACCACGCCGCCGATTGTTGCGAACCATGGCGCCGGCGGCCCCGAAGCCGATGATCATCATCGCCCAGGTCGAGGGTTCCGGAACTCCGCCGATCGCACGCTCGTACAGATTAACCTTGCCCTGGATGGAGGCGGTGTTGAGCGCGTTTTCCGTGGTCCAAAAGCCGGTCGTCGGGTTGCCGGAGACCAGGAAGCCCGCCAGGTCCAGAGTGTACTTATCGGCTCCGATCATGAAGGTGTCGGAGATCGAGTTGAAGTTCATCTGCACGCGGTCGGCGCATCCATTGATGTTGACGCCGGCGCCCTGGTCCCCGCCGTCAGCGCAAGGGTCGGAGCCGTTCGGGGTCTCAAAATGAGAGAAGTTATAGGTGAAGGTTCGGGTGCCCTGATTGACGCTGTCGATCACAACATCGGCCGTGAACTTCAACTTGATACCAGTGATCGAAGTCCCTGAATTGATCGGGAAATTCACGTGCTGGAAGGTTCCGATGGTCGCCACACCGGAGGACTCGCCGGGGTTAACGACCAGCGGGCCAAAGTCCGTGCCTATGAAATTGTAGCCGCTTTGTTGGCCGCCGTTGCTAGCCGGCACGCCCCAACGCACCTGCGCATTGCTCGTATTGTTGTTGCTCGTCGTGACGCTGTTGCCGACCGGGTCCAGCCACTCGCCCTTAACATTGCTGAAGGCGACGGTCGCTGCTGCGGCCGGAAGAGCGGTGATCGTCGCCAATGTGAAAGCAGACACCGCCGCGGAGCGCGCAAAGACGCGCGCGAATTCACTAGGCTTCATTTTGAATACCCCTTGCCTATCCTGTTGAGCCTCCACCCGCACAAATGGTTAACAAGGATTAATTGCATCCTCAATCAAGAAACGCGAAATAGTCGTCCTCCGGACAAAATTCGCCTCTTGGTTGCTTATAGACGCCCTATTTGGGCGCGCAATTCGCGCGCTGTTTGTGAGAGCGCTCTCAGACGCCGTGTCTTTGTGCTTCGACGCCCCATTTCCCGCGACCGCCTGCTAGCCGCCTTCTTCATTCGCCCAATTTGGGACAGTAGAGCTTCATGGGCTTGCGTGATCGGAACAAATAATGAACATTGTTCGCCATGAGCGCGGACCATCATCTGGGCGAAGGCCCTCAACCGGACCTCTGGACCGTCGCGCCGTTGAAGGCGCGCGCCGTCAGGCCGCACTATCACGGCCATCGCGACCGCCTACGCGAACGGGCCGCCGGCGCGCTCGCCAACCTGCCGGACTACGAACTGCTGGAACTGCACCTATTTCGTTCGATCTCGCGAGGCGATGTAAAGCCGCTGGCCAAGGCGCTGATCGCCCGCTTCGGCTCGCTGGCCGGGACGCTCGCCGCCTCGCCCGCGGAACTGAAGAGCGTCGCCGGCGTGGGCGAGGCCGTCGCCCTGGACCTGAAACTGCTCCACGAGATCACCCTGCGCATCGGTCGCCAGGCGCTCGCCAAGCGCACGGTGATCACCTCCTGGAGCCAACTCCTGGACTATGTGAAGATCGCCTTGGCCCACGAGCCGCGCGAACAGTTCCGGGTGATCTTCCTGGACAAGAAGAACCAGCTCATCGCCGACGAGATCATGAACCATGGCACCGTCGATCACGCGCCAGTCTATCCGCGCGAGGTCATGCGCCGCGCGCTTGAGCTCTCGGCCAGCGCAGTGATCTTGGTGCACAACCACCCGTCGGGCGATCCCACCCCCTCGAACGCGGACATCGAGATGACCCGCCAGGTCGTGGAGGCCGGCCGCTCCCTGCGCATCGCCATACACGACCACCTGGTAGTCGGCCGCGACGGGGTAGCCAGCTTCCGCGCGCTTGGCCTCTTCTGAAAATACCGCTTTGTTAAGCTTCACGCCCCCAGGTTGCGCGCCACACCAAATCACGACGGTTGAACCCGATGACGCCCCTACGGATCACCTTGGCGGCCGGCGCGATCCTGGCGCTCACCGCAACCGGGGCCATGGCCCAGACCGACGCCAACCCGGCCTGCTTCATCGAAGAGGCGGCGCCCAATGAGCGCATGGAGTCGTGCACCGCCCTGGGCGAGGACCAGGACATCCCCGCCAATCTGCGCGCCCTCGCCCTGACAGTTAGGGCCAGCCAACTCAGCGACCTGGGGATGGCTGACAAGGCGATCAGCGATCTCGTACAGGCGATCAAACTCGACCCAAACCTGCCGTTCGCCTATGTCGCCCGCAGCGGAATTCGCGCCGACCAGGGGGACCTCAAGGGCGCGCTCGCCGACATCAACATGGCGCTAAAGCTCGAGCCGGACAAAGGCGATACGCTCGTCTCCCGAGGGCTGTTGCGCATGATGATGGAGGACAAGGGGGGCCTTGCTGATTTCGAGCGGGCGATTTCTATCGATCCGCACAATGCGGACTATCTGCAAATGCGGTCCATGGCGCGCCGCCACTCCGGTGATCTCGACGGAGCGCTGGCCGACGCCGACCTCGCCGTGAAGCTGGCGCCGGGCGACCCGTCCAATTTCGCCAGCCGAGGCGCTGTCTACGCCGCGCGCCACGACAACGCACGCGCCCTGGCCGACTATGATCGCGCGCTCGCCGCTCGACCTGACATGAGCCAAGTGCTCGTCGACCGAGCGGAGTTGTTGATCAAGACGGGAGACCGCGCCAAGGCTATCGCAGACCTCGACCAAGCCCTGGCCAGTTCGCCGGACGACATCGACGCTCTACGGTTGCGCGCGTGGGCCTATAGCGAATCCATCACTCCGGAAAAGGCCCAGGCCGACTACGACCGCCTGGTGACGCTAGAGGCCGGGAAGTATGAACCGCTTCTGGATCGCGCCTACTTCTTCGGCGAACAAAAGCGCTACGACTTGGCCATGGCCGACATCGACCGCGCCGCCAGCCTGGCGCCGCGGAGCGCCGAGGTCATGTCGGCGCGCGGCGACGTCTTCGGCCACCAACGTGACTGGCCCCGCGCCTTCGCTGAATACGACAAGGCGCTGCGAATGGCTCCCAAGGACCCTGATATTCTGAACGGCGCCTGCTGGGTGCGCGGGCAGGCGGCGCAGGACCTCCAGCGCGCCCTCGACCTGTGCAGCCAGGCCGTCGCCCTGGCTCCCGACGCCTTCGCCTTCATCGACTCTCGAGCCTTCGTGCAGTTCCGCCTAGGTGACCTGGACAAGGCGCTGACCGACGTCAACGCCGCCCTCGCGCTCAATCCTGACGCCCCCGAACCGCGCTTCATGCGCGGCGTGATCAAGCTGCGCCAGGGACACGAAGCCGAAGGCAAGGCCGACCTCGCCGCCGCGCGACGCGCGCGTCCCAGCATCGACGAGGAATACGCCAGCTACGGCGTCACGCCGTAGCGTGGGCCCTGGTAGGGACACCGGGAGTCGAACCCGGACGGATTACTCCGAGCGATTTTAAGTCGCTTGCGTCTACCAGTTCCGCCATGTCCCCACTGGTCCGGGCGCTTATAGGCGAGGGCGTTGGAGGCTGCTAGTTTGAACCTCGACCTTCGCCTAAACCCGCCCCAGCGCCGCGACCGCTTCGCGGAGCGCGGCCAGTCTGGGTCCGTCGGCGGGGTGGGTTGAGAGCACCTCCGGCGGCTGGGTTTTGCCTGCGCCCTCGGCGGCCATGCGCTCGAAGAACCGCACCGCGCCGGCGGGGTCCATACCCGCCTGCTGCGCCAGGCCGACCCCGACGCTGTCGGCCTCAAGTTCGTGCTGGCGCGAATAGGGCAAGATCACTCCATAGAGCGCGCCCATGCCCAGGGCGCCGGCGATCTCTCCGGCATACTGCCCGTACTCGCCGTTCGACAGCACCGCGGTGACGACGCCCACCCCGACCTGCACGGCCAGTTCCTGACTGACCCGCTCGGCAGAGTGACGCGCCAGGATGTGGCCGACCTCGTGGCCCAGCACGCCGGCCAGCTCATCATCGTCCTGGACGAAGTCCATTAGCCCCGCATAAGCGCCGACCTTGCCGTTCGGCAGCACGAAGGCGTTGATCTGCGGGCCGTCGAACACCACGAACTCCCAATCCAGGTCGCTGCGCCCGCTCGCCGCCACGATCTTGCGCCCCACGCGTTCCAGCCGCGCCTGCTGGGCGGCGTCCGGCGAGCGCGCGCTCTGGCCCTTCACGTCGCTCCAGGCCTGGTCGGCCATCTGCACCAAGGCCTCGTCCGGCACCACCGCGAACTGGCTGCGGCCGGTGGCGAGGTTCTCCGAACACGCCACCAGCACCGCGCCCGACGCCAGCACCATCAGCAGATTGCGCCGCGAGACCGGGTCCGCCCCCGGCCGATGGGCGCACGATCCCGTCATGGTCAGGCCCCGGCCTTCGCCGCCGCTTCCCACTCCAGGAACTCCGGCGTGGCCAGCAGCCGGGTGACGTAGGCGCCGCAGGCCCCGTCGTCGCCATAGTCCGACAGGTGGATCCCATAGCCGCGAAACCGCGTCGCCACCGGCGTATAGAAAGCGTCGGCGATCGACCATTCACCGGCCAGGAACGGCCCGCCCGAGCGGCGCAGCAGCTGCGACCATAGGGTCACGATCCGGCGCACGTTCTTCTGGGTCGCTTCCGAGATCGCGGTGACCCGCGGTTCCAGATCCAACGCCATCGGGCACTCGCCGCGCAGCGACTGGAAGCCGGAATGCATCTCGCTGGCCGCCGCCCGCGCCAAGGCGCGCAAGACCGGATCGGCCGGCCATAGCTTGGCCTCGGGGAACTTCTCGGCCAGGTACTCGCAGATCGCCAGCGAATCCCAAACCGTCAGATCGCCGTCCTTGAGGGCGGGAACCAGCCCGGATGGGGAGTGCGGCAATATGGCCGCCTCGGTCCGCCCCTCGTCCTGACGCAGGCCGATCAGGGTCTCGGAAAACGGGGCGCCAGTGCGTTTTAGAGCCAGCCAGGGCCGCAACGACCAGGTGGACCACCGCTTTGTTCCAATCACGAGTTCCATCAGCCGCTCCTTTTCGTTACGTCAGTCTATTGCCCAAGCCCCCCGTGCCTCGTCTAGAGTGGGGGCAACAATAAGAATTTCAGTTCCCAGTTTTGCAGGAAACGCCATTTATGACCGAGACCGCCGCGCCGTCGGTTGACCCAATCGCCCCGCCTGTCACTTCAGCGGTCAGCGCATCCCCATACTCACCCGCCTATACGCGGTATGCGATGTTCCTCTTGCTGGGGATCTACATCGTCAATTTCCTCGATCGCGCCGTGGTCAACATCCTGGCCGAGCCGATCAAGAACGACCTTGGCCTCGCCGACTGGCAGCTCGGTCTGATGAGCGGCCTGGCCTTCGCCATCTTCTACACCGTGCTCGGCATTCCGATCGCCCGGCTGGCCGAACGCAAGAACCGCCCCATGATCATCGGCACCGCCGTCGCGGTCTGGTCGGGCTTCACGGCGCTCTCGGGCATGGCCAACAGCTTCCTACAGCTCGTGATCTTCCGGATCGGCGTCGGCGTCGGCGAAGCCGGCTGCACGCCCCCGGCCCACTCGCTGATCGCCGACTACGTGCCCAAGGAAAAGCGCGCCTCGGCCCTGGCCTTCTACTCCATGGGCACGCCGCTCGGCGGTCTGCTGGGCTTGGTCATGGGCGGCCTGGTGGCTGACGCCTACGGCTGGCGCGCGGCCTTCCTGGTCGCCGGCGCGCCGGGCATCATCTTCGCGCTGCTTTGCTGGTTCACCCTAAAGGAGCCGCGCAAGCTGATCGCCCAGCACTCGATCGCCATCCAATCGACTCAGGTGACCTTCGGCGAGACGCTGAAGTATCTCGCCACCAAGAAAACCTTCTGGCTCATCGCACTCGGCGCCGCCATCAAGGCCTTCATCGGCTACGGCCACGCCCCGTTCACCGCCTCGTTCTTCCTCCGCGTCCACGGTGAAGAGGTCAAGGCGCTGGCCGAGGGCTTCGGCCTTCAGTCGATCGGCTTCCTCGGCCTGGCCCTTGGTCTGATGGGCGGCACCGCCGGCGCCGTCTCCGCCTATCTCGGCGGTCAGATCGCCGACAAATACGCCAAGACCGACCTGCGCGGCTACGTCGTCGTCCCGGCCTTCGCCTCGCTGCTGGCGGTGCCGATCTACATCCTGGCGGTCAGCGTTCCCTCGGCTTCCGTCGCGCTCTGGATCCTGGTGATCAACGGCCTGCTGGGCTCGCTCTGGTACGGCCCCGTCTACGCCATCGGCCAGTCGATCGTGCCGCCGCATATGCGCGCCACCACCTCGGCCATCCTGTTGTTCACGATCAACCTGATCGGCCTGGGCCTCGGCCCGCTGGCGGTCGGCATCCTCTCGGACGTCATGGCCAACGGCTTTGGCCTCGGTTCCGCCGAGGGCGTGCGTTGGGCGCTGATGATCTCGACCTGCTTCGGCATCGTCGCCTTCATCCTCTTCTGGATCGCTCGCAAGACGATCCGTGAAGAAATGGTCAGCTAGCCTAAAGCGTGGAGGGCGCCCCGCGGCGCCCTCCACCGCCTAGCGCAGAAACGCCAGCCAGATCGCCGTCGAGATAAAGGTCAGCGCGAAGAACACGTTCAGCCAGCGGGTCCGGCGGGTCGGACGCCCCTGGATCGCCTGAACCAGAAACACCCCCGCGGCCAGGCCGCATCCGCCCGCGGCCAGCCAGGTCTTCCAAGGCGGCCCCACGAACAGCGCCGCCGCCACGATCGCCAGCGCGAGCAGCCGCGTGAACAGCTCCGGCGACACCCGCCGCTTCGTCTTCTCATCGCCCGCCATCAAATTCTCCGTTTCAACTCCGGAGAGGATAGCCGCGTGCGGCGCCCGATGCGACGCCGGCTTGCCCCGGCCCCCGATCCTCCCGACAATGGGCCGGTGACCAAGCTCATCTTCGATTGCGACCCTGGCGTTGACGACGCCATAGCCCTCTTCCTGGCCTTTGCGTCTCCGCAAGACCTTGAGATCCTCGCCATCACCACGGCCGCCGGCAATGTCGCGGCCGATCTGACCGCGCGCAACGCCGCGATCATTCGCCAGATCGCCGGCCGCGAGGACGTGCCGATCCATGCCGGCGCCCAGCGCCCCCTGGTCCGCCCGCCCGTCGGCGCCGGCGACTTCCACGGCGAGAGCGGCCTGGGGACCCTGCCGACCTTCCAGCCCGCCAAGGGCGTCGCCGCCGGCCACGCGGCCAACGTCATCGTCGACCTGATCATGGCCCATGCGCCCGGGCAGGTGACTATCGCGGCCACCGGCGCCCTTACCAACCTCGCGCTGGCCATGCGGCTGGAACCGGCCATCGTGGCGCGGCTTGGCCAGATCGCCATCATGGGCGGCGCGCGGCGCGAGGGCGGCAACATCACCGCCTCGGCCGAGTTCAACATCTACGCCGACCCCCATGCCGCCGACGTGGTCTTCACCTCCGGCGCGAAGTGCGTGGTCTTCGGCCTCGACGTCACCCACCAGGTCCGCGCCGACCCCGCCCGGACCGCCGCCATCGCCACGATCAAGACCCCTGCCGCCCAGGCCAGCGCCAACCTTCTGGAATTCTCCAACGCCCTGGAGCGCGACATCGTCGGCGGGACCGGCGCGCCGATCCACGATCCCTGCGTGATCGCCTGGCTGCTGGCGCCGCGCCTCTTCACCCTGCGCCCCTGCGCCCTGAGGGTGGAGACCGCCTCCCCGCTGATGCTGGGCCACACCGCTGTCGAGTTCCGGCTGGCCGATCCGTCCACGGCGACCGTCCAATGGGCGACGAGGGCCGACGCCGACAGCGTGTTCGCCCTGCTGAACGAACGGCTGGCGCGATGACCGCCATCACCGTCATCGGCTCGGTCAATCTGGACTTCGTCGCCACCGGGGCCACGTTGCCGGCGCCGGGCGAAACCGTGACCGGCGCGAGCCTCGCTCGCCATCCCGGCGGCAAGGGCGCCAACCAGGCCCTGGCCGCCCAGCGCCTGGGCGCCGACGTCAAGCTGGTCGCCCGGGTGGGCGCCGACAGCCTGGCCGACGAGGCGCTATCCCTGCTCGATGCCGAGGGCGTCGATCTCTCGGCTTGCGCGGTCGATAGCGCCGCCGCCACCGGCGTCGCCTTGATCGCCGTCGCCACTGGCGGCGAGAACCAGATCGTCGTCGCGCCCGGCGCCAACGCCGCCTTCGCCCCGCAACACCTGACCCAGGCCACGCACAGCGCGCTGATCTGCCAACTGGAACTGCCGCTCGAGACCGTCGCCAAGGCGGTCGCGGAGGCTACTGGCTTCGTTTGCCTCAACCTCGCCCCTGCCGCGGCCATGCCGGATGAAACCCTGGCCCGCGCCGACCTGATCGTCGTCAACGAGACCGAAGCGGCTTTCTATGGCCAGGCGCTGCACGCCCTGCCCGGTCTGATCGCCGTCACCTGGGGCGCGAAGGGCGCGGGCCTCTACCGCGCCGGCCAGCAGATCGCGGCCGCTGCCCCGCCGCCGGTCACCGCCATCGACACTACCGGGGCCGGAGACGCCTTCGTCGGCGCCCTCACCCTGGCCCTGTTGGAAGGCCAGACGCCGCAAGCGGCGCTGAAATTCGCCTGCACGGCCGGCGCGCTCGCCGCCACCCGGGCCGGCGCCCAACCGTCCCTGCCGACCCGCGCCGAGGTCGACGCCCGCCAGGAGTGCGTCTGATGCCCGTCCCCACGCTCAGCCTGAAAGACTTCACCCACGGCTCGCAGACGCAGCGCGCCGCCTTCTCGGGCGCCCTGATGCAGGGCTTGCAGGACTACGGCTTCGTCATCCTGACCGACCACAACGTGCCGACCGACCTGCTCGACGCCGCCTACGCCCAGAGCGCCGAGGTCTTCGACCTGCCCTAT
The DNA here is from genome assembly GCF_030654915.1 of Phenylobacterium sp. Taxonomy (GTDB): domain Bacteria; phylum Pseudomonadota; class Alphaproteobacteria; order Caulobacterales; family Caulobacteraceae; genus Phenylobacterium. Next base: position 1,621 of record NZ_JAURWM010000211.1, on the reverse strand, counting down.
GTGGACAAGCGCCGCTACGCCGCCGGCCTGCGCGGCTACACCCCTTTCGGAACCGAGCACGCCAAGGACTCCAGCCTGCCCGATCTCAAGGAGTTCTGGCAGATTGGCCGCGAACCGGCGCCGGGCCTGCCGCCGGCGGACTTCCCACCCAATGTCTGGCCAAAGGAAGTGCCAGCATTCGAGCAGACCTTCCGCGCCCTGTTCACAGCCCTCGACGAAACCGGCCGGCTGCTGCTGACCGCCCTGGCCCCCAAGCTTGGCCTCGACGCCGGCTACTTCGACGACAAGGTCGCGGCCGGGACCTCGATCCTGCGCGTGCTGCACTATCCACCGGTGCCGGACGATGCGCCGGAGGGGGCCGTGCGCTCGGCCGCCCACGAGGACATCAACTTCATCACCATCCTTGTCGCCGCCAAGGGCGCGGGCCTGCAACTGCTCGACCGCGATGGAACCTGGCTGCCGGTGGAGACGCAGCCCCGCAACCTGATCGTCGACAGCGGCGACATGCTGCAGCGCCTGACCAACGGCGTCATCCCCTCGACCACCCATCGCGTGGTCAATCCCCAGGACCCGAACGTCAGCCGCTACTCGATGCCGTTCTTCATGCACCCGGCCTCCGACGTCTCGCTGAGGTGCCTGCCGACCTGCGAGGGCGAGGGCGCCAAGTGGCCCGAGATCACCGCCGGCGAATTCCTGGCCGAACGCCTGCGCGAAATCGGCCTTGCGAAGTAGCCCCGCACGATCATCGTCGCCAGTTCGGAAACGGTGTGTCGCGATCCGCGCCCTACAACCTTCGCCACTAGCGCACTACCTTAGCGACGCCATTCCGTCGCCTCCCATTCAGGGATGGCGGCTTTATCGCCCGTGGGGTCTAACTTCACGGTTCGCATCGCCATCGGCGACCACGCCAACACCAGGAAGCTCCGCCTCATGAAGACCCTCGCCTTCGCCGCGTTCGCCATCGTCGCGGTCGCCGCCACCCCGCTCGCCGCCCAGCCGGCCGTCGACATCTCCAAGATCGCCGCCGGAACCTACAAGACCGACCCGGCCCACACCCAGGTGGCGTTCACCGTCAATCACCTGGGCTTCACCGACTATCGCGGCCTGGTCGCCGACGCGACCGGCCAACTGGTCCTCGACCCGAAGAACCCCGCCGCCGCCACGGTGAACATCGAGATCCCGATCTCCAACATCGCCACCAACAGCGCTGGCCTGACCAAGCACCTGCATGGCCCGGACTTCTTCGACAGCGCCAAGTACCCGACCGCCACCTTCCGCTCGACCAAGGTCGTGGTGGACGGCCAGGAAGCCAAGATCACCGGCGACCTGACCCTGCGCGGCGTCACCAAGCCCGTCACCCTCGACGCTCGCCTGGCCGGCGCCGGTCCGAATCCGATGAGCAAGGCGCAGACCGTCGGCTTCCACGCCACCACGACCATCAAGCGCAGCGACTTCGGCATGACCTACGCCCTGCCGGCCGTCGGCGACGCCGTCGAGCTGCAGATCGAAGCGGCCTTCGAAAAGGCCAGCTAAGCCTTCGGGCGCCGGGTTCACGCGAGCCCGGCGCTCGCCTCTACCTGCGGTGCGCTCGGCCGGCTATGTTCGCGCCATGACCAACCCG
>NZ_JAURWM010000208.1 GCF_030654915.1 Phenylobacterium sp. | reverse complement strand
TGCAGAGGTCGGGCAAGAAGGCGATCCTGGCGCTCAACAAGATCGACGGCATGCGCCGCGACACCTTGCTGGCTCTGGCTCAGCGCCTGTTCGAGACCGGCGTCTATTCCGAGGTGTTCATGATCTCGGCCGCTGACGGCCAAGGCGTGGACGACCTGAAGGCCCGACTGGCCGAACTGATGCCCGAGGGGCCCTGGCTCTATCCGGAAGAGCAGACCGCCGACCTCCCGGTCCGGCTGCTGGCCGCCGAGATCACGCGCGAGAAACTGTTCCTACGGGTTCACGAGGAACTGCCCTATGCGGCGGCCGTCGAGACCACCGCCTTCGAGGAGCGCAAGGACGGCTCGGTGCGGATCGAACAGTCGATCTACGTCGAGCGCGAGAGCCAGCGCCCGATCATCCTGGGCAAGAACGGCCAGACCCTGAAATGGATCGGCCAGAAGTCCCGCGAAGAACTGATCGAACTGCTCGAGCGCCCGGTGCACCTGTTCCTGCACGTGAAGGTCGATGAGCGTTGGGCCGACAAACGCGAGTTCTACGGCGACGTGGGCCTGGATTTCGACGTCTAAGCCCATAGGTAGGCTGCATGATCGACCTGGACGCCTACTTCGCGCGCATCGGCTATGATGGGCCGCGCACGCCGACCCTTGAAACCCTGCGGGCGCTACATGCCCTGCATCCGGCCGCGATCCCGTTCGAGGCCATCGATGTTCTGCTGGATCGGGGTGTCGATCTCGATCCAACCGTGGTCGACGCCAAGCTGATCGGGGCGGGGCGAGGCGGCTATTGCTATGAGCAAAACGGCCTCTTCAAACGGGTCCTGACGGCGCTTGGCTTCGAGGTCGAGGGCGTGATCGCCCGCGTTCTGTGGAATCTCCCGCCCGACACGCCGATCCGCGCCCGGACCCATATGGGCCTGTGGGTCACGATCGACGACGAGCCCTGGTACGCCGACGTGGGCTTTGGAGGCCTGGTCCTGACGGGGCCGCTTAAGTTTGGGATCATCGACCCGCAGCCGACCCCGCATGAGACTTTCCGTCTCGTGCCTGAGGGCGAGGACATCGCGCTCCAGGCGCTGATCGGCGAGGTCTGGACCCCGGTCTATCAACTGTCCCGCGAAGTTCAGCTCGATGTGGACTACGACCTGCCCAACTGGTTCACCTCGACCCATCCCAGCTCGCATTTCCGGCACAATCTGATGGTCGCCCGGACCACCCCGGAAGCTCGCTACACGCTGCTGCACAACCGTCTGACCATTCGCGGGCAAGACGGGACGGTTGAGCGACGGATGTTGAGCGCGGACGAGATCGGCGGGGTCCTCACGCAGACCTTCGGCCTGACCGTCGAACCTGATTGGGCGCCGTTGTTCGAGCGCGCCGTGGCGGCGGGCGGTTGATGGAAGACCGGCCCCATGGAATTTGAGGACGACGCCTATGTGCTGTCGGCTCGGGTCCACGGGGAGACCGGGGCGATCGTTGAACTGCTGACCGCTCATCACGGCAAGTACGCCGCCCATGTCGCCGGCGGCGCGTCGCGACGGATGAAGCCGTTCCTGCAGGCGGGCGCGCGCATCATCCTCCAATACCGATCCAGAGTGTCCGACCAACTCGGTTCGGCGGCGCTGGAGCCGGTGGGCGAGGGGCCGGCGGCGCTGTTTGACGACCCCATGGCGCTGGCTGGACTGTCAGCCGCCGCCGCCGTGGCCGCCGCCGCTCTGCCCGAGCGCGAGCCGCATCCCGGCGCGTTCCTGGCCTTCGAGGCCCTGACCTCGGTCCTGGCCATGCCCGATATCTGGCCCGCGGTGTTCGTGCGGTTCGAGGCGGGCTTGCTGGAGGATCTGGGCTTTGGCCTCGATCTCTCCAAGTGCGCGGCCACCGGGTCGCTGGACGACCTCATCTATGTCAGCCCGCGCACCGGGCGGGCCGTCAGCCGGGCGGCGGGCGAGCCCTATAAGGACCGGCTGCTGGCCTTGCCGCCGTTCATGCTGTCCTCGCAAGGGGGGCTGTCGCCCGGCGACGTGCGCGCCGGTCTCGACCTCACGGCGCACTTCCTCGAGTTGTTCGTGTTCGGCCCGCTGAACCGTCCCTTGCCGCCGGCGCGCGTGTGGTTGGTGGATCGGCTGACCGACGCCCAACGGCTCTAGGAGCCGTTAGTCCTCGAGCGTTGTCGAAGGATGCTCCATCGCCCACTTCGTCGAGGCGCGTTGGATGGCGGCTATGAACAGCGCGGTCGTAATCCCGAACATCATGAGCCCGGTCGCGGCCTGCAGAGGTGCAAGCAGCCTTATGCGGCCGGTGAGCGTCGCGTCGCCATAGCCAAGCGACGTGAAGGTCACGCCGGAAAAATACATCGCAGTCTCAAAATCCTCGAATGCATCGAACAGTTGGTAGACCGCGGCCCAGATGGTCACCTGGACAAGGTTTCCCGCCATCAACACGAGCATCAAGGTCGATAACTGAAGGAGGATCGTGCGCCACGGCTGCGGCCCCAGTGGTCGCCTGGAGTGTCGGGCGAAGTAGTTGGCGGCGATCACCGACGCCATCGCCTGCATCACCAGGCACGCCAGCATCGCCGACAGGCCGAGGGTGGCGATCCCGATCACGGACTTGGGCCGTCGCTTTGCGAAGCGTCGTTCGCGGCCGGATGGAGTTGAAGCCATTCCATGAACAGCACATAGCCGACCGCCAATATCACGGGGCCGACAAACAGGCCGAGGAGGCCGTCGGCGATCATGCCGCCGATGACGCCGATCAGGATGATCGGCATTGGCACCTCGAGACCTCGGCCGAGCATCAGGGGCTTGAGGATGTTGTCGCTGAGCCCTGCAAACAGACTCCAGATCGTGAAGATGATCGCCGGGGCCGTGGCCTCGGTCGCGAAGACATAGATGATGACCGGCAGGGTGAGCAGGGTCGGAGGCACCTGGACGATGGCGAGGAGCAGCGCCACCAGCATCAGCAGGCCCGCCGCCGGAAGGCCAATGGCGAAGAAACCAACGCCCAGAAGCACCGACTGGATCATGGCGACACCGACCACGCCGATGGCCACGCCGCGAACCGTGGCCGCGGTGAGGGCGGTAAGTCTTGGTCCACGTTGCCGACTGCCGGTCATGAGTTCCAGCAAACGCTCGGCGAAGGCCGCGGCCCCCCTGCTGTAGGCCAGGAGCACCGCGGCGATTGCGAAGGATAGCACGAACGACAGTTCGCCGACCGCGAGCCGGCCCGCGAACCCAGCCAACCACGCGGCAGGGCGGCTCAGCTTGCCGCCGTACCTGGCGAACGCGGTGGGCGCGTCCGTGGCGACCAGCACCCAGGCCTCCGAGAGATTTTGGCCGAACACCGGGAAGTCGGCGAGCTGGGACGGAGGCGGTGGGATCACCAGGCTGTGGTTCTCCAGGCCCGAGATCAACCAGTGCGCGGAAGAAGCCAACGACGCCGCGACTAGTCCGGTCGGGACCAGGATCACCGAGACGCCCACCACGCCGATCAGGATCGATGACCAGCGATTGCCTAGCCGAGAGGCCATGCGGACGTGCAGCGGGTGCAACATGACCGCCAGCACCATCGACCAGATCAGTATGCCCACAAACGGAAGCACGATCCGGGCGCAGGCGTAGATCAGCAAGCCGAGCAGGGCGATCTGAAGCACGGCGTCGAGCATCTTCGAGCGCGAAGGCGGATCAACGGAATCTGACGCGGGCGGGTCCATTGCTTGCCCCCTTCAAGGGCAACTTACGGCGCCTTGTTCGTTCCAGGAAGTTAATGTAACGGCGCTACGCGAGCTCCTGGCAAGTCCAACCCAGGTTCTGTCACATCTGCTGCGGAGTTTGACATGAGCAGCTTGCCGTATTGCTGGGGTGTCGGCCTAGAGCGGACCGGCAACACTTCGTTTTGCGGCACGTTCGAGCAGCTTCGCGACCATAAGGGCGCGTCGGCAATGCGATGGTGGGCTCAACCGACCCGGCCGATGTTGAACGCGGGTGTTGCGGCTTAGCCGCCGCCATGGGCGAGCGGAGTTGCGCCCGGCGCGCCAAGAGTCCATGCGTCGCGGCGACTTCCGCTGCGGCGCCCGCTAGAAGTGGACTGAAATCCGAGTTTGATTCGACATGACCAAGCACATCCCCCCGCCGGGTAGCGGCGACGGCGACCGCATTATCGATGAGCCGCTGACCGAGGCACTGTCTCGGCGCTATCTCGCCTATGCGCTGTCCACCATCACTGGCCGGGCCCTGCCGGACGTCCGCGACGGGATGAAGCCCGTCCACCGGCGTTTGATGTACGCCATGCGCCAGCTGCGGATGGACCCGAACAGCTCGGCCAAGAAGTGCGCTCGCGTGGTCGGCGACGTGATCGGTAAGTATCACCCGCACGGCGATGTCGCGGTCTATGAGGCCCTGGTGCGTCTGGCTCAGGACTTCGCCCAGCGCTATCCGCTGATCGATGGCCAGGGCAACTTCGGCAATATCGACGGCGATAACGCCGCGGCCATGCGGTACACCGAGTGCAAGCTCACGGTCGCCGCCCAGCTGCTGCTTGACGGGATCGATGAGAACGCGGTCGATTTCCGCCCGACCTACGACGGCGAAGACGAAGAGCCGGTGGTGCTGCCGGCCGGCTTTCCGAACCTGCTCGCCAACGGCTCCAGCGGCATCGCCGTTGGCATGGCGACCTCGATCCCGCCGCACAACGCCGCCGAGTTGATCGACGCCTGCCTGGTGTTGTTGGAAGACCCGAACGCCGACACCGCGCGCCTGATGGAGCACGTACAGGGCCCTGACTTCCCGACGGGCGGCGTCATCGTCGAGCCGCGCGAGAGCATGCTGGAAACCTACGCCACTGGGCGTGGGGGCATCCGGGTCCGGGCGCTGTGGTCCAAGGAAGAGACTGGGCGCGGGACCTACCAGATCGTCATCACCGAGATTCCGTATCAGGTGAAGAAGGCCGATCTGGTCGAGCAACTCGCCGACTTGATCGAGAACAAGAAGGCGCCGCTGCTGGGCGACGTGCGTGACGAGAGCGCCGAGGATGTGCGCCTGGTCATCGAGCCCAAGAACCGCAACGTCGAACCTGAAGTGCTGATGGAGAGCCTGTTCAAGCTCTCGGCGCTGGAGACGCGTTTCCCGGTCAATATGAACGTGCTGGACGCCCGTGGTTCGCCGGGCGTCATGGGGCTGCGCCAGGCGTTGCGCGCCTTCCTCGATCACCGCCGCGAAGTGCTGGTCCGCCGGGCTCGCTTCCGTCTGGATAAGATCGAAGCGCGCCTGCACATCTTGGACGGCTTGGTCATCGCCTTCCTCAATCTGGACGAGGTGATCCGCATCGTCCGTTACGAGGACGATCCCAAGGCCAAGTTGATCGAGGCTTTCGAGCTTTCCGACATCCAGGCCGACGCCATCCTCAACACCCGGCTGCGCCAACTGGCCAAGCTGGAGGAGATGGAGCTTCGCCGCGAGCACGCCGAATTGGCCGAGGAACGCGACGGCTTGCTGAAGATGCTGGCCTCCGAACCAGCCCAGTGGAAGCTGGTCGGCGTGGGCCTGAAGGACGTTCGCGCGATCCTGGGTCCCGACACCAAGCTCGGCAAGCGCCGCTCGCTGTTCGACACCGCTCCGGTGGTCGACGCCGACGCGGCCATCGAGGCGATGATCGTGCGCGAGCCGATCACGGTGATCCTGTCCGAGCGCGGCTGGATCCGGGCGGCCAAGGGCAAGGTGGAAGACCCCTCGGAACTGAAGTTCAAGGAGGGTGACAAGCTCGGCCTCATCGTCCCGGCCGAGACCACCGACAAGCTGCTGATCTTCGCGTCCGACGGCCGGTTCTTCACCATCGGTTGCGACAAGCTGCCGGGCGCACGGGGTCATGGCGAGCCGCTGCGGCTGATGCTCGACCTCGACGACAAGTCCGACATCATCGACATGTTCCCGCACAAGCCGGGGACCCAGCGCGTCATCGCGGCCTAGGAAGGCTAGGGCTTCATCGTGCCGGAGGAGGAGGCGGTCAGCTTCCGCCGCGCCGGCAAGCAGGTGCTGAACGCCGGGACCAAGGGCGCGGCCTTCGCCATGCCGCTGACCGGCGACCACCTTGGCGTGGTCGGCGACAACGGCAAACTCCTGATTTTTCCTCTCGCCGAACTGCCGGAAATGCCGCGCGGCAAGGGCGTGAAGCTGCAGACCTACCGCGAGGGTGGGCTGCGCGACGCCACCGTCTTCAACGCCGCCGACGGTGCGACCTGGATTGATTCCGCCGGTCGCACCCGGGTCTGGGGTGAGTGGCGCGACTGGCTGGCCAAGCGCGCGGCCGCCGGCAAGCTGGCGCCTAAGGGCTTCCCGACCAGCAAGCGTTTCAAGCCTAAGTAGCCGTCATCGCGTCTTGCGGGCGCCCAAGGCGCCGCTAAGGTCACCCCAACAACGATTTGGGGGGAAGTGTATGACGCGCAGGATGCATCTGCTTGCGAGCGCCGTGGCGGCCATATCGATTGGCCTGGCGGCGACGCCGGCCGCGCACGCCCAGGCGAGGTCCGCCGCCCTGGCGCCGGCCGCCAGCCCTGAGGCGGTGGGCTTCGACAGCCAACGCCTGAAGCGCCTTGACGCGGCCATGGCCCAGGCGGTGACCGATGGCCGGGTCGCGGGGATGACCACCCTGCTGGCGCGGCACGGCAAGGTCGTGGCCTTCAACACCTACGGCAAGGCCAGCCTGGAAGCCGGCCAACCGATGTCCAAGGACGAGATATTCCGCATCTATTCGATGACCAAGCCGATCACCGGCGTGGCCATGATGATCCTGTTCGAAGAGGGCAGGTGGAAGCTCGATGATCCGGTCACCAAGTTCATTCCAGAATTCAAGGACCTGAGAGTCTGGAAGGGCGTCGACGCCAACGGGCAGCCGATCCTGGAACCCGTCCGGCGCCCACCGACCATGCGCGAGCTGATGAGCCATACGGCCGGGTTCGGCTATGGCCTGGGCGACAAGCACCCCGTCGACAAGATGTTTCGCGAGCAACGGGTGCTGGGTTCGTCCAACCTCCAGGAGATGACCACGAAGGTCGCCGGCATTCCGCTGATCTACCAGCCGGGCGAGCAGTGGAGCTATTCGGTCGCCGTCGATCTCCAGGGCCACATCGTCGAAAAGCTGTCGGATCAGACCCTCGGGCAGTTCTTCGAGAGCCGGATCTTCAAGCCGCTGAAGATGACCGACACCGCGTTCAGCACCGGCCAGGCCAAGGCCTCGCGATTGGCGGCTGTCTATATCGGCAATCCGGAG
>NZ_JAURWM010000194.1 GCF_030654915.1 Phenylobacterium sp. | reverse complement strand
GGCCAACCCTGGAAGCCGCGCCAACTCAATCAAGCGATCGACCGACTGATGGCGACCCTGGCGAAGGCCGGCAAGGCCCGCGCTCTGACCGATGATGAGGGCGCGGTTTACTGCCCACTCGACATTCACGGCCTGCGTCATGCCCGAGGCCTCGAGCTGGCCCTGGCCGGCGCCAGCGACGCCGAGATCATGGGGCAGCTTGAACACGCCTCGCCGCGCGCCGCGCAGATCTACCGGCGCCAGGCGCAGCGCAAAGCGCTCGCCGACCAGGGCCAGGATCGAATCGACAACGTCGTGAAGCTGAAGGCGGCCCGGAAGGCGAGAACGGCGGGCGAACAGAAACTGTAAACCGGCCTGTAAACGGACTGTAAACCGGCCCTGCCGGCTCACCGGGGCGGGAAATCCCGCCCCCGCCAAGTTCTTGAAGTTCTTGGGGAAAGTAAGTGGCGCGCCCGGAACGATTCGAACGTCCGACCCTCAGATTCGTAGTCTGATGCTCTATCCAGCTGAGCTACGGGCGCGCAGTGCCTCTCGGCGAAGGCGCGGAACCTAGTCGGGGCGATTGCGATTGGCAACCCGCCGAATGAGAGAAATTTTCATTGGCTGATTTTCCCTTGTCAGAGACCAGGTAGACGGCCGCCGAGGCCCTTCAGGATCGCGCCGCCGAGGCCGGGGACGCCGAACGGCGGGGCCGGTTGCGGCCCGCGTGAGTCGGACGAGCCCGGCCCTTCGCTCTCCATATCCGGCATCTCCATGCCGAGCATGGCGCCGGTCTGGGATTTGTAGCGGACCTTCAGGCTCCAATCGATGTTCCAGGGCGTCTTGGGGTCGGCGGGGCGCGGCGGATAGGAGATGTTGGTCTCCCCGCCATAGGCCGCCAGTTGCACCATGGCCTGGGGCGCGATCTTCAGCACTTCCTGGGGGATCGTGCAGCGGGTGGTGGTCGGCGCCATCAGCGCCTTGGAGGCCACCAGCCGCTGCAGGTCGGCGTCGCTGAGGAATTCTGGCAGGGCGAAGGCCGAGGCCTGGACCTCGCTGGACGACCACATGACCATGGTGTCGTTCTCGCCAGCGCCGATCGCGGTCGCCAGATACCCGCGCGCATTGGCGAGCGGGTTCCAGGCGAGTTGGCCCGAGCCGGTCGGGTTCACCGCATTGGTGGTGAGGTTCAGCGCGCCCAGGAAATCCTGGTTCTGGGCCAGGGCGAACTTGATGTCGGGGCTGTAGTTGCCGCGGATCAGGTGGTCGCCGGTCAACGAGCCGCCCGCCGGCACGCTGGTCCGCGTCCGCTCATTGGGCCATTCGCCATAGGTGGCGTAGCGGGCGGGCGACGGCGGCTGCATCGGGGTGATGGCCAGCCCCTTCGACAGGGCCTCCAAACCCGGCGGCATTTGCCCCGAGACCATCTTGGCGAAGTCGATGACGATCGGCTGGCCAGACTTGGCGTGCTCGCCGCAGCCCCAGAAGATCAGCATCCTGCCCTTGGGTTTGTAGTCCTTGGGCATCGCGCTGGGCGTCTCGTCGCTGGCCTGACGGGGCTGAGCCCTGGGCGTCAGCAGCGGCAGGCTCTGGCCGGCCTGGAGCACGCTCGGCGGCAGGTGCTCGGCGGCGGGCTCGCCAGCAGGTTTGCGGGACGAACCGAGTTGCAGGACCAGGGTCTTGGAGACGTTCGAGCCGCCGCCCATCATGGCCCCCATCATCGAGGCCGCGGACGGGGCCTTGCCCCCGCCCCCCATCATCCCGCCGAAGCCGGAGCTGGTCTGGGCGCTCATCCAATAGGTGGCGACCGGACCGGTCACCTGCTGCTTGGTTTGCGCCTGGGCGCCGCCGGCCGCGACCACCACGCCGGCCGCCAGGGCCGCCCTATTCACCCACTGCATCGGATGCCTTCCTGCAATTATCGAACACGGGTCTCTAAGACACTAAGCTCGACTGCGGGTTTCGGCAAAATCGGCGAAACACCCCTGGCCCACGACGAAAACACCGCAGGGTCGCCGGAACCTTAGGCGGGCAGGTCACGCCAGCCGTTCACGCCTGGCCACGGCTGCGCGGCATAGACGCCGCGCGCCACCGCGCGGGCCAGGACATCGGCCGCCAGCGCCCCAATGCGGGCGATGGTGAAGTCGCCGCCCTCGCCCAGCGGCCGGGCGGCGGTCGAGAGCGCGAACACCACGTCGCCATCGAACGGCGCGTGGATCGGGCGGATGGCGCGGGCCAGGCCGTCCTGGGCCATCACCGCCACCCGCTTGGCCTGGGCAGGGGTCAGGGCGACGTCGGTGGCCACGCAGGCGATGGTGGTGTTCATACGCTCGGCCGGATCGACCTTGGCCAAGCCCCAGATATCGCCCTGGGCCGCGAGACCCGAGGGTCCCAGGCCGCCGAACTCATCGCCGACCTCATAGGGCGAGGCCCAGAAGGTCCGACCGCCCGGCGCCACCACCGAACCGAAGGAATTGACGCAGACCACCGCGCCGACGGTGATCCCGTCAGCGGAGACGACAGAGGCCGACCCCGTCCCGCCCTTCAATCGGCCGGCCATGGCGCCGTAGCCGGCGCCGGCGGTCCCCAACTGGAAGTGACGGGCCGCGGCGATCACCGCCTCGCGGCCGAGCCGGCGATAGGGCGGATCCTCGCCCCAGGCCCGTTCGCCGCCATTGGCGAGATCGTAGAGGATCGCGCCCGGCACGACGGGTGAACGCGGCACGCCCGTGGTCGAGACCAGGCCATAGCCTCGTCCCTGCGCCCCCAACCAGGCCACCACGCCGTCGGCCGCCGCCAGGCCGTAGACCGAACCGCCCGACAGCACGATGGCGTCGATAGCCTCGACCAGATTCTCGGGCGCCAAGGCGTCGGTCTCGCGGGTGCCAGGACCGCCGCCCCGCACGTCGCAGGCGGCGACCGCCCGCTCATCGGGCAGGATCACGGTCACTCCGGTGCGGGCTGCGGCGTCATGGGCCTGACCCACGGCGAGGCCTGGCACATCGGTGATCAGATTGCGGGGTCCGGGCGCGGCGGCGAGGTTTTTGCTCATAATCGATACGGAAAGCACGGCTTCGCATTTGTTGTCCACGCACGCTTGGCTATGGTGCCGCTCTCCTGCCATCTCCCCTCGCGTGGTACTTCGTGTTTCAGCTCAAGCGTCTCGCCGCCCTGTCCCTCGCGCTCGGCCTCACCGCCTGCGCCACGGCCCCGGCGCAAGCCCCCATTGCGTCCGCCTCGGCTCCGGCCGCCGGCCCCAAGGTCCTAGTCTCCGCCGCCAATCCGCTGGCCGTCGAGGCCGGTGTGAACGTGCTGCGCCAGGGCGGCTCGGCGATCGACGCCGCGGTGGCCGTGCAGGCCGTTCTGGGCCTGGTCGAGCCGCAGAGCTCTGGCCTCGGCGGCGGCGCCTTCCTCACCTATTACGACGCCAAGACCAAGAAGGTGATCGCCTATAACGGCCGCGAGACCGCCCCGGCCGGCGCAACGCCCGACATGTTCCTGGATGCGTCCGGCAAGCCGCTCTCCTATCCCGAGGCGGTGACCAGCGGTAAGGCCACCGGCGTGCCCGGCGCGGTCGCCATGCTGTCCATGGCCCAGGCCCAGCACGGCAAGCTGGCCTGGAAGGACCTGTTCGCTGACGCCGAGCGCCTGGCCGACCAGGGCTTCATCGTCAGCCCGCGCCTGGCCGGCATGATCGCCGGACCGTTCCCGCAGACCGCCACTCCCGACGCCAAGGCCTATTTCACCAAACCCGGCGGCGAGCGCCATCAGGCCGGCGACCTGCTGAAGAACCCGGCCTATGCCGACACGGTCCGCAAGATCGCCGCCCAAGGGCCCAAGGCCATCCTTGAAGGGCCGCTGGCGCAGGCCATCGTCGCCAAGGTGTCGGAAGATCCGCGCCCTGGCACGGTCACCCTGGCCGACCTGAAGAGCTATCGGCCCAAGGTCGGCGACGCGATCTGCGGCCCCTACCGCGTCTATGTCGTCTGCGTGCCGAACGCCCCGTCCAGCGGGGCGGCGCTGCTCGAAGCGCTCGGCATCCTGTCGCACACCGACATCGCCGATCGCGGGCCGAACGATCCGCAGGCCTGGTTCCTGTTCACCCAGGCCAGCCGGCTGATGTATGCCGACCGCGACCGCTACTTCGGCGATCCGGCCTTCACCCCCGTGCCGATCGAAGGCCTGCTCGACCCGGCCTACACCGCCGAGCGCGCCAAGCTGATCGGCGAGGTCGCCGGTCCCGCGCCCGCGCCGGGCAAGCCGCGCGGCGCCGGCAAGCTGGCGCCGGACGCGACCCTGGAGCCGGGCGGCACATCGCACTTCGTGGTCATCGACGCGGCCGGCAACGCGGTCTCCATGACCACCACCGTCGAGAGCATCTTCGGCACCGGCCGCATGGTCGGCGGCTTCTTCCTGAACAACCAGCTCACCGACTTCTCCTGGTCGCCCAAGAACGCCGACGGCGTCCAGGCGGCCAACGCCGTGGCGCCGGGCAAACGCCCGCGCTCGTCGATGGCTCCGACCATCGTCCTGGACCGCCAGGGCAAGTTCGTCGCGGCCCTGGGCTCGCCGGGCGGCAACTCGATCCTGGCCTATAATCTGAAGGCCCTGGTCGCGGTGCTGGATTGGAAGATGCCGATGCAGGAGGCCTTCAACCTGCCGAACCTGATCGCGCGCGGCGACAATTTCGCGTCCGAGCCGGCGCGCTACGCGCCAGGCGTGGTTGAGGCGCTGGCGGCCAAGGGCGTGGTCTTCCGCGGCAGCGGCGGCGAAGGCTCCGGCCTGCACGGCGTGATGATGACGCCGAACGGCCTGGAAGGCGGGGCCGACGAACGCCGCGAAGGCGTGGTGAAGGGGTTCTAGACCGCAACAGCCTCGTCCCGCCATCGATAGGCGCGACCGTCGAATATGGCTTGGCTCTCTCCTTCCCCGCTATGGGAGGAGAGAGAAAATCTCAGACCTCGGCGCTCTTGGGCCGGCGGCCTCGGAGCGACGGAAGCAACTTTCCGGGCGCGCCGGGCAGGCGCAGTTCGAAGACCGAACCCTCAGGGCCGGTCTGGACCAGCGACAGATCGCCGCCGTGCCCCTGGGCCAACTCAAGAGCAATGGCCAGCCCAAGCCCGGCCCCGCCCGCCCGGGTCGAGCCGGAGAACGGCTGGAACAGGCGCTCGCGGGCCCGCTCGGAGACGCCAGGTCCATTGTCGGCCAGGCGGATGACGCTGACGCCCTCATCCTCGAAAAGCGTGATCTGGATCGCGCCGGGCGTCTCGCGGCCGGGCTGCTGCTCGACGGCCTCGCGAGCGTTGCGCAGCAGGTTGACCAGGATCCGGTGCAATTGGTCCGGGTCAGCGTTGACCTGCTCGCTCGCCTCGACCAGCGAAATCAGCCGCACGCCGTCCGGCGACAGCCGCGCCTCCTCGGCGGCGGCTTCGAGAGCCGGGCTTAGCGCCAGCGGCCGGGCGTCGGGCGCGGCCTCTTCGGTCTTGCCGTAGGTCAGGACGCCGGTGGCGAGCTTCACGGCGCGGTCCAGGGCGCGCTCGAGGCGCGGCATCGCCTGGGTGACCTGCGGATCGTTGAGAGCGGCGAGCCGCTCCGAGGCGATCTGGGCGCTGGTCAGCATGTTGCGCAGGTCGTGATTGATCTTGGCGACCGCCTCACCCAGCGCCGCCAGCCGGGCGCGCGACGACAACGCAGAGCGCAGTTCGTCTTGCATCCGGTCCAGCTGCACCTCGGCGCGGCCGATCTCGTCACGGCGGCCGGACGGTTCGATGCGGGCTGCGGCGTCCTCGGGATCGGAGGCGAAGCGCTCCATCGAGCGGGTGATCCGCTGCATCGGCCGGACCAGGAAATAGTTCAGCGACAGATAGACCAGCCCGCCGGCCAGGGCGGAGACGAAGGCCATCACCGCCAAAAGACGCCACAGATAGACCTTCAGCTCGGCCTTCAGCTCGGCGTCGGGGGCCACGACCTCGATGAACTGGGCCTTGTAGAAGCGCGGCTCGGCGATCACCCGGACCATTCGGCCTTCGCCGCTGCCGAACAGGGTCTGGAACGGCGCCGACAACCAGGAGGCCGGGGCCTGGTCACGCAGGTCCACGAGATAGGGCGGCTGGGCCAGTTTCGGTCCGGGCACCTTCAGGAAGCGGTTGCCGTCGTTGTCCAGGACGGCGACGGTCTGGACGCCCGCGCCCTGGCGAAGCTGGGAGGCCAGGGCCTCGCTCAACACCTGGTCGGGGGCGGCCTCGGTGGCCATGGAGGCCAGTTCAGCGGCCCGCACGCGGTCGAGCAGCCATTGCTCTTCAAAGGAGGCTAGCGCCGGGGGAAGCGCCAAGGCGCCGGCTCCCGCCACGAACAGGACGGTGAGCAAAAGCAGACGCGCGGATAGGCCGCCCGGCCAGAAGAAGCGGCGCCTGAGCGACCTTATGGGCGCCGGGGGAGTGGGGGCGTCCGCCATGACGACTCCCCCGTTACTGCACGCCGAACGTTTCGGCAACGCGGCGTAGCTCTGGAGGCGAGTTGAATCGGCCTTGGAGCCTCAATTGGCGCCTACCGCCGCGGCCACCGAAACAAACCCGTCGCGACGCAGGCAGGCCGCCAGATCGCGCTTGATCCGGGTGACCAGGCCCGGCCCGCCATAGACCATGGCCGAGTAAAGCTGGACCGCGCAGGCGCCCGCCCGGAGCTTGGCGTAGGCGTCCTCGCCCGAGCCGATCCCTCCGGCCCCAATCAGCGCCACACGGCCGGCGGCGGCATGATGGAAGAGGCCCAGCATCTGGGTCGACAGCTGGGTCAGGGGCGCGCCCGACAGACCGCCGGCCTCGCCGGCGTGTTTCGAGGCGAGGTTGGGCCGGGTGATGGTGGTGTTCGAGACGATGATCCCGTGCAGGCCGTTGGCGACCACGGTCTCGACGATGGCTTCGACCTCGCCGTCCTCCAGGTCGGGCGCGACCTTCAGGAACATCGGGACCCGGCCTTCCGCCGGCAGGCTGTCGCGGGCCTGCGCCAGCCGTCCCAGCAGTTCCTCCAGCGCCGCCTTGGTCTGCAGGGCGCGCAGGCCCGGCGTGTTGGGCGAGGAGATGTTGATCGTGAAGTAGGAGGCCAGGCCCCACAGCCGGGTCAGGCCGGTGACATAGTCGCCGATCCGGTCTTCGGCCTCCTTGTTAGCCCCGATGTTGGCGCCGACGATCCCCGGCCCTCGGCGAGCCAGACGGGCTGCGAACGGCTCCAGCCCCTCGTTGTTGAACCCCATGCGGTTGATCACCGCCCGGTCCTCCGACAACCGGAACAGCCGTGGGCGCGGATTGCCGGCCTGGGCCAGCGGGGTGACGGTGCCGCATTCCACGAAGCCAAAACCGGCGCGCAGCATGGGGCCGAACACCTCGGCGTTCTTGTCGAAGCCCGGCGCCAGGCCAACGCAATTGGGTAGGCGCAGGCCAGCGACCTCCGTCGCCAGGATCGGATCGTCGGCGGCCGAGCCTGGGCCAAGGCCAGCCTGCAGCGCGCGGATGGTGAAGCGGTGGGCGTCCTCGGCGTCGAGGACATGCAAGGCGCGGGCGGCGATATCGTGCAGGCTCATGCCAGCTCCCCAAGGTTCGGAACGCCGTTCTCGGCGAGCGGGGCCTCGGTCACCGCCAGCACGCTGGCGAGCGGCAGAGGGCCATAGAGATGCGGGAAGAGATCACCACCGCGCGAGGCCTCCCAGACAAGAGCCTCGCCCAGATCCTCGGCCTCGATCGCCAGCACGACCAGATCAGCCTGGCCGGCGAAGTGGCGACGCGCGGTCTCGGCGGCCTGGGCCGCTGTCGAGAAGTGGATGTAACCATCGGCCAGGTCGACCGCCGAACCGTTGAAGACGCCGGCGGCCTGCGCGGCGGTCCACTCACTGCGAGAGAGGATCTTGTAGATGCGGCTCACGCTCAGCCCTTGGGAAAGAAGAGGCCGTCATAGGACGGGCGTCCGGCGTCGTCGAACAGGAACACCGCCGCCGTCGCGGTCGGGAAACGGGCGTGGGCGCGGGCGATCAGGGTCGAGGGCGCGCCGCCCTCGGCCAGCAGCCGGATAGTCAGTTCCTGGAGGCCCGGATTGTGACCGACGATCATCACCGTGGCCGAGCTTTGGCCGGCGGCCTCCGCCAGTTGGCGCACGACGCGTTCCTCGGCGTGATAGAGGCTCGGCTCGATGCGGAAAGCCGCCTGCGGAAACGCGCCCTGCGCCGCCGCCCAGGTGCCGCGCGTGCGGGCCGATGACGAGACCAGGACCAGATCGGGCACCAGGCCCATATCGGCCAGGGTCGCCGCGGTCGCCGCCGATTCGCGAACGCCGCGCTCGGTCAGCTTGCGGTCGAAGTCGTCGCCGCTGTCGGAGTCGCGCTCGGCCTTACCGTGCCGCAAGAGAATAAGCCGATCCATGAACGCTTCGCCGCGCCCCCGCTTCAATACGCGCCCCAAGCGCCGCCACAGGTCTCATAGCTGGCCAGGAGCCTTACGCGAAGCGGTTGACAGCGAATGAGCTTGGCGGTCCAAGCGACACATGACCGCCATTGCGATCCCGACACGCGAATCCGGCGGCGGAATACACCGATTTCCGGCTGATCAGCCGCTGGCGCTGGACTCCGGCGCCCTGCTCAGCCCGCTGGAGATCGCCTACAAAACCTACGGCGCGCTGAACGCCGACAAGTCCAACGCCGTCCTGGTCTGCCACGCCCTGACCGGTGACCAGCATGTGGCCTCGATCCACCCCGTCACCGGCAAGCCCGGCTGGTGGAGCCGCGTGGTGGGTCAGGGCCTGCCGCTCGACCCAGACCGCCACTTCATCATCTGCGCCAATGTCATCGGCGGCTGCATGGGATCGACGGGGCCAGCCTCGATCAATCCGGCGACCGGCCAGCCCTACGGCCTGACCTTCCCGATGATCACCATCGCCGACATGGTGCGGGCCCAGGCCATGCTGATCGAGGCCCTGGGCATCGAGACCCTGTTCGCCGTGGTCGGCGGATCGATGGGCGGGATGCAGGTCCTGCAATGGGCCGCCTCCTATCCAGAGAAACTGTTCTCGGCCATCTGCATCGCGGCGGCGGCGCGCCACTCGGCCCAGAACATCGCCTTCCACGAGGTCGGGCGACAGGCGATCATGGCTGACCCGGACTGGCGGGCCGGCGCCTATGAAGGTCAAGGCGTGCGCCCGGAAAAGGGCCTCGCCGTCGCCCGCATGGCGGCCCACATCACCTATCTGTCGGAGACCGCCCTGCAGAGGAAGTTCGGCCGCGAACTACAGCGCGACGGCCTGAGCTGGGGCTTCGACGCCGACTTCCAGGTCGAGAGCTACCTGCGACACCAGGGGGCGAGCTTCGTCGACCGGTTCGACGCCAACAGCTACCTCTACATCACCCGGGCCATGGACTATTTCGATCTGGCCGCCGCCCACGGCGGGGTGCTGGCCGAGGCGTTCAAGGGCGCGCGGGATATCCGATTCTGCGTCCTGTCCTTCACCTCCGACTGGCTGTATCCGACCGCCGAGAGCCGCCACATCCTGCGCGCCCTGAACGCCGCCGGCGCGCGGGCCAGCTTCGTGGAGATCGAGAGCGACAAGGGCCACG
>NZ_JAURWM010000189.1 GCF_030654915.1 Phenylobacterium sp. | reverse complement strand
CGGCTGATGACCGCTTCGCCCATGGCGTTTTCGACGCGTTCCAGGAACACCTCGACGGTGGCGCCGATGACGATCGGCGACTTGCCGTCTTCGTCAACGCCGAATTCCTTCACGGACACGCGGCCTTCGGTCTTCAGACCGACGTCGATGATCGCGAAGTCTTTTTCGATCCCAACGACGATGCCTTTGACAACCGTGCCTTCCATGAAGTCACGGCCGCCCATGCTCTCGTCGAGCAGGGCGGAGAAGTCGTCGCGCGTCGGGTTCAGGCTCATATCGTCAGCCATTAATGTTCTTTCGTCTTCAAGTGACGCCGCCTCTGAAATGAGGAATGGGTCCGACCACGCGTGAAGCGTTCAGGCGGAGTCCCGGCGTCGGGTTAAGGGTTGCAACCGAATACGCAGGGCCAAGTCCCCTGCGCTGTGGATTTGCCCGCGGCCGCACGAGGATAGGGCGTGGTTGGATTTGCAGGCTGGGGCCTCTGTTAGGAGAGTTCCCAGCGCGCGCGCGCCGCCTCGACGATACGGCGGGCCGCATCGGTGGCTTGGTCTATAGTCATTTCGGTGGTGTCCAGCAAGACGGCGTCGTCAGCCGGCCGCATCGGCGAGTCGGCCCGGCCGCCGTCGCGGGCGTCGCGCTTGCGGATATCGTCCAGGATGTCCTCGTAACTCACCGCCTCGCCCTGCCCTTGAAGCTGCTTCCAGCGGCGCTCGGCGCGAACCTCCGGCGTGGCGGTAACGTAGAGCTTGGCCGGCGCGTCAGGCGCGATCACCGTGCCGATGTCGCGACCGTCGATCACCGCCCCGTCGGGCCGCAGGGCGAAGGCTTGCTGCATGTCGCGCAGCGCCAGGCGCACGGAGGGATGGATCGCCACGCGGCTGGCGGCCTCGCCGGCCTCCCGCGTGCGGAAGGCCGGATCAGTCAGCATCTCGGCGGTCAGGTCGCGCGCCACCTGGGTAGCCGCCCTCACATCGTCAAAGTCGCCGCCATGCCGGGCCAGCAGCACGCCGACCGCCCGATAGAGCAGGCCGGAGTCCAGCATGGGCATATCGTAGGCCTCGGCCAGACGGCTGGCGATCGTGCCCTTGCCCGAAGCCGCCGGCCCGTCGACCGCGATGACGAACGGCGCCTTCACGAAATGTCCGCGCCCAGGCCGCGCATCAGCGGCTCGAAGCCCGGGAAGCTGGTGGCGATCATGCCCGGTTCGTCCACGGACACCGGTTCGTCCGAGGCCAGCCCCATGATCAGGTGCGACATGGCGATCCGATGGTCGCCCTTGGTCGTCACCCGCGCGCCACCGGCGACCGGGTGATTGCCGCGCACCGAGCCGATGACGATCAAGCCTTCAGGCTCTTCCTCGACCCCGACCCCGCAAGCGGTCAGGCCGTGGGCCATCAGGGCGATGCGGTCGCTTTCCTTCACACGCATCTCGCCGATGCCGCGCATGATCGTCGAACCCTCGGCGAAGGCCGCGGCCACCGCCAGGATCGGATACTCATCGATCATCGCCGGCGCACGTTCGGGCGGCACCGAGACGCCCTTCAGGGGAGAGTGACGGGCGGTGACATCGCCCACCTGCTCGCCGCCCTCTTCGCGGACGTTCGAGATGACCAGGTCGCCGCCCATTTCCTGAAGCGTGGTGAAGAGGCCGGTGCGCAACTCGTTCAGCAGCACGCCCTCCACCGTGACCTCCGAGCCCGGCGTCACCAGGGCCGCGACCAGCGGGAAGGCCGCCGAAGACGGATCGCCCGGCACCCGCACCTTGGTTCCAGTCAGCTTCTGGCCGCCGGCCAAGGTGATGTAGCGCCCGTCAGGACGATCCTCGACCTGCACCACGGCCCCGAAGGCGCGCAGCATCCGCTCGGTATGGTCGCGGGTGGCTTCCGGCTCGATCACCTGGGCGCCGGCCGGCGCCTGCAGGCCCGCCAGCAGCACCGCCGACTTCACCTGGGCCGAGGGCTCAGGCAGCCGATAGGAGAGATAGGCGAGGTTCCCGCCCTGAAGGGTGAGCGGCAGCCGGCCATTGGAGCGGCCCGTCCAGGTCGCGCCCATCTGGCCGAGCGGCCCCAGCACCCGGCGCATCGGCCGGCCGCGCAGGGACTCATCGCCCGTGAAGGTCGCCGCGAAGTCGAAACCAGCCATGGCGCCCATGATCAGGCGCACGCCGGTGCCGGCGTTGCCGCAGTCGATCACGTCGGAGGGTTCGGAAAATCCGCCGCGCCCCTCGACCCGCCAACGGCCCGGACCAAGCTGCTCCACGCCCGCGCCGAAGCTGCGCATGGCCTGGGCGGTGCGAAGGACATCGTCCCCTTCAAGAAGCCCTTCGATCTCGGTGACGCCTTGCGCCAGCGCGCCCAGGATAAGGGCTCGGTGAGAGATCGACTTGTCGCCTGGGGCGCGCACGCGGCCCCGCAGCGGGCCGCCGCGTTTCGCGGTCAGTCCTGCTGACGTCATGGGATTGCCAAGCCTCCTTAAGGCCGTGCTGTTCTTGGAAAGGGGTTTGCTTTTGACAGCGCTCTCCGCGCATGGCAAGGGAGCCGGCTCCAATTTGAAAACCCGCTCTGAGAGGCTCAGCCCCCTTGGCTAATCCCGAACTGGGTGCAAAGCAAATTTGCCCCAACTGCCAGGCCAAATTCTACGACCTGACGCGACGCCCTGCCGTCTGCCCGAAGTGTGGTCATGAGTTTGACCCCGACGAAGCGGTCCGCAACCGTCGTGTCCGCGCTCGCGCGGCGCCCGTCGACCACGACCTAGACGACGCCGAGGATCAAGTCCGCGGCAAGCCGAAGGCCGAGGACGAGGACGAGGAAGAAGAGGTCACGACACCGGAACTGGACGAAGTCGCCGACGAGGTTCCCCTCGTTTCGGACGATGACGACGAGGCGCCCGACGCCCCGGCGGAAGACCAGCTTTCCGAGTTCACCGAAGACGACCTCGAAGACGAGGACGACGCTGACGTTCCGTTCCTGGAAGACGAAGAAGACGACGACTTCGACGACACCGAAATCGAAGGTCTTCCTGGCGAAGGCGCCGAGGACGACCGCTAAAACCCTTATGGAATAAGGGCTCGATCAACCCACAAAAAAAACTTTCAGAGTGGGTTGATCGGGCCAAACTCTCAGACTAGGTTCCGCGCCTCTTCGGGGGGCGACCTACGAAGAGCCGGAAGACCCCGGGGCTATAGCTCAGCTGGTAGAGCGCTTGAATGGCATTCAAGAGGTCAGCGGTTCGACTCCGCTTAGCTCCACCATGGAGGCCCGCAGTTAACGCTGCGGGCCTTCGCCTTTTCAGGCTCCCGTTGAAATCCAAACCGATCATCGCCACATGAGTTCCAATCGGGACCCGCGCCTAGCTTTGGGCGGGACCTGGTGAGTCGCTTAAAGCGAGGACTCTGGAATGAACCGGCCGATCGTCTTCGACAGCCCCTTCCTGCTGGGCTTCGATCATACCCGTAGTCTCATCGAACGCGCCGCCAAGGCCGCCGCCGAGAGCTACCCGCCCTACAATGTCGAAGATCGCGGCGAAGGCTCGCTGCGGATCAGCTTGGCCGTGGCCGGGTTCACCCCCGACCAACTCCACGTCACCGTGGAGGATCGCCAATTGATCGTGGCCGGAAAGCGAGAGGGCGTCACCGACGAGGCCTTTCTGCACCGCGGCATCGCGGCCCGGGGCTTCGTGCGGACCTTCATCCTGGCTGACGGGATGATCGTCGAGGGCGCGACCCTGGAACATGGACTGCTGCACATCGACCTGTCCCGGCCAGAGCCGGAACGCCGCATCCAGCAGATCCAGATCAAGACGGCCGGCTGAACCGGCGGCCGTTCGACGCGTTGAGTTTTATGGAGGTGGTCATAATGACGCCGAATCTTACGACTGAAGCCTTTGCCGCCCTGGGTGCGCCGGACCTCGTCTATGTCCGTCCGATCCGGGCGTCCGAGATCATTGCGAATACACCTGCATCGCAGATCCAGGGCTTCGAGCTCGATCCCGATCAGGTCCTCTACGCGGTGCACCGCGCCGACGGCGAACGCCTGGCGGTGTTGACCGACAAGGACTCGGCCATGGCCGCCGCCCTGGCCCACGAACTGGCCCCGGTGTCCGTCCACTAGGGCGGCCGCACCCAGGCCCCTCAGGCGGGCCTGGAGACGTTTTATCCACTTGAGAGCTAGAGAGACCCTAGTCCGCCGCCACCAGCGGCGGGCGGGGCCTTCAAGCGGCCGCTGAGGGCCGCTCCTGGACCAACAGGGCGTGTATGGCGTCGGGCGTGCGCGCCTGGCGCAAGTGCTCACGCACGTCGGTGTGGCGCAGCATGCGCGAAACGCGCGCCAAGGCCCGGAGGTGTTCGGAGCTGGCGTTCGGCGGCGCGAACAGAGCAAAGATCAGATCGACGGGCTGGTCGTCGACGGCGTCGAACTCGACAGGCTGATCCAGCCGCACGAACACGCCGCGCATCCGGGTCAGGCCGTCGAGGCGCGCGTGGGGCGCGGCCACACCGTGACCAACGCCCGTCGAGCCGGCGGCCTCGCGCTCCACCAGGGCGTCGAGCACCACGCCCGCGTCCAGCCCGAAGTTGCGGGCGGCGATCTCCGCCACCAAGGCCAGGGCCTGACGCTTATTCGGCGCGCTTGCGCGCGCCGCGATCGCGCCGCGGTCCAGTATATCGCCTATCTGCATAGTCTCGTGACGCCCAAACTCGAAAAAGTCCCGACGCACGACAACTCGGGATCGGCGGAACTCAACGCCTAGGCGCTGACTCCGTTCACTCCGGTCCCATTGAGCGATTTCGTACGTTCAGGATCGACCCAGCCGATATTTCCGTCCGGCCGGCGGTACACCACGGACAATCCCCCGTGAGCGGCGTTCCTAAACACGATTGTTTGAGATTCAGTCAAGTCCAACTCCATGACCGCCATGGCGACGGTCATCTCGCGAACGGGCCTTTCGGTTTCCGCGATAACCATTCCCGACGGCGGGGTGTGGGACTGCTGCGACACTTCGCCCTCGTCCCACTCGACATCCTCCTCGCCCTCCGGCGCGCGGATGACGAAGTAGGACGCGGTCTCGACTTGCTTGGCCGTAGCCGCGGCCGAGTGGCTCTTCAGCCGACGCTTATAGCGGCGGATGCGAGTCTCGATCTTTGCCAGCGCCGCGTCGAAGGCGCCGTGAGCGTCCGTGCCTAGGCCATGAGACTGCAACGCCTGGCCTGAGGCCAGCTTCACCGCACAGTCGACCCTGAAGGAATGACCCTCGCGGCTGACGACGACGTCGGCGCTGCCGCCGCGGTCGAAGTACTTGCCGATAGAGCCGGTGATTTCGTCGGAGACCCGCTCACGCAGGGCCTCACCAACGGCGACATGCTTGCCGGAAACTAAGACTTGCATACCCCATCAACGCGCCGCTGCGGCAAAGGTGTCAAGCGCCCCCGAGCCAGTTCACGAGAAGGCGAACACCGGCGATCACCGCGTCGGCGGCGAGGTACAGAAGCATGCCGCTGAAGGCCGCCAAAATGTAGCCGGCGGTCGCAAAAAGGCCATCTCGCTGCAGCAGCGCGAAGCCCAGAACCCCGATGGTCAGGGCTGGCAACAAATTGCCCAGTGGGATCGGCAGGATCAGCACGAAGGACAGCACCGAACAGATCATGCCGATGGCGCGGTCGCCTATCGTGCCGAACATGAACCCCATGCGCGGGCTGGAGATCTTCTCGATCCGCTCGACCCAGGGCAACAGGCGATGGAAGGCCCGGCTGAGGCCCGCCCCCGAGATGGTGCGGTCCTCCAGCCACTTCGGCAACCACGGCGCATGGACGCCCAGCGCCAGTTGCGGCGACAGCAGCAGCAAGGGCGCGCCGAGCACGGTGGACGATCCGGGCGGCAGCGGCAGCAGGTTCGGAATGGCCAGGACGAACAGCAGCGAACCAAACGCGCGACGCCCGAAACGGTCGACGATGTCGCCGAGCCGCATGTCATCCTCAGCGCAAAGTTCGCGCAGGACCACCGAGATCGGCTTCTGCTGTTCCTCAGCCCAACTGTCCGACATCTATTTCCGCAGCAGCCCTTCTCGATGTATCCGCCAGCAACAACGCGCGAGCCTTCGGATGGATTGGAGGCGACGCACCCTGTTTACAAGCAGCCCCTATTTGGCATATCGGAGCGTCATGCGTCGTTCGACCATTAAAAGCGCGATTAAAACCACCAGGCCCGCGGGGCTTGAGGGTTTGCGCGCGCACGTCGCGTAGCACCCTTGAGGACCCCGCCGGCAGGCTGGGGTCGCACTTCGAAGAAAGCGAACACCTCGGCCTCCGGATCACACTGGAGATGAGACCCATGCTTTCGACCGAGACCGCCCGCCCCGCCGCAGCTCGACGCCTGTTCACCATCGCCATCGTCGGCGCCACCGGCGCGGTCGGCGTGGAGCTGATGGACTGCCTGGCGCGTCGCAACTTCCCCGTTCGTTCCCTGAAGCTGCTGGCCTCGCCGCGCTCGGCCGGCCGCACCTATAGCTTCCAGGGTCGCCAGGTGGCGGTCGAGGCCCTGACCGCCGACAGCTTCATCGGCGTCGATATCGCCATCTTCGCGGCCGGCGCTTCGATCAGCCGTGAGTTCGCGCCGATCGCCGCGGCCAAGGGCGCGCTGGTCGTCGACAACTCCTCGGCCTTCCGCATGCAAGACGGCATCCCGCTGGTGGTGCCCGAGGTGAACGGCGGCCTGCTGGCTGATCGCCCGCGCATCATCGCCAACCCCAACTGCGTCGCCGCCATCGCGGTGATGGCCCTGCAGCCGCTGCACGCCCAGAACCCCATCCAACGGGTGATCGGCGCGACCTACCAGTCGGCGTCCGGCGCCGGCGCGGCGGCCATGGAGGAACTGCAGCAGTCGACGGCCGCCTATCTGGCCGGCGAAGAGTTCGCGCCCAAGGTCCTGCCGCACCCCTACGCCTTCAACCTGTTCAGCCACAACGCCGGCATCGAGGCCGACACCGGCTACAACGGCGAGGAAATGAAGGCGATGGAGGAGATCCGCAAGATCATGTCCACGCCCGACATGCGCCTGTCCTTCACCTGCGTGCGGGTGCCGGTGCTGCGCGCCCACTCCATGGCCCTGACCGTCGAGTTCGAACGGCCCGTGAGCCCTGCCGAGGCCGAAGCCTGGTTGGCCGAGGCTCCCGGGGTGCGTCTGGTCAACGATCCCTTGCGCAACCATTACCCGATGCCGAACGAGGCCTCGGGCCAGGACGACGTGCTGGTCGGCCGGATCCGCAGCGATCTCTCCGACCCGTCGGGCCGCACGCTCAGCATCTTCGTGGTCGGCGATCAGCTGCTGAAGGGCGCCGCGCTGAACGCCGTGCAAATCGCCGAGCGTCTCGCGGCCTAGAACGCGGGCTGGACAGCCCCGCCGTAGGTCTTCTCGATGAAGGCGCGCGCGGTGGGGCTCGTCAGGGCGGCGGCCAGTTTCTGGACGCGCGGATCGTCCTTGTTGTCGGGCCGCGCGACCAGGAAGTTCACATAGGGGCTCTTGCTGTCTTCCAGCAGCAGGGCGTCCCTGGTCGGGCTCAGCTTGGCGTCGAGGACGTAGTTGGTGTTGATCACCGCCAGGTCCAGCTCGCCCAGCACGCGGGGCAGGGTCGCGGCCTCAAGCTCGCGGAACTTCAGCCCCTTCGGGTTGGCGACGATGTCGTTCAGCGTCGAGAGCGGGTTCGTGGGATCCTTCAGGGTGATCAGCCCGCCCTTCTGCAGCAGCAGCAGGGCGCGGCCGCCGTTGCTGGGCTCGTTGGGAATGCCGACGCTCGCGCCCTGGGGCAGGTCGGCCAGGGTCTTCACCTTCTTGGAATAGGCGCCGATCGGCTCGATGTGGACGCCGACCACACGGACCAGATCGGTGCTGCGCGCCTTGTTGAACTCATCCAGATAGGGCGCGGTCTGGAAGAAGTTCACGTCGAGCTGCTTTTGCGCGACCTGCAGATTGGGCTGCACGTAGTCGTTGAACACCCGGATATCGAGCTTCACCCCCTGCTCGGCCAGCAGCGGGCGGATGGCCTCGAGGATCTCGGCGTGCGGCACCGGCGTGGCGGCGACGACCAGGGTGTCGGCGGCGCCGGTCTGGGCGGCCTGCTTGCCGCAGGCGGCGAGCGCCAGGGCGGCGGCGGCGAGGATCAAGGTGCGGCGGATGACAGGCATCGAAATTCCTTGGCGGGTCAGCGTCGGCTGACCTTGATGATCAGGCGGTCGCCCGCCCATTGCAGCCCCTGGACCAGGGCCAGCAGCAAGACCACCGTCACCACCATGACGTCGGTCTGGAAGCGTTGATAGCCAAAGCGGATGGCCAGGTCCCCCAGGCCGCCCGCGCCGACGACGCCGGCCATGGCGGTGTAGGAGACGAGCGCGATGGCGGTCACGGTCGCCCCGGCGATGATGCCGGGCATGGCCTCGGGCAGCAGGGCGCCGAACACGATCTGGCGCGGGCTGGCGCCCATCGCCTGGCCGGCCTCGATCACGCCCTTGTCGACCTCGCGCAGCGCCGTCTCGACCAGCCGCGCATAGAAGGGCGCGGCGCCCACCACCAGCGGCGGAATGGCGCCGGCCACACCCAGCGAGGTCCCGACCAGCAGCACGGTCAGCGGGATCATCACGATCAGCAGGATCACGAACGGCACCGAGCGCAGGACATTGACCACGAAAGACAGCGCCATGTTGGCCGGTCGGTTGGCCAACAGCTGCCCCGGTCCCGTCAGGAACAGGATCACCCCCAGCGGCAGGCCGAGCAGCACGGAGAACCCTAGCGACCCGCCCAGCATCACCAGGGTGTCGAGGGTCGCCTGACCGATATCGGCCCAGTTGATGTTGGCGAGCATCCCCTTAGGCCTCCTCGACCCGGACGCCGGCGGCGATCAGGCGCGCGCGCGCCTGCGCCACGTCGCCGCCGACTAGCGAGACCAGCAATTGGCCGTAGGGCTCGTCGCGGATCTTGTCGATGCGGCCGGCGAGGATGGAATAGTCGACGCCGGTGTCGCGGGCGATGCGGCCGAGGATCGGCTCATAGGTCGCCGCACCCCGAAAGGTCAGCCGCAGGGTCGGGCCAGCGCCCTGCCCCTGCGCCACGACCAGGCCGGCGGCGTCGGCCACCAAGGCGCGGGTGATCGGATGACGCGGGTGCAGAAAGACCTCGGCCACCTCGCCGCTCTCGACCACGGCGCCGGCGTCCAGCACGGCGACGCGGTGACAGACGCGTCGGATCACCTCCATTTCGTGAGTGATCAGCACGATGGTCAGGCCAAGCTCGCGGTTGAGCCGGGCCAACAGGTCGAGGATCTGTTCGGTGGTCTGCGGATCGAGCGCGCTGGTCGCCTCGTCGCACAGCAGGATCTTCGGGCCGTTGGCCAAGGCCCGGGCGATCCCGACCCGCTGCTTCTGACCGCCGGATAGCTGAGCCGGATATTTGCGGGCCTGATCGGCCAGGCCGACACGGTCCAGCAGTTCCGCGACGCGCGGGCCGATCTGCCCGCGCGGCACGCCGGCCACCTTCAGCGGATAGGCGACATTGGCCGCCACGGTCTTGGACGACAACAGGTTGAAATGCTGGAAGATCATCCCGACCCGGCGGCGCAGGCCGCGCAAGGCCTGGGCGTCCAGGGCGCCGACATCCTCGCCGTCGGTGACGACCTTGCCCTGGCTCGGCCGCTCGATGCCGTTGATCAACCGGATGAGGGTCGACTTGCCGGCCCCCGACTGACCGATCACGCCGAACACCTCGCCCGGCGCGACCTCTAGGCTGACATCGACCAGGGCCGGCGCAGGCGCGCGCGCGAAGGTCTTGCCGACGGATTGGAAGCTGATCACGCGCCTTCCCTACCCCGCCGCTCCCGATCCTCAAGACAGAATTTCTCGGAAAGGGCTTAGGTCGCGGGTCGATCCTGCCTCGGATCGCGTGCCATGGACACGCCCGCTCCCGGCGGCGCCAGCCATGCCAGCTGGGGCTAGGCGGTTTCCTTGAGCGTGCGGCGACGCTCGACCGAGGACGGGATACGCAGCGCCTCGCGATATTTGGCGACGGTACGGCGGGCGATATCGACGCCGGTTTCCTTGAGGATATCGACGATGCGATCGTCGGAGTGAACCTCGGCTTCGGTGCGCTCGGCGTCGATCAACTGCTTGATCTTGTGCCGCACGCTCTCGGCGGAATGAGCCTCGCCGCCCGAGCTCGACGCGATCGAGGAGGTGAAGAAGAACTTCAGCTCGAACATGCCGCGCGGGGTGGCGATGTACTTGTTCGAGGTCACCCGGCTGACGGTGGATTCGTGCATGCCAATGGCGTCGGCCACGGTCTTCAGGTTCAGCGGCCGCAGGTGTTCGACCCCGAAGGCCAGGAACCCATCCTGCTGGCGAACGATCTCGCTGGCCACTTTCAGGATGGTCTTGGCGCGTTGATCCAGGCTCTTCACCAGCCAGTTGGCCGAGGCCATGCAGTCGGCGACGAAGACCTTTTCCTGGTCGGTCCGCGCGCCGCCGGACACGCGGGCGTGGTAGCGCTGGTCGATCAGCAGCCGAGGCAAGGTGTCGGTGTTGAGCTCCACATGCCAAAGGCCGCCCAGCCCCTCGCGCACGAAGACGTCGGGCGCCACCGGCTGGCTGGGTTCGCCGCCAAAGGCCGCGCCAGGACGCGGCGTCAGGGCGCGAAGCTCGGCGACCATCTCGCGCATGTCTTCGTCATCGACGCCGCAGATCTTGCGCAGGCCGTTCATGTCACGGCGCGCCAACAGGTCGAGATTATCCAGCAAGGCGACCATGGCCGGATCGCAGCGGTCGCGCTCCTTGAGCTGCAGCATCAGGCACTCGCGGACGTCGCGGGCGAAAACGCCGGTCGGCTCGAAGCCCTGTAGGCTGGTCAGCACTTCTTCGATGGCGGCCAACTCGCAGCCGAGGCGTTCGGCGGTCTCGACCAGGTCGCAGCGCAGATAACCGCCCTCGTCGACCGAATCGATCAGCACCGCGGCGATCACCCCTTGAGTGGGCGACAGACCCACGACGGACAGCTGATCGTGGAGATGCTCGGAAAGCGTCTTCTCGCGGGTCAGACGGCTTTCGAAGTCGTCGGTGTCCTCGAACCCGCCGCCGCCCTTGCCAGCTTTCGACCAGTCGATGGCCCCGCCGGCGTGCTGGGCCTCCTGGGCGTCGCCGGTGGCGTGTTCGCCGGGTGAAACCTGGTCGTGGCTGACGTCCAAATCGGCCGCAGCGGCATGGTCGGTCAGATGATCGGCGGAAAATTCCTCGGAGTCGCGGGGCGCCTCGTCCCGCTCGGCCTCAGCCTCACGCTCGTCACGCTGCAGCAGCGGATTGCGTTCCAGCTCGCCCTCGACATAGGCGTCCAGCTCCATGTTGGAGAGCTGCAGCAGCTTAATAGCCTGCTGCAGCTGGGGCGTGATGACCAGCCCCTGCCCCTGACGAAGCTCTAAACGCGCGCCGAGCGCCAAATCCGCCTCCTGGCCTGAATCTTGCTCCAGGCTAGGCGAGGTTCCACCACCGATTAGTTAACTTCCGCGAACAAGCTTTGCGGGGGCGCGATCTCTCACGCCCAGGCGGGCTCGGCCGGCAGATTCAACGGCGTCCAGGCGAACTCCGGATAGACGCCGGCCATCATGCGATCGACATAGGCGGTCAGGTTGCCGAAGGTCATGGCTCGGTCGCGGAGCGGGGCGTCGAAGAACGGCGTCAACAGGCCCGCCAGCATGCCAAAGGCGACGGCGTCGACGCTCGTCGGCCGCGCGCCCATCAGGAACGGCTTGTCGCCCAACAGCGCCGAGAGAGCCGCGAGCGAGCGCACGCCGAGGCCGAGGATTTCGGCCTGCGAATGACGGCCGACCCCGACGGCGCGAACATTTTCGGCCACCCGGCCCTGGACCTCGCGGCGCACGTCCTCCTGGACGGTCGGCGGTAGCTGGTCGAAGAAATGGGCCGGCCCCTTGGCGAAGTTCTCCGGCGTCAGCCAACGCATATGGATCATGGTCCAGCCGAAGTGGTTCTCGACCATCCGCTCGATGGTCCATGCCTGGGCGCGTTCCAGCGCGCCGAGACCCTCGTCGAAGTCGATCGCGTATTTCCGCTCCAGGTGCAGGCGGATAAAGTGACTGTCGGCGATAAGCTCGCCGTCATCGTCCAGCCAGGGTAGCTGGCCCTTGGGCGAAAACTGCGGCGCGGAGGCTTCCTTGACATAGGGCAGTCCGGCCAGCCGCAGATGAACCTCGGTCTTGGTGACATAGGGGCTGACCTCGGGAAGGCCGAAGTTCTCGCCAAATCCATGAAGCGTGATCATCAGGGTCTCTCCGTTGAAACGACCCTGTTGGCTTAGGCCTGCGCTGCTGCCACCATGCTGTCAGCATCGATCAGAGATGCTCTCCTTCATGAAGCGGCTTTCCATGCGACGCGCCGACCGCCTGTTCCAGATCATCCAGATCATGCGCCGAGCGCGCGCGCCCATCACGGCCGATGCGATCGCCGAGGAGTTGGAGACCTCCAAGCGCACCATCTATCGCGACATCGCCACCCTGATGGGCCAAAGGGTGCCGATCCGGGGCGAAGCCGGGATGGGCTATGTGCTGGACCAGGGCTTCGACCTGCCGCCGCTGATGCTGACCCCCGACGAGATCGAGGCGGCGGTGCTGGGCGCGCAGTGGGTGGCCGGCCGCGGCGACCCGGCGCTGGCCCGCGCGGCCCAGGACCTGATCGCCAAGATCGCGGTGTCGGTGCCCGAGCGCCTGCGCCCCTTCGTGCTGGAGCCCGCCGGCCGCGCCGTTCCGGCCTGGCGCGCGGCGCAGCCGGACCGCCTGGATATGGGCGAGGTGCGCAACGCGATCAGAGGCGGGCGCAAGATCGTCCTGGACTATCGCGACGAACAGGATCGAGCCAGCCAGCGGACCATCTGGCCGGTGACGGTCGGCTATCATGAGACAGTGCGACTGCTGGTGGCCTGGTGCGAGCTACGCGCCGATTTTCGCAACTTCCGCACCGACCGCGTGGCCGCAGCGGAGTTCCTGGAAGAACGCTACCCCGAACGCCCCGCCGCCCTGCGCGCCCGCTGGCGCGTTGTGGTCGAGGCCGAAAGAAAGCGCCACACCGCCGAGGATGCGGTGGCCTAGGCCCCGCCGAAGTGGTCGCCGAGATAGACGCGGCGGACCTCGGGATCGTCGACGATCTGGTCCGGCGTGCCTTCGAACAGCAGTTCTCCAGCCGCGATGATCGAGGCGCGATCGATGATGTCCAGGGTCTCGCGGACATTGTGGTCGGTGATCAGGATGCCGATGCCCCGGCCCTTCAGATAGGTGATCACCTCGCGGATATCGGCGATGGCGAGCGGGTCGATGCCGGCGAAGGGCTCATCGAGCAGCATGAACGAGGGTTCGCTGGCCAGGGCGCGGGCGATCTCGACCCGGCGGCGCTCCCCGCCCGACAGCGAGATCGCCGGGGACGAGCGCAGGTGCTCGATATGCAGCTCTTCCAGCAGTTCGGTGACCGTCGCCTTGGCGCGGGTCTGGCTGCGCTCGCGCAGTTCGACCACGGCCATCACGTTCTCCTCGACCGTCATGGCCCGGAAGATCGAGGTTTCCTGCGGCAGGTACCCCACGCCCATGCGGGCGCGCTGGTACATCGGCTGGCGGGTGATGTTCTCGCCGTCCAGGTAGATCGAGCCGTAGTCGGCCGGGATCAGGCCAGTAATCATGTAGAAGCAGGTGGTCTTGCCCGCGCCGTTCGGTCCGAGCAGCCCAACGACCTCGCCGCGCGCCAGGCGCAGGGATACGCCCTTCACGACCGGCCGGCCACGGAACGACTTGCCGATATTGTCGACGACCAGCCCTTGGCCTTCAAGGGCGGGCAGCGACTCAAAGCGTTCCGGTTTCAAGCGCGAACCTAACGTCGGGCGGCGGGGGTCGCCGCCTGCTGGTTGGGATAGATGACGGCGCGTGGGCGAGCCTTGCCCGGTCCCTTCGCGCCCGATTCCATCTGTGCGTTGCCCGAGGCGACATTGACCGTCAGTCGGTCGCCACGAATGACGTTCTGGCCCTGCACCGCAACCACGTCGCCGGTGATGACGATGCGCTCGGAGGTGACCTCATAGATGGCGTTGTTGCCACGCACCCGTTGCTCGGGGGTGACATAGAAGACGTTGCCGATCGCCTCGATGCGCTCCAGCGCGCCGCAGGGGGACGACTGGCCGCCAGCCTTGGCCGCGCCCTTCTGGTTGAAGGTCTTCAGGACGTCGGCCCGCAGCCGGGTCCGATCCTGCAGCGCCTCGGCCGATCCGCTCCAGATCGACAGACACTGGGCGTTCACGACCTCCAGCGAGTCGGCGGTGATATCCACCGGCGCATCGGAATTTCGGGCGAGCTGAGCCGCCGCCGGACCGGCCAGGCCCATGGCGAGGGCCGAAACGGCCACCAGCTTCATCATTTCAAGCCCGCTCATGCTCATGCAGCCCATTTGGGAAACCCAACCTCAAAGTGCGAGTGCTCAAGCTCTACTTCGGATCGAGGCGACCGCGCACCCCGCCCTTGAAGACCAGGCGCTCGCCCTTGTCGTATACGCCATAGGACTTCGCAGTGATTTCGCCAAGCGGTCCGACGCCGGCGATCTGTCCCTGGCCTTCCAACTCGCCCGTCGCGGTGTTGAAGATCGAGCTCTGCGTGTTGAAGTCGGCGTTGCTGCCACTCATCTTCACACCACCGTCCAGGTTCAACACCCGCTTGTCCTCACTATAGACTCCGGTCTTCGACGTCACCCGGCTTGGACTTTCGCCTTCGGCGTCCAGAACCAGGGCGGGCTCGTTCAACAGCACCCGCTGATAGTCGTTTTCGTCACGCTCGGCCGAGGTCGCGGTGATGATGAAGGCGCGGCCCTTCTCGTCCTTGCCGACGAAGCGCGGATTGACCAGCTGGATCGGCGCGTCCGTCTTGGCCGGCGAGGCCTCGCGGCCGAGCACCGTGGTCTGCACCACGAAACCGGCCATGCCGAGCAGGATCACCCCGATCGTCGCCGGCAGGATCACCCGCAGCCGGCGAATCAATTTCGAACGCCGCCGCCAGCGGTCGAAATCGCTTCGGATATGGACGTCAGGCAAGGCGGCGGCGGTCATATTCGCCTCACGAATGGGCGAAGATGTCGACCTCTTCCCAGCCCCGGACGTCGAGCAGGGCGCGGTGAGGCAGGAATTCGAAACAGGCGCGGGCCAGACCGTCGCGGCCCTCGCGAACCAGCATGGCGTCCAGCTTGGTGCGCAGCGCATGCAGATGCAGGACGTCCGAGGCGGCATAGGCCTGCTGCTCGGGCGAGAGCGTGGCCGCTCCCCAGTCGGAACTCTGCTGGGCCTTGGACATGTCGACGCCGATCAGCTCCTTGGTCACGTCCTTCAGGCCGTGGCGGTCGGTGTAGGTCCGCGCCAGCTTGGAGGCGATCTTGGTGCAGTAAACCGGCGCGGTCACCACCCCAAGGTGCAGATGGAACATGGCGATATCAAAGCGGCCGAAGTGGAAGATCTTCACGATCTTCGGGTCGGTCAGCACGCGCTTCAGATTGGGCGCGTCGTAGGTGGCGCGGTCGAGCTGGACGAGATGGGCGTCGCCCTTGCCGTCGGACAGCTGAACCACGCAGAGCGGGTCGCGCCCCAGGGCAAGGCCCATGGTCTCCGAATCGATCGCCACAGCCTCGGCGTCGGTGAAAACCCCGTCGGGCAG
This sequence comes from Phenylobacterium sp., assembly GCF_030654915.1. Classification (GTDB taxonomy): domain Bacteria; phylum Pseudomonadota; class Alphaproteobacteria; order Caulobacterales; family Caulobacteraceae; genus Phenylobacterium. The sequence goes on along the minus strand of NZ_JAURWM010000189.1, from coordinate 12,794 downwards.
ATCGCCCTTATGCAGAAAATTGGCCAAGGGCCTCGCGCTCCGAACTGAATTTATCTCTCTCCTATATAGAGAGAGGAACGGCGCCCAGGAACCTAAGCCGTCCAAACGGTGGAAGATGGGGCGCGCCGGCGCTCGGCTTCCAGGTTTTGCGGGGACTCATCGACGTCCCAACGCATCGCGTTACGGAAAAGCCGAACCACACCAATGTCTGGGAGTTTAGAAAGGCACCATCCTTTTCAAAAGGATGGTGCCCAGGAGAGGACTCGAACCTCCACGACCTTACGGCCACTGGCACCTGAAGCCAGCGCGTCTACCAATTCCGCCACCTGGGCCCGACCCGCTTTGGATCGCGCGAGGGGCGCTTATTAGGGCGCCGCCTGATCCCGGTCAACGCCCTCATTGTGAGTTATGTAAGTCGCATTGCGGCGCGGCGCCGCATCGTCTATCCGAACGGCTCCAAACCCCTTCGTTTTCAGCGCTTTTATTCGCAGGCGGACGACATGCAGGATCTGGTCACGGTCTTTGGCGGATCGGGCTTCATCGGAACTCAGACTGTGCGGGCCCTCGCAAAGCGCGGCCTGCGCATCCGCGTCGCCGTTCGCCAGCCCCATCTGGCCCACACCATGCGCCTGATGGGCGATGTCGGTCAGGTCGAGGTGGTCCAGGCCAATATTCGCGACGAGGCCTCGGTTCGCCGGGCGCTGCGCGGGGCCCAGGCCTGCATCAACACGGTCGGCATTCTCTATGAGACCGGCCGCCAGAAGTTCGACGCTGTTCACGTCGACGGCGCGCGCAACATCGCCAAGGCCGCCCATGAGCTGGGCGTGACCCGGCTGGTGCAGCTGTCGGCCATTGGAGCCGACCTGGAATCGACCTCGCACTACGCACGCTCCAAGGCCGAAGGCGAGGCCGCGGTTCGCCAAGCCCATCCTGACGCGGTGATCCTGCGCCCCTCGGTGGTGTTCGGCCAGGGCGACGGCTTCTACAACAAGTTCGCCCAGATGAGCGTGTTCAGCCCGGTGCTGCCGCTGATCGGCGACGGCGAGACCAAGTTCCAGCCGGTGTTCGTCAGCGACCTGGCCCGCGCCGCGGCGGCGGCGGTGACCGACGAGACCTGCGCGGGCAAGACCTTCGAGCTGGGCGGTCCCGGGATCTACAGCTTCCGCGAAGTCCTCGAGCAGGTGCTGGTCCAGGTCGAGCGCCGTCGCGGCCTGGTGCGGCTGCCGTTCCCGATCGCCTCCATCATCGGCAAGCTATGCCAGCCGATCGCGGCGGTGACGCCGATCGCCCCGCCGCTCACCGCCGATCAGGTCGAACTGCTGAAGACCGACAATGTCGTCGACCCGGCCCTGCCGGGCTTGGCGCAGCTGGGCGTGACCTCGCCGATCACCGTCGAGGCGATCTTGCCGACCTATCTCTATCGCTTCCGCAAGGGCGGCCAGTTCGCCGACCAGATCGTTCCGGCGGCTTAAGCGAAGACTTAGATGCTCCCCCAGCGGGGGAGCATCTGACTCTTAACCCAGGAACACGACGCCCAGGCCGATCAGGCCGACGCCGATCCGCCACCAGCCGTAGGGCGCCAGCCCGTAGCGGTTGATGAAGTCGAGCATGGTCTTCACCACGATCAGGCCGGAGAGGAAGCTGACGACGAAGCCGATGGCGATGATCTCCAGGTTCTCGCCGGTGAGCACGTCGCGGTTCGACCAGAAGTCCAGGGCGAAGGCCCCGACCATGGTCGGGATGGCCATGAAGAACGAGAACTCGGCCGCCGCCCGGCGGTCGATGCCCAGCAGCACGCCGCCGACAATCGTCGCGCCGGAACGCGACACGCCCGGCACCATGGCTAGGCACTGACAGAAGCCGATACCGAGCGACCGCTGCCATGACAGCTGCATGGCGTCGTGCTCCTTGGGCTCGGGCGCCCAACGATCGACGACCAGCAGAACGATTCCGCCGAGGATCAGCATCACGCAGATGAGGACCACGCTTTCGAACAGCACGGTCTTGATGAAGTCGTGCGCCACGAAGGCGATGGCCATCGACGGCAGCACCGAGAGCAACACGCTCGTCGCGAACCAGCGGGACTTGGGATCGCTGTGCAGGGTGATGAGCACCGTCCACAGCTTCTGGAAGTAGACCACCACGACGGCCAGGATCGCGCCGAGCTGGATCATGACGCTGAAGGTGTCCCAGAAGCCGCTGGGCAGGCCGAGCAGCTTCTTGGTCAGCAGCAGGTGGCCCGTCGACGAGACTGGAATGAACTCCGTCAGGCCTTCGACAAGACCAAGAATGACGGCGGCGATCCAATCCGGCACGGGCGACTCCTTTGGGCGAAGATGGACGAACAGGGGCCTAGAACAGGGTAAATTTAGCGTTCATCCCATTTATGGACCAAAATGTCATAACACACACTCCGTAGACGCTGCGAAGACTGCGACAGACTCGTATTAGTCCCGATATTTTACCATGCCGTTTCGCAGGGGCGATTTGGCCGCTAGAACGCCTTCGCCCGGGGTGCGGGCGTGGAGGTGCGGCCATGGCCGAACGAATGCTGAAGTTCACGAGCGTCGAGCGGACCACCCCCGCCAAGCGGGCGGCGCAGGCGCGTTCAGGCGATTTCCACGAAATTTACGCCGACTTCATCGACGCCAAGGCGAGCGAGCAGGCTTCGCGCTGCTCGCAATGCGGCATTCCGTTCTGCCAGACCCATTGCCCGCTCCATAACAACATCCCCGACTGGCTGCGGATGACCGCCGAGGGTCGGCTGGAAGAAGCCTACGCCCTTTCCCAGGCGACCAATTCCATGCCGGAAATCTGCGGCCGCATCTGCCCCCAGGACCGGCTGTGCGAAGGCTCCTGCACCATCGAGCAGTCGGGCCACGGCACGGTGACCATCGGCGCGGTCGAGCGCTACCTGACCGACAAGGCCTGGGAAGAGGGCTGGGTCCAGCCGCTGGTCCCCGGCAAGCCGCGCGGCCAGTCGGTCGGGGTGATCGGCGCCGGCCCCGCGGGCCTGGCCGCCGCCGAGCGGCTGCGCGAGGGCGGTTACGAGGTCACGGTCTATGACCGCCACGACCGGGCCGGCGGCCTGCTGATCTACGGCATCCCCGGCTTCAAGCTGGAAAAGGACGTAGTCGAGCGCCGGACCCGCCGGCTGGCCGAGGGCGGAATCGAATTTCGCCTGGGCTTCGAGGTCGGCCGCGACGCCTCGCTCGCCGAACTGCGCCAGCGGCACGACTCCGTCCTGATCGCCACCGGCGTCTATGCGGCGCGCGAACTGGCCTTGCCAGGCGCGGGCTCGGCCGGGGTCACACCGGCGCTGGACTATCTGATCGCCTCCAACCGCACGGGCATGGGCGATCAGGTCCCGGCCTTCGAGAGCGGTGAACTGAACGCCGCCGGACGCGACGTGGTGGTGGTCGGCGGCGGCGACACCGCCATGGACTGCGTGCGAACAGCCATGCGCCAGGGCGCGAAGTCCGTCACCTGCCTCTATCGCCGCGACCGCGCCAACATGCCGGGCTCGGCCCGCGAAGTCGGCCACGCCGAAGAGGAAGGCGTGGTCTTCGAGTGGCTGGCCGCGCCGCGTGCGGTGCTGGGCGAGGCCGAACGCGCCACCGGCCTGCGCGCCGCGCGCATGCGGCTCGGCCCACCCGACGCCACCGGACGCTCGGCGCCGGAGGAGGTCGAGAACGGCGACTTCGATCTGCCGGCCGATCTGGTGATCAAGGCGCTGGGCTTTGATCCCGAGGACCTGCCGACCCAGTTCGGCGCGCCGGACCTGGCGGTGTCCCGCTGGGGCACGCTGAAGGCCGACTTCAAAACCATGCAGACCAGCCTGCCCGGCGTATTCGCCGCCGGCGACATCGTGCGCGGCGCATCCCTGGTGGTCTGGGCCATCCGCGACGGCCGCGACGCCGCCGACGCCATCCACAACCACCTGCAAGCCCAAGCCAGCGCCCCGGCGCTGGTCGCGGCGGAGTGAGCCACATGAGCGACCACCTCTCCCCCGCTCATCCCGGCGGAAGCCGGGACCCAAGCAGCCTCGACACCTCTTCGGTCCTCGCGGAACTTCCAACCTCAGCTTGGATCCCGGCCCTCGCCGGGACGAGCGGTGATGAGGAAATGGCGCGGTATCTGGAGAACCGCCAACTGCTCACGGACGGCCACGCCTACAGCCCCGGCGACGAGCGCGACGCCTGCGGGGTCGGGCTGGTCTGCGCGCTGGACGGCAAGCCGCGCCGCGAGGTGGTCGAGCTGGCGCTGCGCGCGCTGAAGTCGGTCTGGCACCGCGGCGCGGTCGACGCCGACGGCAAGACCGGCGACGGCGCCGGCGTGCTGCTGTCGGTGCCGCAGGACTTCTTCGCCGACCAAGTGGCCCGCATCGGACATACCTTACGCCCCGGCCCCATCGCGGTCGGCCAGGTGTTCCTGCCACGCAACGACCTGTCGGCCCAGGAAGCCGCCCGGACCATCGTCGAGGCCGAGGCCCTGCGGTTCGGCTTCTATATCTATGGCTGGCGCCAGGTGCCGGTCGACACCTCGGTGATCGGCGAGAAGGCCAACGCCACCCGCCCCGAGATCGAGCAGATCATGCTCTCCCCGCCGCCCGGCCTGTCGGGCGAGCCGCTGGAGCGCGCGCTGTTCCTGTGCCGCAAGCGGATCGAAAAGCGCGTCGCCGCCGCCGGCATCCAACATTTCTACCTGTGCTCGTTCTCGGCCCGGCAGCTGATCTACAAGGGCATGTTCCTCGCCGAGCACATCGACGAGTTCTATCCCGATCTGCGCGACGAGCGGTTCTCCGCCGCCGTGGCGATCTTCCACCAACGCTATTCGACCAACACCTTCCCCGAATGGCGGCTGGCTCAGCCGTTCCGGATGCTGGCCCACAACGGTGAGATCAACACCAAGAAAGGCAACGTCAACTGGATGAAGTCGCACGAGATCCGGATGGCGGCCGACGCCTTCGGAGAACTGGGCGACGACGTGAAGCCGGTCATCCAAGACCCGCACGGCTCGGACTCCATGGCGCTGGACAACACCTTCGAGGTGCTGGTCCGCGCCGGGCGCGACGCGCCGATGGCCAAGGCGCTGCTGATGCCGGAAGCCTGGAACTCACGCTCGGACGAGCAGATCAAGCCGGCGCACAAGGCGCTTTACGCCTACTGCAATTCAGTGATGGAGCCGTGGGACGGCCCAGCCGCCATCTGCGCCAGCGACGGCCGCTGGGTGGTGGCCGGCAAGGACCGCAACGGCCTGCGCCCGCTGCGCGTGACCTATACCGACGACGGCCTGCTGATCATGGGCTCGGAGGCCGGCATGTGCCGGATCGACGAGGCCCGCATCGTCAAGAAATCCCACATCGCCGCCGGCCGGATGCTGGCCATCGATCTGGCCGAGGGCCGGCTCTACGGCGAGGACGAGATCATCGACCACTTGGCCCAGCGCCACCCCTACGACCAGTGGCTGGGCAACATGGTCGATCTGGAAACGCAGATCGCGCCAGGGCCCGAACCGCGCGCCTATGGCCGCGAAGAACTGGTCCGCCGGCAGGTGGCCGCCGGCCTCAGCCTGGAAGACATCGAACTGCTGCTCGCCCCCATGGTCGAGGACGGCAAGGAAGCTGTCGGGTCCATGGGCGACGACACGCCGCTGGCGGTGCTGAGCGACCAATACCGGCCGCTGTCGCACTTCTTCCGCCAGAACTTCAGCCAGGTCACCAACCCACCCATAGACAGCCTGCGCGAGACGGGCGTGATGAGCCTGAAGACCCGGTTCAAGAACCTGGGCAACATCCTGGCTCAGGACGAAGCCCAGACCGACGTCTTCGTACTGGAAAGCCCGGTGCTGACCACCGGGATGTACCAGCGGATCATCGGCTTCATCGGCGAAAAGAACGTCGCGGTGATCGACGCCACCATGCCGATCCCGGCCGATGAGAGCCGGCCGGGCGACGCCCTGCGCGCCAATCTCGACCGCATCCGCGCCGAGGCAGAGGACGCAGCCCTGCGCGGCTGCGCCACCATCGTGCTCAGCGACGAGGCCAGCGGCCCGGGCCGGGTGGCGCTGCCGATGATCCTGGCGACCGGCGGGGTCCACGCCTGGCTGGTGTCCAAGGGCCTGCGCTCCTACGTCTCGATCATCGTCCGCTCGGCCGAGTGCCTCGACACCCACTATTTCGCGGTGCTGGTCGGGGTAGGGGCGACGGCGGTGAACGCCTACCTGGCCCAGGAAAGCTTCCAGGACCGGATGGAACGCGGCCTGACCGGCGAACTGTCGCTGCGCGAGGTCTGCACGAACTTCAAGCACGCCATCGAGGGCGGGCTGCTGAAGATCATCGCCAAGATGGGGATCGCAGTGATCTCCTCCTATCGCGGCGGCTACAACTTCGAAGCGGTGGGGCTTTCCCGCGCGCTGGTCGCCGAGTTCTTCCCCGGGATGCCCTCGCGCATCTCCGGCATCGGCCTGGCCGGTCTGGAAGCCAAGGCGGTCGAACTGCATCGCAAGGCGTGGGACGCGGCGGCCATCAGCCTGCCGGTCGGCGGCTTCTACAAGGCGCGGCGCTCGGGCGAGAGCCACGCCTTCGAGGCGCGGATGATCCACACCCTGCAGCGGGCCTGCGACACCGGCGACTACGGAACCTACAAGGCCTTCTCCGAGGGCATGCGCCGGATGCCGACCATCCAGCTACGCGACCTGCTGGACCTGCGCTCGAGCGCCAAGCCAGTGTCGCTGGATGAGGTCGAGAGCGTCAACGAGATCCGCAAGCGCTTCCTGACGCCGGGCATGAGCATGGGCGCGCTCTCGCCGGAAGCCCACGGCGTGCTGAACATCGCCAGGAACCGGATCGGCGCGAAGAGCGTCTCCGGCGAGGGCGGCGAGGACCCGGCCCGCTACAAGCCGCTGCCCAACGGCGACAACCCGAACTCGGCGGTGAAGCAGATCGCCTCGGGCCGCTTTGGCGTGACCGCCGAATACCTGAACCAGTGCCGCGAGATCGAGATCAAGGTCAGCCAGGGCGCCAAGCCCGGCGAGGGCGGGCAACTGCCGGGCTTTAAGGTCACCGAACTGATCGCCAAGCTGCGCCACGCGACGCCGGGGGTGATGCTGATTTCGCCACCGCCGCACCACGACGTCTATTCGATCGAGGACCTGGCCCAGCTCATCTACGACCTGAAGCAGATCAACCCGGAGGCCCGCGTCTGCGTGAAGCTGGTGGCCATGACCGGCATCGGCGCCATCGCGGCTGGGGTCGCCAAGGCCAAGGCCGACGTGATCCTGATCTCGGGCAATGTCGGGGGCACCGGCGCCTCACCCCAGACCTCGATCAAATACGCCGGCGGCCCGTGGGAGATGGGTCTGTCGGAGGCCAACCAGGTCTTGACCCTGAACAACCTGCGACACTCGGTGCGCCTGCGGGCCGACGGCGGGATGCGGACCGGCCGCGACATCGTCATCGCCGCGATGCTGGGCGCCGAGGAGTTCGGCATCGGCACCGCCAGCCTGATCGCGATGGGCTGCATCATGGTCCGCCAATGCCACTCCAACACCTGCCCGGTGGGGGTCTGCACCCAGGACGAAGCGCTGCGGGACAAGTTCTCCGGCAGCCCGGAGAAGGTGATCAACCTCTTCACTTTCATCGCCGAGGAGGTGCGCGAAATCCTCGCCTCGCTAGGCTTCCGGTCGCTGACCGAGATCGTCGGCCGCACCGACCTGCTGCAACAGGTCAGCCGCGGCGGCGAGCACCTCGACGACCTCGACCTCAACCCGCTGCTGGTGAAGGCTGACCCCGGCCACAACGCGCCCTACTGCACGGTGGAGGGCCGCAACGAGGTGCCCGACACCCTCGACGCCCAGATCGTGCGCGACGCCGCGCCGCTGCTGGAGCGGGGCGAGAAGATGCAGCTGACCTACACGGTGCAGAACACCGCCCGCGCGATCGGCTCGCGGACCTCCTCGCACATCACGCGGCGGTTCGGGATGCACGGCCTGCCGGCCGGGCACTTGACCGTGCAGCTCAAGGGTTCGGCGGGGCAAAGCCTGGGAGCCTTCGCGGTCCAGGGCCTGCGGATCGAACTGACCGGCGAGGCGAACGACTATGTCGGCAAGGGCCTGTCGGGCGCGACGATCATCATCCGACCCTCGCCGCACCTGGCCGCGCCGGAGACCAACGCCATCCTCGGCAACACCGTCCTCTATGGGGCGACCAGCGGGAAACTGTTCGCCGCCGGCCTGGCCGGCGAGCGGTTCGGCGTGCGCAACTCAGGCGCCGTGGCGGTGGTCGAGGGCATGGGCGCCAACGGGCTGGAATATATGACCGGCGGCCGGGCGGTGGTGCTGGGGCCGGTCGGCTTCAACTTCGCGGCCGGCATGACCGGGGGCATGGCCTTCGTGCTCGATCTGCACGACCGCTTCCTGACCATGCTGAACACCGACAGCGTCGTGGTGCAGCGGATCGGGACGCGGGCCTGGGAGGCCGAGCTCAAGGGCCTGGTCGAGGAGCACGCCCGCGAGACCGGCTCAGCCTTCGCCGCCGGCATCCTGCGCGACTGGGACCGCCACCTCGGCAAGTTCTGGCAGGTCGTGCCCAAGGAAATGGTCGGCCGCCTCGACAAGCCGCTGGCCGAGGAAGAGGCGGTCCACCACCGGGCTTAGGGCTTTCGCAGGCCTATTCCTGTGCGCCACCCACCCTAAAGGTCGTCATGGCCGGGCTTGTCCCGGCCATCCATAGACATCGAGGTCCGGGATTTATTTGGGCTGTCGGCGCGTATGGATCACCGGGACAAGCCCGGTGATGACGATCTTGATTGGGGGTCTTCCATCAACCGGAAGGAGGGTTTCAGGGGTTTGAGGTCCGAGCCGCAGGCGGCAGCTTAGCCGCTGTCGCCAGCACCTGTTTGATCACCCGTTCCATCGGCGCCTGGGAGACGTGGACGCTGCCGACGCGGGGGCTGTCCAGGTCGATGACTAGGCTGATGGCCAAGGCGATCAGCAGGAAGAGGCCCGCCGTCGAGGTGAAGTGTCGCCGCCCGCCCGGCGCCAGGCCGTGGCCCATGATCGCTGCGGTGACCACGGCGTAGAGGATGAGCACCTGTAGCGCCCGGTCGGGCACCTTGACGTTCAGGGCCTCGTAGCGAAGCGCCGCGGAGTCGAACATCTGGCTGGTGACGTTCAACACCGGCACGGTCAGCCGCTGAGCTTGCGGGATCGCCAAGGCCACGCCGGCCTCGTTCCAGATCACCTCCTGCAGCGCCTCGGTGCGGGCCATGGTCTCGTCGATCTTGTCGAAGTCGTCGCCGACGTCGAAGAACGCCCGCCGCACCTTCACATAGTCGGCCATGGTCGAGATCAGCACCGTGCGGTGCGGCTCGGGCAGCAGTTGATAGTGCTGCACCGCCGACGAGATCGCATCGGCCTCCCGCAAAACCAGATCGCGGCGGGTCTCGTGATGGGCCGCCGCCATGCTGAAGACGAAGGCGATCAACAGGCCGAGCAGGCCGAGCGCCGCGCTGAGGACGTAGCCCGAGCCTTCATCCTCGTCGTCGGGATTTTCCTTACGGCGCGCCCTGGCCCAATTGTGGAGGCGATATCCCGCCTCGGCGGCCATGACCTGGATCAGCGCCAACATGATCCAGCCCAACAGCGTCGCGCCAATCATCACCAATCTCCCAGATACAACCTGAGGATTGATGGAAATCGAGACTGACGCCAGAAGAGAAACGCGTCAGGCGACTTCCACGCCCACATAGCGCGCGCGAGGGCGGATCAGTTGATCAGTCTGGCCCTGCTCGATCGCGTGGGCGATCCATCCCGCGCATCGGGCCACGGCGAACAAGGCGAAGGGCGCGTCCTGCGGCAGCTTCAGGCTTTGCGACATCGCGACCAGCGCGAAATCGACATTGGGCGGCAGACCGGTGACCGCCTCGACCGCCGAACGCAGACGGGCCGTGTCCGGCGCTGGCTCGAAGCGGTCCAGCAGCGCCTCGGCGCGCGGATCGCCGTCCGGATAGAGCGGATGACCAAAGCCGGGGATGGAGCGATCCTCGGCCAACCGCGCGGCGATGGCGGCGCGGGGACTGGTCTGGGCCGCCTCGCGCGCCAGGCTCTGGACCGCCGCCGCCGCGCCGCCGTGGCGCGGGCCTGAGAGCGCCGCCAGTCCGGCCAGGCCGCAGGCCGCGAGCGAGGCGCCGGTGGAGGCCGCGACCCGGGCGGCGAAGGTGGAGGCGTTCAGCTCATGATCGGCCAGCAACACCAAAGACCGACGGATCAAGTCCGCGCCCGGTCCGCCGGGACCCAGGCCCCAGGCCAGGGCCAGGCGGTTGGCGATCGCGCCGCCGCCGACCTCGCCGGCCACCGCGTCGGTCAGGACATCGAGCAGGGTCGCGGCCTCAACCGCCAGGGCCAGGGGATTGCGGCCACGGGCCGGCGGATCGCTCCCGGCCCGTGTGGCCAGGGCCGCGAAGGCGCGGCTGCGCATGTCCGCGCCCTCCGGCGGTTTGGGACGGTCGGTGCGCTTGAGCGCCGCGCCATGGCCGCCGCGCAGCAGCCGGGCGACGGCCTCGAGGGTTTCGGTCTGCGAAAGCTCGACCGCGTCACGACCACGATAGAACAGCCGCCCGCCCGAGACGGTGGTGATCGCCGAGGCCAGCACCGGCTCACCCCAGGCGATGGCCCCGGCGGCGACGTCGGAGACCTTGCGGCTGCGAGTCTTGCGGTCGGCGAGCGAGGCGATGTCGGCGGCGCGATAGAGGCTGCGGCGCGGATCGTGCGGGTCGGCCCGCACCTGCACCCGACCGCGACTGACATAGGCGTAGAGCGTTTGCGGCCGCACGCCCAGGCGCGAGCGCGCCTCGTCGGCGGCGATCCAATCGGCAGGTTTGGCGGCTTGGCTCGTCATATGTTGATTATATTGATCAAGATTGACCCATCAAGCTTGGAGGCAAATATCGCGCGGAGCAAGAGGAGATACGCCATGTCCGATGGCCTTGAAGACGTTGTCGCCGCGCACACCGTGATGTCCGAAGTGGACGGCCAGCGCGGCGTACTGATCATCCGCGGCCGTTCGCTGGACGAACTGGCCGGCCGAGCACGTTTCGAGGACCTGGCCAGCCTATTGTTCAGCGGCTTCTTCGATGATCTGCCGGCCGACCTGACGGCGGCGCTGGGCGCCGCGCGGGTCGAGGTGTTTTCAGAGGTCGCCGGCCTCGACACCGGCCTGCTGGACCGCTCGCCGATCGAGGCCATGCGCGCCCTGACCGCGCGGCTGGCCGATGGCGACGACCTGGCCACCGCCCTGCGGCTGCTGGCGGCGCCCGCCGTCTTCACCGCCGCGGTGGTGCGCGGCCAGGCCGGAGAGGCCCCGGTGGCCCCCGACGCCAGCCTGCCCCATGCGGCCGACATCCTGCGAATGCTGCGCGGCAAGCCGGCGACGCAGGCGCAGATCGACGCCCTCGACACCTATCTGGTCACGGTCAGCGACCATGGCCTCAACGCCTCGACCTTCGCGGCCCGCGTGATCGCCTCGACGCGGGCGGGCCTGACCTCGGCGGTGCTGGGCGGGATCAGCGCCTTGAAGGGTCCGTTGCACGGCGGCGCGCCCGGCCCGGTGATCGAGATGCTCGACGAGATCGGCGAGCCCGCCAACGCCCGCGCCTGGATCGAAAGCGCCCTGGCGCGCGGCGACCGGCTGATGGGCTTTGGCCACCGCGTCTACCGCGTGCGCGACCCCCGCGCCGACGCCCTGAAAACCGCGGTCCGCAAGATGGGCGAGGGTTCGAACGTCCGCCCCGGCCGCATCGCCTTCGCCGAGGCCGTGGAATCAGCCGCCCTGGCGATCCTGAAGGAGCACAAGCCTGACCGGGCGCTGGACACCAATGTCGAGTTCTATACAGCCCTGCTGCTAGAGGCCCTCGACTTCCCGCCCGCCGCCTTCACCTGCGTCTTCGCCATGGGCCGGGTCGCCGGCTGGATCGCCCACGCCCGCGAACAGGTCGCCGGCGGCCGGCTGATACGCCCGCAATCGGTTTATGTCGGACCCGAGCCGCGCCAGGCGGCCTGACCCGAGAGTCGTTCGCGCTGGGGTTGCTCGGGCGGCGAGGCTAGACAGGGGGAATGACCGCCCAAACCCCGCCGCCCCTGACCGCCGCCGAAAGCTCGCGCCTGACCCGCCGCATCACCCTGGCCTCGGTTGGCGTGGCCGCCGTGCTGGTGACATTGAAGGGGGTTGTGTGGCTGGCGAGCGGCTCGGTGGCGCTGCTGGCGTCGGCGGCGGATTCCGGTCTCGATCTGCTGGCTTCGCTGGTGACCTTCTTCGCCGTCCGCTACGCGGCGGCGCCGCCCGACGCCGAGCATCGGTTTGGACACGGCAAGGCCGAAGCCTTCGCCAGCCTGATCCAGGGCGGCCTGGTGTTCGCCTCGGCGGCGCTGATCGGGCGAGAGGCCATTCACAATCTGCTCCAGCCGCACGAACTGCGCCAAGAGGGCTGGGCGATCGCCGTCATGGCGGTCTCCACCGTAATGACCGGCCTGTTGATCGCCGCCCAAACCCAGGTGTTGAAACGAACCGCTTCGGTGGCCGTGGCCGGCGACCGGGCGCACTACGCCACCGACCTGGCCTCCAACGCCGTGGCGCTGCTCGGGATCGGCGCTTCGGTCTGGTTCGGCTGGGGGAACCTTGACGCCATCGCCGCCCTCATCATCACGGCGCTGCTGCTGTGGGGAGCGGTGAGTGTTTTCCGCCAAGCCGCGAACCAATTGATGGATCGCGAATTGCCAGATGATGACCGCGCCCGGAT
>NZ_JAURWM010000188.1 GCF_030654915.1 Phenylobacterium sp. | reverse complement strand
GGCGGCGGGGGCGGCGGGGGCGGCGGAGGCGGCGGCGGGGGCGGCGGCGGCGCGAACGAGTAACGGAGACCCAGGGTCACCGATTGGTCGCGGTATTCGCCGGAGAACACGCCAGGTTGGATCGCATGCGAACCCGTCGAGGCGAAGTCGAGATCCGAACCACCGAGGTAGCGGTAGGTCAGGTCGACGTTCAGACGGTCGGTCGCACGCCAGGCCACGCCGGCCAGGACTTGCCAAGCCAGAGCCGTATCATCGTCGTCGATGGTCAGGTTCTGGATCGCCGGGTTCGTCGCCGAGAAGGTCGGCGGCGAGGTCAAGGTCGTGGTCGAGAATTGACCGACGGTGTTGATCTTGACGTGGTTGATACCGATGCCGGCGCCGATGAACGGATTGAGGACAGCCCCCGGAAGGATGTCGTAAATCACGTTGCCCATAACGGTCCAGGCTTCGACTTCACCCGAGGGCGAACCGCATTGCGAGGCCGCCGCGGTGCGGACGACGCCGGGAGTGCAGAGGCCGATCGGTTGACCGCTACCGCGGATCGAATCGATGTCACCCGGGCGGTAGCCGCCTTCGAGTTCCACACGCCAGTTATCGTTCAGCTGGTAGCCGAGACGGGCGAAGCCAGCCCAATCGTCTTCCTGGCTGATATCCCAGTTCAACGGCTGACCGAGTTGGCCGTTGTTGGACGACTCGGCGTCAATGCCTTCCGGCAGATGATACCCGAGATCGACCGCGCCGTACCAGCCGGCGACTTGCGCGGAAGCGCCGGAAGCGGCGAAGACCGCAGCCAGGGCGGCCCCCGCTAGGAGTTTGAATTTCATATTCAGAGCCCTCTCTTGCCCTCTGCTGCGGCCAAATGACCCAGCTCAGTTATATCAAGGCCGAAGCATTACGAAAGTGTCGCCGAGGCAACACCTCCGCCAATTCGCTGACGCCCACGAAATACCCCAGGACGATAAACATTCTTCCCCTCCGCAATCAACTTCGGGGCGAGAGACACGTCTCCCGTCCAGCTTCTCGACGACACGCCTGGAACCCGCCTGAGAGCTGAATCTCGTTGTGTAGAGTGTAACCTTAGCTGAGTCGCGTTCATTCGACGCGTCCCGACATTGGGCGAACCCTTTGTAAATTCATGTAAAGAAAGTCTTGCCACACGCGGCGCCGCCGAACAACGTTCAGCGGACGCGATAAATTCGTCACATGCGTCAAAAGACATTAGGCCCCTCGCCCAGGACGCGAATCCTCGCTTCCTACGAGGCCACAACGCAGACTCGTTAGCTTGGTTCCGAATTAGCTTCAGCTTTCTTGCCCCCGGCGGTAGCGCCGCACCCGCCCCCCAAGCGCCTCGGGCCGATTCAGCGCCTTGCGGAACTCATCCCGACGCTCGTGGATCGACGCGATGATGAGCCCCATGGGCACGCCGATCTCGACCAGCACCGCCTCGGACAGCTGCAGGCTCGCCTCGACGGTCTCGGGCACCGCATCGGTGGCGCCCAGCTCATAGAGCCGCGCCGCGTGACGAGCGTCGCGGGCCCGGGCGACGATGGTCAGGTCCGGCCGCATGGCCCGCGCCGTGGCGACGATCGCCTCCACGCCTTCGGGGGCGTCCATCGTCACCACCAGCGCCGGCGCGGTCTCAAGGCCGCAGCGCTTCAGGAACTCCTGGCGCGAAGCATCGCCGAAATAGATCGACTCGCCAGCGTGGCGGGCGCTCTCGACCAGGCGAGGATCGCGCTCGGCCGCGACCCAAGCGATGTCGTGACGGTGCAGCATTTCGCCCACCAGCCGGCCGACGCGGCCATAGCCGACGACCAGCACCTTCGGAGTTTCGAGGGCGTCCTCAGGCGCCGGCGGCTCTGGCGACAGGCCCTGACCGCCGACCTTGCGACCGCCGGCTTTCAGCCCGAGCGCGGCGAGCAGCGGGATGCACATCATCGATATGGTCGATGAAACCAGCACCATCTGGCCCAGGTCCCGCGGCACGATTCCCTCGCCCATGGCCGAGGCCAGGATGACGTAGGCGAACTCGCCGCCGCCCGCGAGCAACAGGCCCGCCTCCAGCGCGCCCCGCGTGGTCAGACCAAACAGTCGGCCCAGCCCGAACACGACGGTGGCGTTCAGCGTCACCAGCCCCAGGGAGATGCCGAGGATCACCCACGGCTTGGCGGCCAGCAGCGAGACGTCGAGACCGATGCCGACCGACAGGAAGAACAGGCCGAGCAACAGGCCCTTGAAGGGCTCGATGGTGACCTCGACCTCGTGGCGGTACTCGGTCTCGGCCAGCAGCAGGCCGGCGATGAAGGCGCCCAACGCCATGGACAGGCCGGTGAGCGCGCTCACCAGCCCCGCCCCGATCACCACCAGCAGGCAGGCGGCCATGAACAGCTCTTCGCTCTTGGCG
>NZ_JAURWM010000182.1 GCF_030654915.1 Phenylobacterium sp. | reverse complement strand
CCCGCCGTGGTGCCGTCGGGCCGCACGGGACCGGGGCCGGCGCGCTCCAGAAGCTTGGGCAGTTCAGTGAAGACGGTGGGGGTGTAGCCCTTGGTGGTGGGGGGCTCGCCGGCGGCCAGGCCAATCTCGCGCTGGGCCATGGCGAAGCGGGTGACGCTGTCCATCATGCACAGCACCTCCATGTCCTGGTCGCGCAGGAACTCGGCGATGGCTAGGGTCATGTAGGCGGCCTGACGGCGCTTCAGAGCGGGCTCGTCGGAGGTCGCGACCACGACGATGGCGCGCTTCAATCCCTCTTCGCCCAGGGTCTCCTCGATGAACTCGCGGACTTCGCGGCCCCGCTCGCCAATCAGGCCGACAACCACGGCGTCGCAGTCGGCTTCCTTGGCCAGCATGGAGAGCAGCACCGACTTGCCGACGCCCGAACCGGCGAAGACGCCCAAGCGCTGGCCGCGGCAGCAGGTGGTGAAGACATTCATCGAGCGCACGCCGACATCCAGGCGCTCTCCGACCCGGCCGCGCGCGTGGGCGGCAGGGGGCGCGGCGCGTAGTGGATAGGGAACCAGGCCCTGCGGCAGCGGCCCCTTGCCGTCGATGGGCTCGCCAAAGGCGTCGACGATACGGCCGAGCCAAGCAGCGGTCGGGCGGACGGCCGAGCCCTGCGGTTCGATACGGATCTCAGCGCCCGGGGCCACGCCCTCGACGGGGCCGAACGGCATCAGCAGGGCGCGGGTTTCGCGGAAGCCGACAACCTCGGCGGCCAGCGGCTTGCCGGCGCGGCGTTCGATTTCCGCGCGCGCGCCCACCGCCAACCGGGTCAGGCCGCCACGGGCCTCGATCAGCAGGCCGTTCACGGCCGCGACGCGGCCGGACACGATCAGCGGATCGATCCGCTCGACAGCGGCGACTAGGCTACGCAACGGGTGAACCCCCCAGGGTCAATTCGACCCCAGCGAGAATCCTCCCAACGCCGTTAACCCACAGTGAAGATTCTTAACACTTTCAGCGCAGCGCGGAGGTTAGGCGCATAGCCTCGCGCGGGCGCCTGGCCGCCAGCGCCGCAGTCGCAACGGGATGGCTGACCGCGGCCTTGACGAACAGCGGTCTGAGCCCGCGGGCAATGATCGGCCGGGCGTTTCGACCGATGACATCGCGCGCCAGGAAAGCCGCCAAGGCGGTCAAGGCCAGCGCCCCCAGGCCCAGCGTCAAGCCGGGGTGCATCTGCGCCTCCGTATAGACGCTGAACCGGCGGCCGCGCAGATGGGCGCCTTCGGTCTGCCCATCGACCCCCGCCTCATGGAGGTTGTCGCCAAGCGGCTTGGCGCCGCGACGGCGGCTGAGCGGCGGCATCACCGCGCCGAGCAGCTTGTCGGAGAAGCCTGGCGCGGCGGCCGAGGCGATGGCGAACGGCCGCGCGCCAGCGCCCACCTCGATATCACGCGTCGGATGCTGCGCGGCATAGAGGATCGCGTCGGCCACCACCTCGGGCGCGTAGTGCGGCGGCGGGACGGTGGCGGCCTTGTCCATCAGGTTGCGTGCGTGATCGGCGAACGGCGTCGATACGCTGGAGGGCTTGATCAAGGTGACCGACATCGCCGCCTTCTCGCGCGCCAATTCGATCCGCAGCGCGTCGGTGAACCCCTTCACCGCGTGCTTGGAGGCCGAATAGGCCCCCATCATCGGACTGGCGACATCCGACAGCACCGAACCGATGTTGATGATCGCGCCCGGTCCGCCGCGTTTGCGGAAGTGCTTCACCGCCTCCAGTGATCCGTTCACGACGCCGAAGTAGTTGGTGCGGAACAGCCGCTCATGGTCGGCGGCCGAGGTCTGCATCAGCTCGCCATAGAGCCCCACCCCCGCGTCGTTGATCCAGGTGTCGAAATGTTCGAACCGCGCGATGGCGGCGCGGGCGATCTTTTCCACGTCCTCGGGACTGCCCACATCACCGGCCACCGGATGAGCCCGACCGCCGGCGTCGTTGATTTCCTTGCAGACCGCGCGCAGGACATCCTCGTTACGCGACGCGAGCACGACGGCCGCGCCCGCCTGGGCGGCCTTGCGCGCGGTCGCCAGGCCGATGCCGGAAGACGCCCCGGTGATGACGATGACCTGGTCGGCGAGGGGCTTCAGTTTGACGGCCATGGGTATCCTGACGGCTTCTAGGTTCGCAGGTCGAAACGACCTGCCCACCTTACCGTTCCCCTTGAGGCCAAAGCTTGGCCGCAGCGACCGTTCGGCCCGGCTGTCCAATCACAAAAGATTCAACAGCCCAATGACTCGGTCTGACACCGCGAGCTTGTGGGCGATTCCCAAACCGAGTTAACGATTCGCCCAGAGGCACTTCACCATTAACCGATCTTAAATTAACTCGCTGGCAAGTTAACCGCGAGTGCCGAGGCGACTTGCCTGAATTTCGGGGGCTTAAGCGCTACCGTTCGAGGAGGAACTGATGCGCGTACTGTTAATTGAGGACGATAGCGCCACGGCGCAGAGCATCGAGCTGATGCTCAAGTCCGAGGGTTTTAATGTCTATACGACGGACCTCGGTGAAGAGGGCGTCGATCTGGGCAAGATCTACGACTACGACCTGATCTTGCTCGACCTGAATCTGCCCGACATGAGCGGGATGGACGTTCTGCGCACCCTGCGGGTCGCGAAGATTAATACGCCCATCATGATCCTGTCCGGCTCAGCCGAAATCGACACCAAGGTGAAGACCTTCGGGGCCGGCGGCGACGACTACATGACCAAGCCGTTCCACAAGGACGAACTGGTCGCCCGCATCCACGCCGTGGTCCGCCGTTCGAAGGGCCACGCGCAATCGGTCATCAAGACCGGCGACATCACGGTGAACCTCGACGCCAAGACCGTCGAAGTGAACAACGCCCGCGTCCACCTGACGGGCAAGGAATACCAGATGCTGGAGCTGCTCTCGCTCCGCAAGGGCACGACGCTCACCAAGGAAATGTTCCTGAACCACCTCTATGGCGGGATGGACGAGCCCGAGCTGAAGATCATCGATGTCTTCATCTGCAAGCTGCGCAAGAAGCTGGCCGCCGCCGCGGACGGCAAGCACCACATCGAAACCGTCTGGGGCCGCGGCTACGTGCTGCGCGACCCACAGGAAGCCGCTGTCGCCGCCTAGGCCGACAACACTTCCGCCTCGATACGAAACGCCCGCCGCTCCTACCGGCGGGCGTTTTCTTTTTGCCTGCGTTGCGGGCGAAAGCGCTTTCCGGCGAAGTGAGCGCCGGTTCGCCGCCAGAAAGCGCGCCAAAACAAAAGACTAGAGCGCGACTCCGATTTCATCGGACGCGATAGCGCTCTAGGGTCCCGCAACAGCTCGCTGGGGAGGCGACACCTTGGGACGATCCATCGCGTTGGCCCTGTGCCTGATCGCGGCCTTCGCACTGGCCTGGACGGCTAACAAGACGCCTCGTCCCGCCCCCGCCAGCGCCCCGTTGACCAGCTTCTCGGCCGCCCGCGCCCTGCCCGACATCGAGGTCATCGCCAAGGCGCCGCACCCGATGGGCTCGCCGCAGAACGCCGCCGTCCGCGACTATCTTCTCCAGCGCATGACCGCCCTTGGCCTGGAGCCGCAAGTCCAGCGCGCCGACGCCCTGCTTGAACGCCAGAGAGGCGCAGATGTCGCGATCAGCGGCGGCAGGGTGGAGAACATCATCGGCGTCCTCCCCGGCCGCGACCGAACCTCCCCCGCCGTCGCCGTGATGGCCCACTATGACAGCGTGCCGGGATCGCCAGGCGCCGCCGACGATGCGACCGGCGTGGCCGCCGCGCTGGAGATCGTCCGCGCCCTGAAAGCCCAAGGCCAGCCGGCGCGCGACGTCGTCCTGATACTGACTGACGGCGAGGAGAGCGGACTGCTCGGCGCCACGGCGTTCTTCGAACAACACCCCCTGGCCAAGCGGATCGGCTTCCTGCTGAACATGGAAGCCCGCGGCGGCGGCGGCCGGGCCCAGATGTTCCAGACGGGCGCGGAGAACGGCGGCACGATCGACCTGCTGCGCAAGACGGCGATCTCGCCGACCGCCTCGTCCCTGACCGTCTTCATGTACGAGAAGATGCCCAATGACACCGACTTCACGATCTCCAAGGCCGCCGGCGTCCCGGGACTGAACTACGCCTTTATCGGCCGCCAATTCGACTACCATTCCCCAACCTCGACCCCAGCCAACCTGGACAAGGGGTCGCTGCAGCACATCGGGCAAGAGACCTTGGCCGCCGCGCGGGGCGCCGCCTTCGCCGGCTCCCTGCCCGCACCCGCGCCGAGCGTGGTCTACGCCAACACCTTCGCCGGCCACATGCTGGCCTACCCCCCCGCCGCCGGCTGGCCGATCCTGGCGTTCGCTGGTCTGTTGATCGCCGTCGGCGGCTGGCAAGCCCGCGGCAAGGGGATCCTGCCCTGGCGCGACGTCGTCCAGGGCATGGGCGCGGCGCTCTACCTGATCGCCCTGTCGGCGGTGCTGTTCCGCCTGGCCCGGCGAGCGACCGGCGCGGACTTCGGCTTCCTGGAGCAGCGCTACCTGCTGGCCCAGGTGACCCGTTGGGAGATCGCTCTGATCCTGCTCGCCATCGGCGCCCTGGCCATCGCCGCCTCGGCGGCGGGACGCGGACGCACCAGACTGGCGACCGGCCTGATCGTGCTGGGCTCCGGCGCCGCCTGCTCGGCCTTCGGCGGCTGGGATCCTGTCGGCCTGGGCCTCGGCGCGGCCGGGGCCATCCTGGCCACGGTCAGCTTCGGCCGACCGGCGAGCGCGGCCGGGTCGTGGGCCGGCCTGCTGGCCACCGGTTTCCTGGCCGCCCTGGCGCTGCAGATCCTGGCCCCGACCACCGCCTTCCTGGCCGCCTGGCCGTTGACGCTCGCCGGTTTGGGCGCGGCGATCACCGGGATGGCCTCCAAACGCAGCCTGCCCTTCCTGGGCGTACTGGCGGTGCTGGGCGTGGTCGGGGTGGGTTGGCTGCTCGGCTTTGGGCACGGCGTGTTCCAGGGTCTCGACATGCCCGAACTGCTGGCGCTGATCGTCTGGCTGTCGGCGCTGCTGCTCTGGCCCCTGGCCCACACCGGCGAGAACGAAAAGGGCGTGCGCGTGACCGCGGTGGCGCTGATCATGCTGGGCTTCGTGCTGGTCGCCGTGGTTCGCCTCGATCCGCCCTGGAACGCGCGTTATCCCCAGGCCACCCATGCCGCCTATTTCATGGACCCTGCCGCAGGCGAGGCCTCACGGATCAGCATGACGCCGGACATCCCGGCCTGGACTCGGCAGATGCTGACCGCCGACGGCGGCAAGATCGGCCAGACCAGCCTGCCCGCGGGCTGGGGAGGCAAGGTTTGGGCCGCCAAGGCCGCCCCGATCAGGGCCGCTGCTCCAACCCTCGCGCTGACGCCCCAGGCTGACGGCTCCCAGCGCCTGCTGGTCACCCCGCCTCCGGGCGCTCGGACGCTCGCGCTGGTCCTGCGGCCCAGCGTCAAGCTGACCGACGCGACCCTGAACAGTCGGCCGGTCGCGGCGCTGGCCGCGCCCGGCGCCAAGACGCGGATCCGTTGGGAGGCGTCTCAGCAAGGCCTTGAGCTGACCTTCAAAGCCGCCGGACCGGGCGCGCTGGAGGTCGGCTACATCGCCATCACCGAGGCCTGGCCTGCCGACGCAAAGCCGCTGCCGGCCCGTCCGGCCGATGTCATGGCCTTCGACGCCTCCGACGCGACCATCGTCGGCGGAACCCAGCGACTGACCTGGTAAGCGCCGGGGCGATAGGTGATCGCCTGGAGCGTGGCCTTCAGCACGTGATGGCGATGTCGCGAACGTTCACCGACTTCAGGGAGATTGGGACCAGGCGATCAGCCCATAGCGTGCTGCGCGGGCGGTTTTCGCGGGCCTGGCGGTAGGCGGGCGCCTCCCCCTCCGGTATCGTGCCGCGCCGTGCGTCGGCCAAGGCGCGCGATACCCCGCAGACGCCCATTATACGGTGGAGAAGAGCCCCATGACTGAACAGGCTTCCAGCCCGACCGCCGACATCGTGATCTATCACAACCCCGCTTGCGGGACGTCGCGGAACACCCTGGCGCTGCTGCGCGACAAGGGGCTCGAACCGCAGGTCGTGGAATATGTGAAGGCCGGCTGGACCCGTGAGCAACTCGAGGCCCTGACCCAGAAGATGGGCGTGACGGCGCGCGACATCCTGCGCGAGCGCGGCACCAAGGCCGTTGAACTTGGCCTGACCGATCCCTCCACCTCCGACGAGGCGATCATCGCGGCGATGATCATGGACCCGATCCTGGTGAATCGCCCTATCGTCTCCACTCCGAAGGGTGCGGCGCTGTGCCGTCCTGCCGAACTGGTGCTTGGTCTGCTTTAAAGCGACACCGTTCGAGTCTTCGCGTGGGCTCCTACTCGTCGCGGCGATCTCGACCGGGAGCTACCTAGAAGACTAACCTTCGATTAACCAAACCGCTTGAAAGTCACCCCGCCAAATCGTTGCGGGGCTGGGGCAGTTAACCAGTTTTCGATGCGCTTAGATCATGGATCAGCTTGCCTAAGCTTGACCATGGGCATCGCGAGTACGGGGGCACGATGCAAGAGTTCGATCCACGACGCCCGACGCTACGGCTTACGCCAGGCCTTCTGCTCGGGCTGGCCGGCGTCGCCGCCTTGGCCATCGGCTGGAAGGTGACCGCCGCCGACACCGCCGCTCCGGTCAAACCGGCCCTTGATCGGGCCGCCATCGCGGCCCTCCAACACACCGCCTTCGCCCAGGCCGAGGCCCAACCCGGCTTTGCTCGCCCCGAGAACGTGCCGGTCAAGGTGCTGCCCGGCGAGACCCTGGAATCGGCCGTCCAGCGCGCCGGCGTGACGCGCGACGAAGCCCGCAAGGCGGTCGACGCCCTGGCCGAGGCGATGGATACGGTTCACATCAAGGCCGGCATGGCCTTCGACGCCGCCATCGCCCAGCCCCGCGGCGAACGCGGTCCGGCGCGGCTGATCGGCCTGTCGATGCGCACCGGCCCCGCCAATTCGATCACCCTGTCGCGCACCTTCGACGGCGCGATGCGCCTGCGCGAGATGGAAGAGAAGATCCGTGACGAACAGACCGTCGCTCGCGGCGAGATCTCCGGGTCCCTACACGAGAGCGCGGCTCGACTAGGCGCGAATTCGGCCATGGTCGGCAGCATGGTCAAGCTGTTCTCCCACAAGGTGGACTTCGACCGCGACCTGAAGCCGGGCGACGAGTTCACGATGGTCTTCGATCGTAAGATCACCGAGAGCGGCAAGACCGTCGACACCGGCGCCCTCGAATATGCGTCGATCAAGGGCATCCAGTTCTACCGTTTCGAGCGTACGAACGGCGACGTCCAGTACTTCGACGAGACCGGCAAGAACATCAAAGGCTTCCTGCTTCGCACCCCCGTCGACAACGCCCGGATGACCAGCCGCTTTGGCATGCGTCGTCACCCCATCCTCGGCTTCAACCGCATGCACCAGGGCATCGACTTCGGCGCAGGCTCGGGCACCCCGGTGTTCGCCGCCGGTGACGGCGTGGTGATCGAGGCCCGCCGCTGGGGCGGCTATGGCAACTGGGTACGCATCCGCCACGCCGGCGGCTTCGAGACCGGCTACGCTCACCTCTCGCGCTTCGGCAAGGGCGTGCGCGCCGGCCAGCGGATCAGCCAGGGCCAGGTGATCGCCTATGTCGGCTCCACCGGCGCCTCGACCGGTCCGCACCTGCACTACGAGATCTGGCAGCACGGCAAGAGGGTGAACCCGGTCGGCGCCAAGGTGCCGCAAGGCACGGTCCTGGCCGGCGGCGAACTGGCGGCCTTCCGGACCCAAAAGGCCCGCATCGATCGCCTGATCAGCGGCCAGCAGGCCGAATCGCGCCAGTTGGCGGCCGCCGCCCCTCAGGACGGCACGACGCCGGTTGTTCGCCGCTAGCTTCCAACCTGGACGCATGCGGATTAGTGTTTCGCCTGAGCCTGCTTCGCGCGGAGAGTCGATTTGACCGCAGTCGTCCAACCCAAACCCCGCGCACGCTACGCCGCCAAGCGCGATGCGATCATGGCCGCGGCCATCAAGGTCTTCGCCGCCCAGGGTATGAGCGGCTTCACCTTGGCTGCGGTCGCCAAGCGGATGGACCTGCATCCGGTCAGCCTCACCTACTACTTCAAGCGCAAGGAAGACCTCGCCGCCGCCGTCCTGCATGACACCATGCAGCGGTTTGGCGAGATGCTGAATAAGGCCGAGGCCGAGCCCTCGCCGCCGAACCGGCTGCGCATTTTCGTCGCCGCCTATTTCGAGGCCCGCCGCCGGATCGCCATCGAGGAAGAGATTCCGCTCGCGCCGTTCAGCGAGATCTATCTGGTGGAGGGTGACCAATCGGAGGCCCTGATCGAGGCCTTCAACGCGCTTTACGTACGCATCGCGCGACTATTCAAATCACCCGACATGCCTTGGATGACGCGGCCGCGCCGTCAGGCCTTGGCGCGCCTGGTGGTGAACCAGCTCACATGGTCCGACACCTGGATCGGCGCCTACGAGCCCGATGACTACACGCGCGTCGCCGCCCGGGTCGCCGACGTGATGACCGGCGGCCTGGCGGCCAAGGACCAAGCCTGGCCCGAGTTGCCGCTGCTGGACCTGGGCGCGCCGGAAGCGTTGAACGACGAGGTGACGCGCGACCGCTTCCTGGTCGCGGCGACCAAGCTGATCAATCGCGAAGGTTATCGCGGCGCGTCGGTCGACAAGATTTCCGCCGAGCTCAAGGTCACCAAGGGCTCGTTCTATCACCACAACACCGACAAGGATGAGTTGGCCGCCGCCTGTTTCGTCCGGACCTTCGACATCATCGACCAGGCCAAACGTGCCGCCGCCGACGTTGAACCCGGTTGGGCTCGCCTGTGGCTGACGACGGCGTCGCTGGGCATGCACCAGGCGTCGGGCGAAAGCGGCCGGATGCTGCGTCACCACGCGCTGGCCGCGGTCCCGCTCTCCATGCGCCGGCAGATGCTGTCGCGCTTCGAGCAGATCACCCACTCATTCGCCGGCATGATCTCCGACGGCATCGCCGACGGCTCTATTCGGCCGGTCGACCCGCTATTGGCCGCCCATGCGGTGATGGTGGTGTTCAATGCTTCGTTGCCGCTCGATCCCCGCAACAATCCGGGCTCGACCGAGGGGTTGATGGACGACTACCTGCGTCCTGCCCTACTCGGCTTCTTCGTCGAGTAGGGCTGCGCCTGGCGCGGGAGACCATGCCAGGCTGGCAGATCTCCTACTTCTTGGTGGACATAGCCGAGGCCGCCAGCGTTCCGGCGGCGATAAGGGCTAGCCTCACGAGGATTGCTCCGTGACGGCGGAGAGGTCCGCCGGGGACGATCCTGGGCCTGCCTCCTCACGCCCTCACGACGAGCGCCCTACAGATAGTTGAACCGGCCAGTGGTGGGCGGAGGTCTGGAAGCAGGGTCCTCGGACACACTGCGCAGGACACGCCACATCAGCTCGGCGTCCGTGAGCATCGCGGGCGGCTCCCCGAACCGTTCCAGCCAGAGGGCGGCGATCAGCCGAACCTCCTCGTTCTCGTCATGCGACATCAATCGCTCCCCACAAGAACGCCCCACACCGGAGAGGCAAACCCGCCAAGGAGCTTCCGGTTTCCCGGATACTCAAATTTTTATTTGGTTAATCTACATCGTGGGCGCGCTAAGCTTCCACGCACAAAATAGGCCCTCCCGAATGGAAGGGCCTATGCTGTGTCTGCAGAGACGTAATCAGTCGAAGACGATGACCGAACGGGCGAGCTCGCCCTTTTTCATCTCGGCGAAACCTTCGTTGACTTGGTCCAGGCGAATACGCTGGGAGATCATCTCGTCCAGCTTCAGCTTACCGTTCATGTACATGTCGACGAGACGCGGCATGTCGACGGGGAAGCGGTTGGAGCCCATCATCGAACCTTGGATGCGCTTTTCACCCAGCAAGGCGAAGCCCGGAAGGCTGATCATCTGGCCGATCGGGATCATGCCGATAACGTTGGCGGTGCCGCCACGACGCAGCATGCCGAACGCCTGCTCGGCGGTCTTGGCCAGGCCAATGGCTTCGAACGAGTGGTGCACGCCGCCCTTGGTCATCTCGATCACTTCCTTGACCGCATCGGTCTGCGAAGCGTCGATGAACTCGGTGGCGCAGAACTGGTGGGCGAGGTTGCCCTTCGAGGCGACCATGTCGATCGCGATGATCCGGCCCGCGCCGGCGATCGCCGCACCATTGATCGCCGCCAGGCCGACGCCGCCGCAGCCGATAACCGCCACGGTCTCGCCGGGACGCACGCTCGAGGTATGGATCGCCGCGCCGACGCCGGTCATCACCGAGCAGCCGATCAGGGCCGCGCGGTCCAGCGGCATGTCCTTGCGGATCGCGACGCAGGCATGCTCGTGGACCAGCATCTGCTCGGCGAAGGACGACAGGTTCAGGAATTGGGGCAGACCAGCGCCATTCTGCGTCAGGCGCGGCTCATCCTTGGCGTCGCGCTTGGTGTCGGGCGACACGCAAAGCGACAGGTGACCGGTCAGGCAAGATTCGCAGTGGCCGCAATAGGCCGACAGGCAGGTGATGACGTGGTCGCCCACCTTCACCGTGCGGACTTCGGAACCGATGGCTTCGACGACGCCCGCGCTTTCGTGGCCCAGCACCGCCGGGAGCGGATGCGGATAGGAGCCTTCGATGAAATGCAGGTCGGAATGGCAGAGGCCGGCGGCCTTGGTGCGGATCAGCACCTCGTGCGGGCCGGGCATATTGATCTGCACGTCTTCGATCTGAAGCGGCGTACCTACTTGGCGCAGGACGGCTGCCTTCATATTGCGAACTCCCCAAACAGCGCCCACTCGGGGCGGATTTATCGAAGTCGCGGTATGTCCGCGGCTTTCGTCTTCCGAACCTTATCGCTGTTCAGGTGGCGGGGGCCAAGGGTGTTTTTCGGGATTGACCCAGGCCGCTGGAAAAACAGAGGCCCCGGCGTCGTCGCCGGGGCCTCTGCATCGTCAAGACGAGTGTTGGTCTACTTCGGCGACCACACCTGCGCCTTGCTCTCCGATGAAACCAAAGAGCCGTCCGACTTGGTGAGGCTGGAGGCCGGCACCTCGGCGGTCTTGCCGTTGGCCGACAAGGTCACGACCGTCTGTCCGGCCGATTTGCCGACCTTCGAAATCTTGCCGATCTCCATCCCGGCCGAGTCCTTGACCGAGCCGCCGATCCTCAGGTCGGCGTCCGACAGGTTGGCGGCGGTGTCGGTCGCGGCGCCCGTTCGAGCCTTGGCGGGAGCAGCCATGGAGGTCGATGGCTCGTGCATCGAACCACCCGGCTGCATAGCCGCGGTCCCTGACATGCCTGGCTCCTGGGCCACGGCAGGCAGGGCGAACGCGGCGGTGGCGGCGGTGGCCAGAAGAAACTTCATGATCATCTAAATCGTCTCCGTCCTTCACCCGCCCAGCAGGGGACAGAACCGCTCACGGATTGGTGAGGTTCCCCGTCCGGCCAATCGTGATCGCGGCCAAGCCTGCTGGCCGCCCCTAAGCGTTGGCGGTGGCTTGTGGCCCCTTGGGCTTGAACAAACCCAGGCTGGGCAAAGCCGGAAACTTGAATTGGAAGAACCGGCGAGGCGCCGGAATGCAGCCCTCCAGCGCCGCGAGCAACGGCTCGACTGGGCCATCGTTGAGGAAGTGGTTGGCGCCGGCGACCCGCTCGAAACGCATCGGGCGTCTGGTTCGCGTTTCCCCGACCAGCCGCTCGGCGATCTCGATCGGCGCGAAGTCGTCCTTGTCACCATGGATGACATGAACCGGGGTCTTGAGCTTGGCGAGCGCGGCGCGAAAGCCGTCCAATTGCGTCGGCTGGTTGGTGACCTCGATCACCGCATGACGCAGATCGCGCGGAATGATCTTCTGCAGCCGCCCGCCGACGTCGAGCAACCAGCGCGCGGTGGGGCCAGATTCGCCGAAATACCCCGACAGCAGCACCAGGCCTGCCACCTTGCGCTGATTGTCGGCGGCCATCAGCGAGGCGATCGCCGCGCCATAGGACTGCCCCACCAGCAGCACCTTCTGGCCGGGCTTGGCGTCCAGCAAGGGCGCGAGGGCGCGGGCCTGGACGGCGATGTCGCCCACATACTCGATCGGCTCGGACGCGGCGTAGCCCGGCCGATCGACCACGATCATCTCACGGTCCTGCGGCAGGGCGGCGAGCGCCGGCGCCCAGTATTCGGCCCAGGACGGAGCGCCCGTGACCACCACGATCTTCCAGGGCGCGGGCTTGCTTCGCGGGGTGGTGATCGCCGAGAGCTTCCAGCCCAGGCCGCCGCCGGCGTCGAAGCGAATCCGGCGGACCACGGTGTCAGGATAGTCGTCGGACGTCGGCACGTGCTCCGTGCGTCCGCTCGCGGCCGACGAAAGGCACGCCCATCCCATGGACAGCACGCCCTGGGGTCTTCTACGCGGCACTGTTCAAGCTCCACTTCGGTATCTTGAGGTGGGGAATGAACGCGGCAGGACAAGCCCGGTTCGCACCGGGCCGTCTGATTCAGAGCGACGTGGCCATTCGGTCACGCAGTTCGCGCTTCAACACCTTGCCAGTCGGACCGATGGGCAGTTCGGCCACGATCCGCACCTCGTCGGGCGTCCACCACTTGGCGACGCGTTCGGCGACGTGCGCCTTCAGCACCTCGGGATCGGCGGTTTGGCCGGGGCGCAAGACCACCAGCAACAGCGGACGCTCGTCCCACTTGGGATGGGGCACGCCGATGGCGGCGGCCATGGCCACCGCCGGATGGGAGGACACCGCGTCCTCGAGGTCGAGGGTCGATATCCACTCCCCGCCCGACTTGATGACGTCCTTGGCGCGGTCGGTGAGGCGCAGATAGCCTTCGGTATCGATGGTGGCGATGTCGCCGGTGTCGAACCAGCCGTCGCCTAGGAACACCTGCGCGCCCTCGTTCTTGAAATAGGCGGACGACACCCACGGCCCTCGGACTTGCAGCGCGCCGACGCTGACGCCGTCGCGGGGCTGGACCTGGCCGTCGTCGCTCATAATCCGCATCTCAACGCCCCAGAGGCCTCGGCCCTGCTTCAGCTTGCGAGCGTAGCCGGCGTCCTCGTCCTCGTCGGCATGGGCCGGCAGGGGCGTGTTGATGACGCCCATCGGGCTGGTTTCGGTCATCCCCCAGATTTGCCGGACCGTGGCGCCGAGCTGGTCCTCCACCCGGCGCATCAAGGCCGCGGTCGGCGCCGAGCCGCCAATGGCGACATTGCGCACCGAGGTCAGTTTCTGGCCGGTCTGGTCCAGATGATCGAGCACCCCGACCCAGATGGTCGGCACCCCCAGCAGGAAGCTCGCCTGCTCGGCCACCGCCAGCTCGCAGATCGAGGGGCCGTCCAGTTGCCGGCCCGGAAGCACCAGCTTTGCCCCCACCAGCGGGGCGGCGTAGGGCGTGCACCAAGCGTTGGCATGGTACATCTGAGCGCAGGGCAGCACCGTGTCCCGGGCCGAAAGATCGAAGGCGTCTGGCTGCACCAGCGCCATGGCGTGCAGCACGGTCGAGCGGTGACTGTAGAGCACCCCCTTAGGATTGCCGGTCGTGCCGGAGGTGTAGCAGAGCCCCGAAGCCTGGCGCTCATCCAGTTCCGGCCAGATAAACTCAGGGGAATGGGCCTCGATCAGTTCCTCGTAGACCAGTGTCCCGGCCGGAGCCTCAGGCGGCAGGTGGCTCCGATCGGTCATCGCCACATAGGTCTTCACGGTCGCCAGCTTGGGCGCCAGTTCGCCGACCAGTTCGCCGAAGCTGATGTCGAACATCAGCACGCTGTCCTCGGCGTGGTTGGCGACCCAGGCGATCTGGTCGGGATGCAGTCGCGGATTGATCGTGTGCAGGATCGCCCCGATACCGGAGACCGCATAATAGAGTTCGAAGTGGCGATGGGTGCTCCAAGCCAACGTCGCGACCCGGTCGCCGGGCTTCACGCCCAGCTTGATCAGCGCATTGGCCATCTGCTTGGCTCGCGCCAGGGCCTGAGCGTAGCCATAGCGGTGAATCGGCCCCTCGACCGTGCGGGACACCACCTCGCGGTCGCCGTGATAGGTCGCCGCATATTCCAGGATCGAGGGCAGGTTCAGCGCCCGGTCCATCATCAGGGCCAGCATCGCGGGCTCCTCCCTTATCGTTGTTCAGATGAGGGTAGGACGCGGCCCGCACGGGCGCCAGAGCCGACCTTGGCTAGGCCGCCATCCGCGCCTTGAAGACGCCGTCCGGAAGCTCAGGCGCGCGGCTGGGATGGACGAAGAAATAGTCTTTCCACGGCAGGTCGTTGTCGATGGTCGAGCGTTCTTCCAGGCGGTCGGCGTTGAGCGCGAACATCCGGTAGCCACGCGACAGGAAGAAATCGAGCACGCCCTCGGCCGTGCCGCCAAAACGGCTCTCCAGCATGACCGGGTGGATCTCGATCTGGACGTGGGGTCGATCGCGGTCGATCAGGTGCTCGGCGCCCTTCAGGGCGTTCTGCTCGCCGCCCTCGATATCCATGCGGATGAAGTCGACCCGCGTCAGGCCCGCGCTCTCGCAATATCCGTCCAGGGTCACCACCGGGGTCGGCTGGATCTCGACGCCGCTATCTTCCAGATCCGGCCTCACCCGGCCAGTCGGCGCCTCGCTGGCGACGTAGGCGAAGGCCCGGCCCATCCGGCCCGAGGTCTTCTTCGGAGTCACCAACAGCAGTTCGCCAGCCTGATCGGAGACGGCCGCATGGATCGGTTTCACTTGTCCGGCAATGCCGTGCCAGGCGAGGCAGACCTTGAGCACCTCGAAGGTGAAGGCCGAGGGTTCAAAGGCGTGGATTTGCGCTCTCGGCGCGACCTGGGTGACGACATAGGCGTGGCGTCCATCGCTGGCGCCCACGTGCAGGCAAATCGGCGAACCGGACAGCAGGTCAGCGAGATAGGGGGTCTCAGGCTCGTGCTTGGCCCACCGCTTGTTGCGACGCCAGGCACGGAAAGCGTGACCCAGCACGCGTATCGAAGGCATGGTTACCACCTTGTAATCCGCCTCTTTACGCCGCGTCGCGGGTGACCGTCATCATGTAGTTGATGTCGCAGTCCGGCGACCTCGACCATCGCCGCGACAGCGGGTCATAGGCCACGCCGAACGGTCCCTGCATAGCGACCGGCTCGGCCGCCAGGAAGCTACGAAGCTCTTCTGGTTTCAGGAACTTGGTCCAGTCGTGGGTCCCCGCGGGCACCCAGCGCAACACGTACTCCGCCCCGATCTTGGCCAGGGCGAAGGCCTTCAAGGTGCGATTCAATGTCGCGACGATCATCAAGCCGCCCGGCGCCAGCAACCGCGAGCAGCTCCGCAGATATTCGCCCGGATCGGCCACGTGCTCGATCACCTCCATGTTGAGGATCACGTCGAACGGCCGCTCGCCCGCCGCCAGCAGGTCCTCCGCCGTCGAGGCGCGGTAGTCGATGACGAGCCCCTGCTCGGCCGCGTGCGCGCTGGCCGTGCCGATGTTGCGTTCCGAGGCGTCGACCCCTGTGACCTGGAAACCTAGTCGGACCATCGGCTCGCAGAGCAGTCCGCCTCCACAGCCGATATCCAGCAGCCGCAAGCCTTCGAACGGGCGCAGCGCCTTGGCGTCACGGCCAAACCGCATCTGAGCCTGCTCGCGAATGAAAGCCAGGCGAGTCGGGTTGAACTTGTGCAAGGGGGCGAACTTGCCCTTCGGGTCCCACCACTCGGCGGCGATGCGGGAAAAGCGTTCGACCTCTTCCGGGTCGATGGAGGATGCGGCGACGGACATGGCCCCTTTTCCTCCCGCTGGGGAAATAGCGCCAGCCCCTATGACGGCCCGCAGTGTCGCGGGCGCCATCTTGCTCAAGCCAGGTGTTTTTGCGCCGCCGAAAGGCAGAGATTGCCCCCCACCGCTCCCGCCGCTATTAGGCGCAGCCTTCCCTCTCAAGCGGAGCTCTTGCGCTGTCTCGGCTAGTGATGAAATTCGGCGGCACTTCGGTGGCCGACCTAGAGCGTATCCGGCGCGTTGGCCGGCTCGTGGCCGCGGAGGTCGCGGCCGGACACCAGGTGTGCGTGGTGGTTTCGGCCATGGCGGGCAAGACCAATGAGCTGGTCGCCTGGACCGATGGGGCCGGCCCCGCCGCCCCCGGCATTGCGCCCTCCGACGACGAGTACGACGCCGTCGTCGCCTCGGGCGAACAGGTGACCGCCGGTCTGCTGGCGATGACCCTGCGCAATATGGGCCTGCCCGCCAAGTCGTGGCTGGGTTGGCAAATCCCGATCATCGCCGACGACGCCCACGGCCGCGCTCGTATCGACGACGTTCCGCCCGAGAAGCTCTCGGCCGCGTTGGACGCCGGTGAAATCGCGGTGATCGCGGGCTTCCAGGGCGTGACCCGTGACGGCCGCATCGCCACGCTCGGCCGCGGCGGCTCCGACACCAGCGCGGTCGCCATCGCCGCCGCGGTCAAGGCCATCCGTTGCGACATCTACACCGACGTGGACGGGGTCTACACCACCGACCCGCGCATCGAGAGCAAGGCCCGTAAACTCAACAAGATCTCCTATGAGGAGATGCTTGAAATGGCGTCCTTGGGCGCCAAGGTCCTTCAGACCCGTTCGGTCGAACTGGCCATGGCCCAGAACGTCCCGGTGCGGGTGTTGTCCAGTTTTGTTGAGCCCGGCGAAGCGCCCGGCCAAGGCACCATCGTGTGCGACGAGGAAGAGATCATGGAAAAGCGGATCGTGAGCGGCGTCGCCTATAGCCGCGACGAAGCAAAGATCAGCCTTTTCGGCCTGCCCGACAGTCCGGGCGTGTCGTCGGTGCTCTTCGGCGCCCTGGCCGACGCCAATGTGAACGTGGACATGATCGTCCAGAGCCACGCGCGCACGGCGGCCACGGCCAATATGGAATTCACCGTGGGCAAGCGTGACGCGGCCCGTGCGGTGGAGATCGTTCGCGCCAACCAGCAGAAAATCGGTTTCGAAGACGTCCAGGTGAACGAAGAAGTGGCCAAGGTCTCGGTCATCGGCGTCGGCATGCGCAGCCATACGGGCGTGGCCAAAACCATGTTCCAATCCCTGGCCGACAAGGGCGTGAACATCCAGGTCATCTCGACCAGCGAGATCAAGATCAGCGTGCTGATCGACGCCGCCTATACCGAACTGGCCGTGCGCGCCCTGCACGCAGGCTTCGGTCTCGACCAACTCTAGCAATTGATCCGCCACCCTGGCGAACCCCAGGGTGGCGGTCGTCTCTCAAGGCGCGGACTCTACGCCGCCGCCTCTTCAGACGTGATCGTCACGCCGAACGCCTCGAACCGAGCCATGGCCGCGACGGCGTCGATAAAGCTCTCCGGGAACTTCAACCCCGGCCCGGCCAAAGCGCCGCCATCCAGCCCCAAAATACGCTCCACCCCGACCAGCACGCCGAGCGCGGTGAGATGCGCCTGGCCGCGCGGATCGGAAACGACCGTCCGGCGAATCTCCACCTGGCCGCCCTCGACCTGCCCGGTGATGTCGATGAAGAGTTCGTGCGAGGCGGCCAGCCCCGCCTGGGTTCCCCGCGACTCGCCGGTCCCAAGGTCGAAGCGGACATTGGGCGCACCGGTCATGATCGCCAGGCCCGGCACGTCCAGCACGCCCATCGGCATGGCGTCGAAGTCCGGCTGCCCCCGCCGGACCACCTGACGGGCGCTCACCGCCGCATCGACGCTGACCCAAAGACCCTCGCTGCGGGTCAGGGCGCGACCGACGAAGCCCTGGCTGTCGCCGGCGGTCATCGGACCGATGGGGTCGGCATAGTCATAAAGGGCGGCCATCTCGATCCGCTCGACGCGGGTGAAGGCCCGCGCCGCGGCCTGGGCGGCCAGGGTCATCACGCCGGCCTGCCAATGCCCGAGCATCAGCACCGGCCTGGACGCGAACGCGGCGGCCGCGACAGCCACCGGCGACATGGTGTCGGCCGTGCGGGTGACGCCGATATGGGCCGCACCCGACCGCAAGGCGGCGAGCAGCAAGGCCTCGCGTGGGTCCTGCAAGGCGGCGATCACCAGATCGACCGCCCCGATCTCCGCGAGGTCTGGGGTGGCGACGTCGAGACGCGCGGTGTTTGCGCCCAACTCCCGGGCCAGCGCCTCGCCGTCCACCGGGTTCCGTCCCGCCAGGATCAGTTCGACATCGTGGCCGGCCGCACGGATATGCCGGGCGACCAGTCCGCCCACCAGGCCATAGCCGCCGGCGATCAGGACACGCGGCCTCACAGCGTCACCGCCATGCGGTATTCGCTCGGAAAGCCATGATCGCGCGATAGGTCCGGCGAACGGGTCTCGGATAGGATCCGTAAGCCGTTGGCCTGATAGAAGCCCACCGCCGGGTTGTCGGCCAGGACGTCGAGTTGCAGCTCGCGATAGCCGTCGGCCCTGGCCCGCGCGATCGCCGCACGCAGCAATTTCCGCCCGATACCCTTGCCGCGGTGACGTTCAGGCGTGGACAGCGCATGCAGATAATAGACGCCCTCCGGGACATGAGCGTTCAGATAGCTCGCCTGTTCGGCGCGCTCGGCGAGGCCCTGGAGCTCCTCAAGCGACACCACGCCCTGGGCGACCAGGTCGCCGGCCAGGGCCACCAGATTGTTCTTGAAGAGGTAGAAGTTCGGCCCGGCGAAGCCGAGCTCCATCCCCAACAGCTCATCGCCGTCGGTTGCGAGCGTGGCGGCCGAGGCTGCGAACAGGGTGTCGGGTGTGTTCCACGATGCGGCGACCGCCCGCTCCAGCAGCCCCCCGAACTGATAGTCGTAGCTGACCGGCCCGGTGGCCCGGATCAGTCCTGCGATGAGCGGGGCCAGGCGCACCGCGTCATCTGGGCTCGCCTTTGATATCTGAATCGACTTGGCCGTCATGGGCGCCTCCGCTAGAACCGTCGCTATATTACGATCCGTAAGTTACGGTTAGTAACATACGCGCGACTATCTGTCGGTCAAGCGCCTTGCTGCGCGACCTCAGCGGGGGAAGAACAGCCGTGTCGGCCAAGCGCATGCCCAGGGAGCAACGGCGGACCCAATTGCTGGAGACGGCGTCGGCCATCGTGCGCTTGCAAGGCACGGACGCCCTGACCCTGGCCCACCTGGCTGAGCAGGCCGGAGTCACCAAGCCGATCGCCTACGAGCATTTCGGAACCCGGGCGGGCCTGCTGATCGCCCTCTACCGGCACTATGACGACCGACAGGCCCAGGCGGCGAAGCTCGCCCTGGAAACCAACGCCACGACCCTGGACGGCGCCGTCGCGATTCTCAGCGCCGCCTATGTCGACTGCGTGCTGACGGCCGGTCCCGAGTTTGGGGCCATCGCCGCGGCCCTGTCGGCGACCGAGGAGATGGACGACTTCCGCCAAACCCTGCGCGAGCGCTATGTCGATCTCTACCGCCAGGCGCTGTCGAAGTTCGTCGCCCTGCCCGGCCCCGAGGCGCGCGCGGTCCTGCTCGGGGTGATTGGCGCGGCCGACACCCTGTCCCAGGCGGCGACTGTGGGTCGTCTATCCCGCGCCGAGGCAATCGCAGCCTTGTCACGGATCATGCTCGGCGCCCTCTCGGCCTAGGTCCGCTCCGCGGTGAGCCGCCAGGCCGTCCAAACGCCCAGCATCGCGACCGGCAGGATCGAAACGAACACCCACAAGCCCGCGGCCTTGGCCGTCACCTCGGACAAACCTTCGGAGAAACCGACCAGGTTGGCGACCGCCCCGGCGGCGGCGGCGCCCACGGCCGCGCCGGTCAGCCTGACCGTGGTCATGGCCGCGGCGCCGATAGCTCGCTCCTCCAGCGGCAGGGCCGCCAGGATGCGCTGGCTCATGAACGCCCAGGCCAGTCCGAAACCGCCACCCAGGAACAAGCCAGCGACGATCACCCCCAACACCGAACCCGACGGGAAGACCAGGGCGCTCAACAGAACGCCGAGGGTCGCCACCACCGCGCCCAGACGGATCATCCGCACCGGCCATGCGCCGGTCAGGTGAGCCACGATCAGACCCAGCACCGTCCAGGCCGCCGCCTCGCCGGCGATCACATAGCCGGCCGCCAGGGCCGAGAACCCAGCCAGGGTCTGCAGGATCGCCGGGCCATAGATGGAAAAACCCATCGAGGCGGTGGTCAGCAGGAACATCGTCGCCAAGCCTGCGCCCGCGATGGACCTTAGATTACCCGTGCCCTTGGGCAGCAGCCGCACGGCGGAGCGGCCATCCACCCACACCATGGCCGCCAGCAAGGCGATCCCGAGCGCGATCAGCGCGGCCGAACGGGCGAAGTCGTGAGCCATGTCGGCCAGGCCGATGGCCGAGACGCCGGCCGCGATCAGCGTCAGTTGGGGCCACGCCACGCGGCTGTCGGCCTGGTTCTGATCCCCGCGCGGCAGCATGACGAACGCCGCCCAGGCCACGCCCAAGGCCTGGATCGCGAACAGCCAGAACACCCAGCGCCAGGCGCCCAGGTCGGCGAAGATCCCGCCGATCATCGGACCGAGCAGACTGGCCACCCCCCAGACGGCCGTGATGGCGGCATAGACGCGGGGCAGCAGGCGGTCGGGGAACAGCAGGCCGATGGCGACTGAACAGAAGCCCACCACCCAGCCGCCGCCCATGCCCTGCAACAGCCGGCCGATCAGGAAGCTCCAGATGTCAGGGCCAGCCGCGCTGAGCGCGCAGCCCACGGCGTAGAGCAAGGCCGCGGCGGCGGTCGCGCGGCGCAGGCCAAACCGCAGCGCCAGCAGGCCCGAGCTGGCGCCGGCCAGCACCGACCCCAGCAGGAACCCCGCCGTCGCCCAGCCGAAATAGGCATAGCCGCCAAGGTCGGCGCCGACGCTCGGCATGATGGTGGCGGTGACCAGGGAGTCGGCGGCGCTGATCCAGACGCCCAGGCAGATCAGGATGAAGCGCGGCAGCCGGCCATCGGCCATGACGTCGCCCCAACTCCCGTCCGCCTTCGTTGCAGCCGCCATTTGACAAACTCCCGCTTTACATATTTCGAGCTAGACCGAGGCTGGCGATTTTGCAATCATCTATTTGTCAAATGCGCAGCACATCAGACCAAATCCTCCTGCTCCTGAAGAGCCAGGGTCCCGCCCAGACCAAGGCGCTCGCCGAGGCGGTGGGTGTCACCCGCCAAGCCGCGCGCCTGCAAATGGAAAAGCTCGCCGCCGAGGGCCTGGTCGAACATGTCACGGAACGGATGGGCGTCGGACGGCCTCGCCGGTCCTGGTCGTTGAGCGAGAAGGGCCACCAGCGATTTCCAGACAGCCACGCCCAGATGACGCTCGAACTGATCGAGGGCATCCGTGGCGAGTTCGGGGACGAGGGCATGGACCGGCTGATCAAGCGCCGCGAACGGGCGACCGAGGTGGGCTATCGGCAAGCGCTGGACGGCGCCGATGCCCTGGAGGACCGGCTTGAACGGCTGGCCCAGGTGCGCGCCGCCGAGGGCTACATGGCTGAATGGAGCCGCCAGGACGACGGCGCCTATCTGCTGATCGAGAACCACTGCCCGATCTGCGCGGCGGCCAAGGCCTGCCAAGGCTTCTGCCGCTCGGAGCTAGCGCTGTTCGAAGCCATGCTCGCCCCCGCCAAGGTGACACGGGTCGAACACATCCTCGCCGGCGCTCGGCGCTGCGCCTATCTGGTGACCCCCTAGCCGCGCCCGGGTATCGGCAGCTGGAAGTCCGGCGACCAATGGGTCGCCGTCCCCGACACCACGTACCAAGTGATGAACAGCCCGCAGATCAACGCGCCGGGCACATGGCTGCCGGTCCGCCGATAGGTGAAGACCGCGATCAGCCCCACGACCGCCAGCAGCGGCACGAACTGAATGGCGACAATGGTGTTCAGCGGCTCGCTCGCGATGACCAGCCGGCCGGTGGCCAGCAGGCTCCCGTACTGGAGCCCCAGCAGCAGGACGAAGCCCAGGCACATGGCGAGCACGCCGCTGGCGTACTGGGCCAAGCGCCCGTCGCCCTTGACCGCCAGGTTGGCGTGCAACGCCTTTAGCGCCACCAGGAAGAAGACGGTCCAGGGCGCCAGATAGGCCAAGGCGTAGCCCAGGTGCAGCCGGTCCAGCGGCTTCAGGCCCAGGACCCAGAAGCGGTAGTCGACATGGAAAAGTCGGTCGACGATGTGCAGCGACAGATAACCCATGCCCACCACCCCGAGGGCCATGGCGACCGAGCGCAGCCAGTCGGCCTTCACGGCCGGCTTGGCGCTCTTCAGGACCAGCCCCAGCACCAGGGTGATCGCCGCGTTAGCCAGCGCCCAGACCAGGAGCTGATTGGTGATCCACTGCGGAAAGAACCGCATCGGGAAGAACAACATCCCCAGCTTCATGAACGGGAAGAAGGTGATCGCCGGTATGACCGCGGTCAGCACAAAGGCCAGCCACCACCGCCCTCCCCGGCGCTCGACCGCGGGCTCAGGCGCCTGCGCAAGGGGCGCGAACCACCGCAAACCGAGCAAGAGCTGAAAGGTGGCGAGCATAAGGATCACCAGACCCACGAAGCCGATCAGCGTGCCGACCTCCTTCCAGATCCAAATCTGCCGCCAGGCAGGAATCGGATTGGCCTCGCCTTCCAGGGTCTTCTGGAACCAGTCCACGGCGGGGCCGACGCCGGCGACGGAGAAGTGCTCGGCCGGATGGGTGACCGGCGGCACGTAGAGAACCCTGGCGGTCCCGGCCGAGATGTCGCCGTAGATCCGGCGCGGCTCGACCTTCGCGGTGGTTCCAAACAGCGCCTGCAAGGCCTTGGACTCGCCGACCTTGAAGCCCCGATCGACCTGCCACATCAGTTCGGCGAACTCGTCATAGCCGCCAAACACCACGGCCAGGTTGCGCAGGTCGGCCTGGGCCGCCGAGCCAAAGACCGCGCCGATCGCCGGCGTCGAGCCTACCAGCACGACGGACTTGTATCCGCCCGGATCAGAGGCGGCCGCGCCGATGACGGGGCCGCCGCCGAGGCTGTGCCCCTCAAGCCCGATATTGGCCTTGTCCACCTGCGGCAGGCTCTTGAGATAGCGCAGGGCCGCTGGGCCGCCGAAATCGGCAGTCCCCACGATGCCGGTGGAATTGCCGTGCCCCGACATGTCCATCGCCAGGACCACGAAGCCCCTCCGCGCCAGTTCGATGGCGAAGGCTGACTGCATCTCGCGGGTGTTGATATAGCCATGGCTGACCAGCACGGCCGGCGCCGGCCTGGCCGCGCTCCCCCCCGGCGGCGTGTAGACCAGCCCCGACAGGGTCGTGCCCTTGTCGCCCGCGAACCGCACGTCCTCGACGGTGACGCCGCCCGAGGTCTGCACAGCGTGGGCCAGCAGCGATCCCGCCAAGATCACCACCCAGCCCAGCGCGAACGCCAGCCAGCTCTTCCGCATCGCCGCCCCCCAGGCCGAACCACGTTATCCTGGGACTATGGGGCCAGGCGCGCCGCCACGCCAGGACTTGGCTCCGCGCGATGCGGCGCCCAGAAATTAAGCAGGTTTGAAAAGCCGATCCTTCCCAATGCGGGAGGAGTTCACGTGGTGACGCTCACAAAGTCGAGGGCGGGCCTTTTCGTCTCCGTTCCGACGCTCAAAGCTGCTAGGAGGCGAAAAAGGACAGGGAGAGCAGCCAACTGATGGCCATGCCCAGCGTCGCGATTCGTGGACAGCGCAGCCTGCTTCGGCAGATTCGCGAGGCGCTTGCTTCGGGCGGGCCCGCGCAGTCACGCCTGGACACCGTGGTGCGGATCATCGCCCGTTCGATGGTGGCGGAGGTCTGCTCGCTCTACATGCGACGCGAACGCGGCGACATGGAACTGTTCGCCACCGAGGGCCTTGATCCCGGCGCCGTCCACGTCACCCGCATGAAGCCCGGCGAGGGCCTGGTCGGCGAGATCATGCGGCTGGGTCGGCCGCTGAACCTGTCCGACGCGCCCAACCACCCGGCCTTCTCCGACCGCCCCGAAACCGGCGAAGACCCGTTCCACGCCTTCATGGGCGTACCGCTGCTGCGCGGCGGCCGGGCCATCGGCGTGCTGGTCGTCCAGAACCGCACCGAGCGCGGCTATACCGACGACGAGGTCGAGGATCTGCAGATCGTCGCCATGGTCCTGGCCGAGATGGTCGCCGGTAGCGAGTTGGAAGGCGAATTCAAGGGCGTCGAGATCGCGCCCCACCGCCCCGAGCGGCTGATCGGTTCGAAGTTCGCCGACGGTTTGGCCCTGGGTGTCGCTGTCCTGCACGAGCCGCCGGTCGCTCCCTCGCAACTCCTGGCCGAGGACGTGGTCGCCGAAGAGGCCAAGCTGAAGACCGCCATCGCCGGTCTTCAAGCCCAGATCGACACCATGCTGGAAGGCCAGCACGGCCTGGTCGAGGCCTCCTACGAGGTGCTCGAAACCTACCGCATGTTCGCCCACGACCGGGGCTGGAACCGCTCGCTGGAAGACGCCGTTCGCAACGGTCTGACCGCCGAGGCGGCGGTGGAGCGGGTCCGCTCCGAACACCGCGCTAGGCTTGGCCAGGCGCGCGACCCCTATCTGCGCGAGCGTCTGCACGATTTCGAGGACCTCGCCGACCGGCTGCTGCGCCACCTGGCGGGCGATGGGCACGCGCCGCGCGAACTGCCGCAGAACGCCATCCTGATCGCCCGCAACCTCGGCCCGGCCGACCTGCTGGAATACGACCGCACCAAGTTGCGCGGCCTGCTGTTGGAAGAGGGGTCCTCGGCCAGCCACGCCGCCATTGTCGCCCGCGCTCTCGATATCCCCTGCGTCGGAAGGCTGCCTGGCCTGCGCGACCGGGTCTCCGAAGGCGATCCGGTGATCGTCGACGCCGAGACCGGCGAGGCCTATCTGCGCCCCCGCCCCGACGTGGTGAAGGCTCTGCAGGCGCGGCTGGAAGTCCGCCTCCAACGCCGCGCCGAGTTCGCCAAGCTGCGCGACACGCCGGCCTTCACTCGCGACGGCGCCAAGATCACCCTGCTGATGAACGCCGGCCTCGACGTCGATCTCGACATCCTGGGCGAGACCGGGGCGGAGGGCATCGGCCTGTTCCGCACCGAGTTCCAATTCATGGTCGCCGAGGAGATGCCGCGCTTCAACGCCCAG
>NZ_JAURWM010000186.1 GCF_030654915.1 Phenylobacterium sp. | reverse complement strand
GCGACGTCCTATGCCGAGCGCCAGCGGATGTTCGAGCTGCCGCGCTCGTCCTGGGACGACTACGACCGCAAGAAGATATCCAAGGGCGGCGGGGTCTTCCCGCGCAGCCAGAAATCGATCCCGCTGAGCCGAGAGGCGAAGGCCATGCTGGGCGTCGAGGCCGACAGCCTGGCCCCGACCGAGCTGATATCCGCGATCCTCAAGGCGCAAGCCGAGCTGCTCTATGTCGGCGGCATCGGCACCTATGTGAAGGCCCGTGGCGAGAGCAACGCCGAGGTCGGCGACAAGGCCAATGACGCCCTGCGCGTCAGCGCCAGCGATCTGCGGGTCAAGGTGATCGGCGAAGGCGCGAACCTCGGCCTCACCCAGGCCGGCCGCATCGAGTTCGCCCTAGGCGGCGGCCGGGTGAACACCGACGCCATCGACAACTCGGCCGGGGTCGACTCGTCCGACCACGAAGTAAACATCAAGATCCTCACCGGGATGCTTGAACGCACCGATGTGCTGAACCGGCCCAAGCGTGACAAGCTGCTGAAGTCGATGACCAAGGACGTCGCCGACCACGTGCTGGCCCACAACTACGACCAGACCCTGGCGCTCTCGCTGATGGACCTGGACGCCGCAGGCGAGCTCGAGCCCCACGCCCGCTACATGGCCCACCTGGAAACACGCGGTCAGCTCGACCGCACGGTCGAGGGCCTGCCGGACGCCAATGTGCTGGCCGAACGCCGCCAGGCCGGGAAGGGCCTGACCCGGCCGGAAGCCGCCGTCCTGCTGGCCTATGGCAAGCTGGAGCTGAAGGGCGACATGGCCCACAGCCCGGTGGCCGACGATCCCCATTTCGAGGCTCTGCTGGAAGGCTACTTCCCCAAGGGCGTGCGCAAGTACGACGACGCCCTGCGCCGTCACCGCCTGCGCCGCGAGATCATCGCCACGGTGGTCGCCAACGACGCCGTCAACCGCTGCGGCCCCTCGTTCCCGACCCGCCTGATGTCGGCGGCCTCCTGCGACGTCACCGCCTTCGTCACCGCCTATGAGGCGGCCAAGGCGGTGCTGGGCCTGGACGCCCTCTGGGACGCGGTCTCGGCGCTGGACGGCAAGATCCCGGCGGCGGGCCAGATGGCCCTCTACCGGCGCCTGGCCTACACCCTGCGCGGCGAGACCTTCTGGCTGGCCCGCCGGGCTTCGCGCGGCGGCCACAGCGTCGAGGCCCTCATCAAGCGTTATGGCCCAGGCGCCGCAACCCTGACGACCCTGCTGCCAGACATCCTGTCGCCCGTGGAACGCGGACGCCTCGAGGCCCAGGTGGTTCGCCTGACCGAAGTCGGCGCGCCGGAAGCTCTTGCGCGAAAAATCGCCAATCTGCAGCCGCTCACCGTGGCCGTGGACCTGGTCGACCTGGCCGAGGCCTCAAGCTGGTCCCTGCCCGACGCGGCGCGGCTCTACGACCACGTCGGCCGCAGCTTCGCCTTCGACCGCCTACGGGCGGCCAGCGCCGGCTTCACGGCCGGCGACGCCTTCGAGCGCACCGCCGTCCGCCGCCTGGTCGAGGATCTGCTCGCCGAGCAGGCCAGCCTGACCCGGCAGGTCATCGCCTTCACTGGCGACGCCGAGGCCGGCAAGAGCGACGAAGCGGCCGAGGCCGCCATCGGCGCCTGGACCGCTCTGCGCCGAGACACCGCCGAGACCGCCCGCAAGGCGATCGAGGAGATCGAGGCCTCCGGCGGTCCCTGGACGTTCGCCAAGCTCACCATCGCCAATGCGGCGCTGCGCGAACTAGCCAACGCCGAGACGGCGAAGGGGTAACCCGAAACTCTCGTCATGGCGGGATGCGCCCCGGCCATACAGAAACGCCGCCGATCATTGCTGATCGGCGGCGTTTTGCGTCTGCGACGAACGTCGGGTGTTAGTGACGGAAGACCCGCACGCCGGTGAACACCATGGCGATGCCGCGCTCGTCGGCCGCCTCAATGACCTTGTCGTCACCGATCGAGCCGCCCGGTTGGATCACGGCGGTGCAGCCGGCGTCCGCCGCCTGCAGCAGCCCGTCAGGGAACGGGAAGAAGGCCTCGGAGGCGCAGGCGGAGCCCTTCAGATCCAGGCCGAAGTCGGCGGCGCGCAGCGCCGCGATCCGGGCCGAATCCTTGCGGTTCATCTGGCCGGCGCCGACGCCCAGCGTCTGACCCTGGCGGGCGTAGACGATCGCGTTGGACTTCACGTGCTTGGCGATTGTGAAGGCGAACAGCATGTCGCGCACTTCCTCGTCGGTGGGGCTGCGCTTGGTCACCACCTTCAGGTCGGCGGCCGTCAGGTGAGCGGTGTCGCGGCTCTGCACCAGGAAGCCCCCGGAAACCGAGCGGAAGGTTTCGCCCGGCGTATGCGGGTCGGGCAGACCGCCGGTGACCAGCAGCCGCACGTTCTTCTTCTTGCGGAACAGCGCAATGGCGTCCTCGTCGGCGTCCGGCGCGATCACCACCTCGGTAAAGACCTCGAGCACCTTGGCCGCGGTGGCCGCATCCAGCCTAGTGTTCAAGGCGACGATGCCGCCGAAGGCGCTGGTCGGGTCGCAAGCCAAGGCCCGCTCGTAGGCCTGCGCCAGGCTGGCGCCGGTCGCCACGCCGCAGGGATTGGCGTGCTTGATGATCGCGCAGGCCGGAGCCTTGGCCGGATCGAACTCGGCGATCAGCTCATAGGCGGCGTCGGTGTCGTTGATGTTGTTGTAGCTGAGCTCCTTGCCCTGAAGCTGCCTGGCCGTCGCCACCCCGATCCGCGGGTTGGCGAAGCGATAGAACGAGGCCGCCTGGTGGGGGTTCTCGCCATAGCGCATGGTCTGAGCCAATTCGCCGGCGAAGGCGCGTCGACGCGGGGCTTCCTCGCCCAGTTGCCCTGCGAACCAGGATGAGATCGCCGCATCATAGGACGCCGTCCGAGCATAGGCGCGGGCCGCGAGCTTCTTGCGCAGCGCCAGGCTGGTGCCGCCGTTCGCCTGCAGTTCGGCCAGCACTTCTTCCAGGTCGGCGATCTCGGTGCAGATCGCGACATAGCCGTGGTTCTTGGCCGCCGAGCGGACCATGGCCGGACCGCCGATGTCGATGTTCTCGACGCAGTCCTCGAACGAGCCGCCTTTCGCGACGGTGGCCTCGAACGGATAGAGGTTCACATAGACGATATCGATGGCGCCGATGCCGTGGTCTGCCATGGCCTTGGCGTGTTCGGCCGCGTCGCGCACCCCCAGCAGGCCGCCGTGGACGATGGGATGCAGCGTCTTCACGCGCCCGTCCATCATCTCCGGGACATTGGTCAGGTCGGAGACGTCCTTCACCGCCAGGCCGGCGCCGGCGATCGCCGCGCGGGTGCCGCCGGTGGAAACCAGTTCAACGCCGTGATCGGCGAGAAGCTTGGCGGCCTCGACCAGGCCGGTCTTGTCCGAGACGGAGATCAGCGCGCGCTTGGGCGCGACAAGGTCGGGTGCAGGCGGGAAATCGGGGGCGGCGGGCATGGCAGTCTCCTGTGAGGTTACACGGAAATTGCCCAGGCGAGCGGCATGCAGATATTCCGCGCTCCCCGATGGTCGCCCACCTTCATTCGCCAGTCACGCGGAATGACGTCGAATTAGGCCCACTAAGCGCGCGGGTCAATGCGACCCCTCTCCTCTCCCCTTGGGGAGAGGTTGGGTGAGGGGGACGGCCCCTCCGAATGCACCGCGGTTGGACAGTTGAGCGACGCTCCGCGCCGCCCCCTCACCTAGCCTCTCCCGAGGGAGAGGAACCGCTCAGCCTTCCGCCGCCGCGAACTTCCACCGAAGCCGAGCCCCGCTGTCGGCGCGGGCTTGGCCGCGCAGCACGATTTGCTGGCTGCGGCGCGGCTTGCCGTCCTGGAAGTAGACCGAGGTCTCGATGTCGGCCGACTGGGCGTCGTTGCGCAGCCACCAGCCAGGTTCGCCCTCGTGGGCGCGCAACAACACGCTCTTGCCGTCACGAGCCAGGCTGGCGCTGACGTCGGGATGAACGTGGAAGCGCGAGGTGAACGGGATGAACCGCCGACCCGCCTCGCCGCCCTGACCCGGTTGCACGGCGACCAGCGAATCCTCGCCGCGCAACTCGTCGGCGTTCAAGTCGAGAAACAGTTTGCGCTCATGGCGCAGGCCGAACCGCTTCTCCCAGCCGTCGTGCGACAGCTCCAGCCACAGGGCGCCGTCGGCCTCATAGCGCTTGGCCTCGACATTCTCATAGGCGCCGATCAGCCTAGGTCCTAGCGCCGCCGCGCGGAAGCCGCG
This sequence comes from Phenylobacterium sp., assembly GCF_030654915.1. Taxonomy (GTDB): domain Bacteria; phylum Pseudomonadota; class Alphaproteobacteria; order Caulobacterales; family Caulobacteraceae; genus Phenylobacterium. Next base: position 11,157 of record NZ_JAURWM010000186.1, on the reverse strand, counting down.
CAAGGGCTCCCCGCAGGCCTGGTCGGCCAGGGAAAGGGTCGAAGAGGCGTCCACCAACCGCAACGCCTGCGGTCCGGCGGCCTCCGGCGACCAGGCGCTGGCCGCGATCAGCCGTCGGCCGCCGACCAGCACCTCCATGGCCAGCGGCTGGGCGCAGGCGGTGACGCTCCATGGCCCCTGCGCCGGCGGCGCCGCGTCGGCGAACACCTGGATGCTGCGGCCCTCAAGCCGGTGATAGCCATTGCGCGAGACCGGGACCGGAGCCACGGCGTTCTCGGCGGCGCGAGCGGCGGCGACATAGGCGCGGGCGCCAGCCTCGCCGCCTTGAAGCTCGGGCAAGGCGCCGTCGGCCAGGGTGAAGAACCGCACCGTTCCGCTCAGGCGGTCGATGGCGCGCATCATTTCCTCGGGCGCGATCCGGCCGCGTTGAACCAGCGCCTCGTCGAGGGTCTGCAGATCCAGCAACAGCTCCAGCGCCGCGCGCGGGCAGCGTGAGGCGTGGCCGCCGTCCGGCTGCACGCTGACCGGCAGGGCCTGGGCCAGACGCGCCAGCCCCTGGGCCATCAACTTCTCGCCCACATCGCCCGCCAGCGCGGTCCCGGCCAGGGCGGCGGCGGCGGCGCGTTCAGCCGCCCGCACCGGCCCATCGACCAGCGAGATCAGGTGCCGGGCCTGGCGCGCCAGGTCGAGCGCGATGATTGCGCACTCCATGTCCGAGGCCTTGGCGCAGATGGCCCTGGCGCCGCAGGCCAGGTGCAGCACCCGCCGCTCCAGCACCTCGGGGCTCCAGGAGAAGGTGTTCCAACGGCCGAACACGCCGTGCCAGTCGAGCGTCAGGCGCAGGGCCTCGGCCGCGCCCTCGTCGCCCAGCGCCAGCAGATCGCGCATCCAGTCGAAGCCGTGCAGGCCGACCGCAAAGCCGTGGCTCGGGCTCGGCCGGTCCCAGGGATCACCGCCAGGGCCGACGTCCAGCATCACGCCAGCGAAGGTGAAGCGGCCCGCCAGGATACGGCGGCCGGCCTCCTTGTCGGCGGGGCGCGGGTCTTTAGGAAAGGCGGCCAAGCCCTCAGGGCGCGGTCGTGCCAACAGCCAACGGTGCATGGGCGATCCCGCCCATTCGCGACGGACCTGCCGCAACGCGCCCTGCGTCAGGGCCAGCCCCCAGAGGCCGCCTGAAGTTTTCGAAATCGCCGGGAACCCTCCGGCCACGCCGCTAGCCGCCCTTCAGCGCGCGAATATTGTCGGCGTACTGGCTCGGGCCGCCCTTGAAGACCGCGGTGCCGGCGACCAGCGCCGTGGCGCCGGCGGAGACGCAGAGCGGGGCGGTCTCGGGCGTCACGCCGCCGTCGACTTCCAGCTCGATGTGGCGACCGGTGGCGTCGATCATCTTGCGCAGGGCTTCGATCTTGCGCAGCTGCGAGTGCATGAACTTCTGACCGCCGAAGCCAGGGTTGATCGACATGACCAGGATCAGGTCGATGTCGTCCATCATCCACTGGATGACGCTAGGATCGGTCGAGGGATTGAAGACCACGCCGGCCTTGGCGCCCAGTTCGCGAATGCGCTTCAGGGTGCGGTTCAGGTGCGGGCCGCTCTCTGGATGGACGCTGATCATGTCGGCGCCAGCCTCGCGGAAGGCTTCCAGATAGGGATCAGCCGGGGCGATCATCAGGTGGACGTCGAACGGGATCTTGGCGTGCGGCCGCAGCGCCTTCACGACATCGGGGCCAATCGTGATGTTCGGCACGAAGTGGCCGTCCATCACGTCCACATGCACCCAGTCGGCGCCGGCCGCTTCAATGGCGGCGACTTCCTCGCCCAGCTTGGCGAAGTCGGAGGCGAGAATGGATGGGGCGATGATCGGTGCAGTCGTCATGCCCTGGACTTAGCCAAGCCTCGCCCCAGGGACAAGGCCGAGTGCTCACCCCGTGCGGACGAACCGCGCGACATAGAACCCGTCCTGGCCGCCAACCCGATGGTGCGGCAGCAATCGCAGGGTCCCGTCAGCCAACTGGCTGGCCCAGGGCGAGCCAGCTTCACCCGGCTGGGCGGGGCTCAGCTTGAAGTCGCGGTGGCGCATCAGGAAGGCAGCGGTCTGGGCCTCCCCCTCTTCGGGCTCCAGCGAACAGACGCAATAGACCAACCGCCCGCCGACCTTGGTCCGCTTGGCCGCCGAATCCAGCAGCCGGCTCTGAACGCTGGCCAGGGCGGCGACATCGCTCGGCCGCGCGGCCCACAGCACGTCGGGATGGCGGCGATAGGTGCCGGTCGCGCTGCAAGGCGCGTCCAGCAGCACGGCGTCGAACTCACGCTCATCGGCCCATTCGCCGGCGTCGGCGGCCACCACCTCGACGGTCAGCCCCGTGCGTTCGAGATTTTCCTTCACCCGCACCAGCCGGGCCGGCGAGCGATCGACGGCGATCACCTCGGCGCCGGTGGCCGCCAGCTGCATGGTCTTGCCGCCGGGCGCGGCGCAGAAGTCGAGCACGGTCTCGCCCGGCTTGGCGTCCAGCAGGCGGGCCGGGATCGCCGCGCTGGCGTCCTGCACCCACCACAGACCCTCGTCATAGGCGGGCCAGGCGGCGACATCGCCCTTGCGCGGCGTGCGCAGGGTGCCGCCAGCCAGCACTTCGCCTTCAAGCTCGGCGGCCAGGCGTTCGGCATGGTCGGAAGATTTCAGCGACAGGTCGGTGGCCGGCTCGTCGGCGATCAAGGCGGCCATGGCGTCGGCGGCCTCGCGTCCGAAAGCGGCCGTCCAGCGCGCATAGAGCCAGGGCGGGCACAGCGCCTCGGGCAGATCGAGGTTCGGCGGCTCGCGCAGCAGGCCGCGCAGCACCGCATTGATCAGGCCCTTGAAGGCTCGGGTCGAGGAGTGGCTGGCGGCGAGATCGACGCTGGTGGTGACGGCGGCGAAGGCCGGCACGTCCATCAGGAAGGCCTGGGTGACGCCGATCCGCAGGATGTTGCGAACCTCCTCGGGCGGGGCGCGGGTGAGCTTGGCGTCGAGCGCCCGCTCGATCGGTCCCAGCCGGCGCAGGGTGGCCATGGCCAACGCCATGGCGAACCCGCGGTCGCGCTGCTCCAACCCCTTGAACAGGGGCCGAGAGAGAGCTTCGTCCAAGCCGGCGCGGCGGGCGAGGCTAGCGGAAAGGATGTCGATGGCGGCCCGGCGGGCGGGCAGGCCAATGTCGCGTTCTTCAGTCACCGGCGCGGCGTGCCCTCATCGGCGGCCTGAGGCAAGCGGCGATTGCGCCCACCTGCACTGGCGCGCGCGCTCCCAAGCGCCTAAATCGAGGCCATGAGCGATCAAATCCCGCCCAATGCGGCTCCCGGTAAGGAACTGACGCCCGCCGCCCGCCGCGCGCTGGAAGAGGCCGCCGCGCGCCACGCCGCCGATAAGGCGCAGGCCGAGCGCATCGCCGAACTCGGCGGCCCCAAGGGCCTGGAGCCGACACGCTTCGGCGACTGGGAACGCAAAGGCATCGCAGTCGACTTCTAATCGGTCGTCCACGGCCTAGCCAGTTCGGCGCCTCAGTTTGTTCCCCTGGATCGCCTTTGGCGATCAGAGGACGAAGTAACCGCTAAACCCCCAGCAGTTCCTCGGCCACTCGCCGCGCGGCGTCGCGCGGGTCGTTGGCGGCGGTAATCGGGCGGCCGCAGACGATGTGGCTGGCCCCGGCGCGCAGGGCGTCGGCCGGGGTGGCGGCGCGGGCCTGATCGTTCTTGGCCGACCAGTCGGGGCGCACGCCCGGCGTCACCACCAGGAAGTCCTTGCCGCCGATCTGCCGGGCCAGGGCGGCCTCGTGCGGGCTGGCGATCACCCCGTCGGCCCCGGCCGCGATGGCGTGGTGGATACGGCGCTCGACCAGCGCCCGGGCGGTTTCGGAAAAGCCCATCTCGATCAAGTCAGCGTCGTTGAGGCTGGTCAGCACCGTGACCCCGAGGATCTTCAGGTTCGAACGGCCCTTGCCGCGCACCGCGGCGGCCAGCACCTGGGGCTCGGCATGGACGGTCAGAAAGTCACAGCCGACATCGGCCAGCACGCTGGCGGCGCGTTGCACCGTGGTGCCGATGTCATGCAGCTTCCAGTCCAGGAACACCTGCTTGCCCTGGGCTTTCAATTCCCGCGCCAGAACCATGCCGCCGCCGGTGGCGAACAGCTCCAACCCGATCTTATAGAAGCTGACCCCGTCGCCGACGGCCGCGACCATGGCGCGAGCTTCCTCGACAGTCGGCACATCCAGGGGCACGATCAGACGCGGATCGGTCAGCACGGCGGCGGGGGCGGAAGCCATGGCGAAATCCTCTCAGGCAGGCGCGCGGACGACCTCTCGCGAGAGATCGGCTGGCGCTTCGAATTGGGCTAAGACCGCTGCATGAGCCAGTGGGACTTCGCCGTCAACTTCTTCGTCGCGCTGTTCGCCCTGATCGACCCGATCGGCAACGTGCCGCTATTCGCCGCCGCCACCAACGGCGTGAAAAGCAAGGATAGCCGGCTGATCGCGGTCTATATCGCGCTGTTCGTCCTCGGCTTCCTAACCTTCTTCTACTTCTCGGGCCTGTCGTTGCTGGCCTTCTTCGGGATTTCGCTGCCGGCTTTCCGTATCGCCGGCGGGGTGATCCTGTTCCTGCTGGGCCTGGAAATGGCCCGCGACGACTTCACAGCCACCTTCGCCAACGCCGCCGATGAGACCGGCCCCCCGCTCGAGGGCCGCGCCAATGCACGCCGCCGGTTCGAGCGAATGATCGTGCCCTTCGCCATGCCGCTGTTGATCGGCCCCGGCGCGATCTCCACGGTGGTCATCTACGCCAGCGAGGCCAAGCGGTTCGGCATGGCCGGCGCGGCGGTCGGCGTGGCGGTGATCGCCGCCCTCGCCCTGGCCACCATGCTCTGTTTCTGGGCGACCCCGATCATCACCAAGCTGCTCGGCCGTATCGGCCTGACCATCGTGGTCCGGGTGCTGGGCCTGATCCTCTGCGCCCTGGCGGTGCAGTTCATCTTGGCCGGGATCGCCGAATCCACCGCGGGCGTCATCCTGCGCGAGGCGGCCGCGCCCTACGCGAAGTAGGACAGGCGCCAAGCCACCCACACGGGTGTCATCCCGGTTTGCGAAGCAAGACCGGGACCCATTCGCGGCGTGTCCTCGGAAGAAGGCAGGACCCCGCCACAGCATGCACAATCAGGTGTTCATGGGTCCCGGACAGCCGCGGAGCCTGTCCTCGGGCTGGCCAGAGGCCAGACCCGGGGGCGGCTTCCGGGATGACATCGGTTTGTGCGTCGCCGTCACACCTTGCCCCGAAACCTCGGCCCCTGCGACGCCATCAGCGCCAAGGCCCAAGCATCGGGGATCAACTTGACGGCGGCGGCTATGGCCTTGTTGGGCGCGCCAGGCACGCAGATCGGGCGATTGGCCTCGACCGCCTCATAGCCGGCGGCGGCGACCTGGTCAGCGCCCATCCACAGCCACTTCGGCGCGCTGCGGCTGATCTGCTCGCGGGTGTCGTTGGCGTCATGGAATTCGGAATAGGTGAAGCCCGGCGCCAGGGCGCTCACATGCACCCCGGTCCCCAGGTTCTCCAGGTGCAGGCTCTGGGAGAACTTCACCATGTAGCTCTTGGTCGCCCCGTACAGCGTCGCGCCGGGCGAGCCCGGGATCAGCCCCGCCAGCGAGGCGACATTGACGATCCGGCCAAACTTGCGCGCCGCCATGCCCGGCAAGACCCGATGGGCCAGTTCCGTGGGCGCGGTCAGCATCACTTGCAGAAACGCCGCATGCGTCTCCCAGGGCGATTCCAGGAAGCCGCCCGGCACGCCGTAGCCCGCATTGTTGACCAGGGCGTCGACCACTCGCCCATGGGCGGTCAAATGCTCAAGTATCGCCGCCGGGCTCCGCGGCTCGGCGAGGTCAGCGGCGAAGGTCAGGGCCTCGACCCCATGCCGCAGCGAGATCTCCTCGGCGAGCTTCTCCAGGCGTTCGCTCCGGCGAGCGGTGAGGGCGACGTCATAGCCATGACTGGCGTAGATCCGCGCGAAAGCCGCGCCGATCCCAGCCGAAGCCCCCGTCACCAGCGCCAGTCTACGGTCCATTCCGGCCCCTTGGTTCGCAACCCGCGCCGAAGGTGGATAAAGCCTGCGCAAGGTCAACCTTCAGCAGCATTCTATGTGCAGCGTCAGCGTGACGCGACGACGTCACGATTGTACGGTTGTCGGATTGGGTGTATCGCGCCCGCCGCTGCGGCACTTGGGCCGCCTAGGGGAGCGTCTGTCCGCATGTTCCCGGAGACTTTGAATGGCTGAAACAGCCGGCGTCGCCCAGGAGGCGACGGAGGAGTCTCACTCCCCGCACAAACAAGAGAGTTTTCGCGCCCTCGCCTTGGGGGCGATCGGCGTCGTCTTTGGCGATATCGGCACCAGCCCGCTCTACGCCATGAAGGAAGCCCTGCACCATTCGCGCTCCGGCGGAGCCAGCGAAGTGGCGGTGCTGGGCGTGGTCTCGCTGGTGATCTGGGCGCTGATCCTCATCGTCACGATCAAGTACGTCGTGTTCCTGATGCGGGCCGACAACAAGGGCGAGGGGGGCACCCTGGCCCTGATGGCGCTGGCCCAGCGCCATCTGCCCAAGCGCTCGACCACCGTCTTCTTCCTCGGCGTGATCGGCGCGGCGCTGTTCTATGGCGACGGCATCATCACCCCGGCCATTTCCGTGCTTTCGGCCGTCGAAGGCATGAAGGACGCGCCAGGCATCGGCCGCGGCATCGAGCCCTATCTGGTGCCCATCGCCGCCGGCGTCCTGGTGGCGCTGTTCATGGTGCAGGCGCGCGGCACCCATAAGATGGCCGCTCTGTTCGGGCCGGTCATGGCCGCGTGGTTCCTGACCCTCGGCGGCCTCGGCGTCCTACATATCGCCGACGACTGGTCGGTGCTGCGGGCCCTGAACCCCTGGTTCGGCGTGCGCTTCCTGCTAAGCGACGGCTTGGTCGGCTTCGTCATCCTCGGCAGCGTCTTCCTGGCGGTGACCGGGGCCGAGGCGCTCTATGCCGACATGGGTCACTTCGGAAAGAAGCCGATCCGCGCGGCCTGGCTGTTCTTCGCCCTGCCCTGTCTCGCGGTCAGCTATCTCGGCCAAGGCGCCAATGTGCTCGCCCACCCCGAAGCCCGCTTCAACCCGTTCTGGGCGATGGTGCCCGAGCTGGCCTATTGGCCGGTGCTGGTGCTGGCGACGGTCGCCACGGTCATCGCCAGCCAGGCGGTGATCACCGGCGCCTTCTCGATGACCCAGCAGGCCGTCCAGCTTGGCCTGCTGCCGCGCATCGACATCCGCCGCACCTCCGAAACCCAGGCCGGCCAGATCTTCGTGCCGCAGGTGAACACCTATCTGATGGTCGGGGTGCTGGTGCTGCTATTCACCTTCCAGAACTCCTCGTCCCTGGCCGCCGCCTACGGTATCGCCGTCACCGGCGCGATGTTCGTCGACACCCTGCTGTTCTTCGTCATCATCAAGTACATGTGGAAGCGCCCGACCTGGCAGGCCGCGCTCGCCGCCACCGCCTTTGGCTCGCTCGACCTGGTGTTCATCGGCTCGAACCTGCTGAAGATCCCGGACGGCGCCTGGCTGCCGCTGGTGATGGGCGCGATGCTGGTGCTGATCATGTGGACCTGGACGCGCGGCGCCCAGATCCTGTCGGACAAGACCCGGCGCGACTCCGTCCCCCTGGTCGAACTCTCGGAAATCCTCAAGGCTCGCGCCCCGCACCGGGCGCCGGGCACCGCGATCTTCCTGACCTCCGACCCGACCATGGCCCCGGTCGCGCTGATGCATAATCTCAAGCACAACAAGGTGCTGCACGAGAAGAACATCATCCTGACGGTGCTGACCGCCGAGACCCCGCGCGTGCGCGAGAACGACCGCATCCGCATCGAGCCGGTCAATGACGACTTCAAGATCGTCTATATCTCGTACGGCTTCATGGAGAGCCCCAACATCCCCAAGGGCCTGGGCCTCTGCCGCAAGCTTGGGCTGAAGTTCGACATCATGGCCACCAGCTTCTTCTTAGGAAGGCGCTCCATCGTGCCGTCGGCGCAATCAGGCATGCCGCTCTGGCAGGACAAGATCTTCATCTTCCTGATGAAGAACGCCGCCAATCCCACCGACTTCTACAAGATCCCTCCCGGCCGCGTGGTGGAGCTGGGCACGCAGGTGACCGTCTAGATGACCTTCCTCAGCATCGCCGCCGACGTCCTCTGGATCCTGTCGCTCTCGATCATGGCCTCGGCCACTCGCACCGCCTGGATGCGGATGGAGCCCGAGACGCGGGTGCCGGTGATGGGATCATGGCGGCTGTCGCGCAACGTGGCCCTCCCGCTGCCGGTCGTGCTGGCCTTCATCGCCGGCATGGCCCTGCTCTGGGGGCACCGCCACCAGACCCAGCTCTCTTACGACGTCATCTTCTTCGGGTTGCGCGCCACGCTCGCCGCCATCATCGCCATGGTCCACCTGCAATGGCTGAAGGGCGCGCTGGCGACGCTGGAGGCCGAAGGCGCCCTGAAGTCCTAGACCGACCTCAAGGCAGCGGGATCTCGTAGCTCCGCTTGACGGTCTCCATGGGAACGTCGGTCTTGACGCTCTGAACGCTGGGGATGCGGGTCAGGTGGTCGGCCTGGAAGCGCCAGTAGCTGTTCAGGTCCGCCGTGACGATGCGCAGCAGCGCGTCGCATTCGCCAGTGGTCAGATAGCACTCCATCACCTCGGGAAACCGCCTGACGGCCTGCGCGAACTGTTGCGTGACCTCCGCGTCCTGGGTCTTGAACCAGACCCGCGCGAACACCGTCAGGCCGACCCCCAGCTTGGCGCCGTCCAGCACCGCCACATAGCGCTCGATGACGCCCGCTTCCTCCAGCAGCCGAACCCTGCGCAGGCAGGGCGACGGCGAGAGCCCCACCTCGCGGGCAAGCTCAATATTCTGCATGCGGCCGTCGCGTTGCAGGGCGCGAAGGATGCGCCGGTCGATCGCGTCGAGTTTCATTGGCGCCCGGCGCCCCTAGATAAGGCTGCGTTGATATCTGATGCCAACTTCACGCTCATTGTTGGTGTCTTTGCAATCCAATTGTTTTGATCTTGGCCTAGGGTGCCGACAATGAAACTGATTTTGGCTTAGGGTGCCGAGCATGAACACGACCACGCCCCCCATCAAAAAAGTCGTCCTCGCCTATTCGGGCGGCCTCGACACCTCGATCATCCTGAAGTGGCTGCAGACCGAGTACGGAGCGGAGGTCGTGACCTTCACCGCCGACCTCGGCCAAGGCGAAGAGATCGAACCGGCGCGGGCCAAGGCGCTGGCCGCCGGCGTCAAACCGGAGAACATCTTCATCGAGGACGTGCGCGAGGAATTCGTGCGCGATTTCGTCTTCCCGATGTTCCGCGCCAACACGGTCTATGAGGGCCAGTACCTGCTCGGCACCTCGATCGCCCGGCCGCTGATCGCCAAGCGCCAGATCGAGATCGCCCGTCTGACCGGCGCCGACGCCGTCAGCCATGGCGCCACCGGCAAAGGCAACGATCAGGTCCGCTTCGAGCTTGGCTACTACGCGCTGGAGCCCGATATCCACGTGATCGCCCCCTGGCGCGAGTGGGACTTCAAGAGCCGCGAGGCCCTGCTGGAGTTCGCCGAGAAGCACCAGATCCAGATCACCAAGGACAAGCGCGGCGAGGCGCCGTTCAGCGTCGACGCCAACCTGCTGCACTCCTCGTCCGAGGGTAAGGTGCTGGAGGACCCGGCGGTTGAAGCCCCCGAGTTCGTCCACATGCGCACCATCGCGCCAGAGGACGCCCCCGATAAGCCGACGATCTTCACCATGGACTTCGAGAAGGGCGACCCCGTCGCGATCGACGGCGTGAAGATGAGCCCGGCCACCCTGCTGACCAAGCTGAACCAGCTCGGCCACGACAACGGTGTCGGCCGTCTAGACCTGGTCGAGAACCGCTTCGTCGGCATGAAGTCGCGCGGCGTCTATGAGACGCCCGGCGGCACGATCCTGTTGCAGGCTCACCGCGCCATCGAGTCGATCACGCTTGATCGCGGCGCCGGCCACCTCAAGGACGAGTTGATGCCGCGCTATGCCGAGCTGATCTATAACGGTTTCTGGTTCGCGCCCGAGCGCGAGATGCTGCAGGCGGCAATCGACAAATCCCAGGCCAACGTCTCGGGGACGGTCACGCTCAAGCTCTACAAGGGCAATGTGATCGTGACGGGCAGGGCCTCGCCCAACTCGCTCTACTCGGCCGCACACGTCACGTTTGAAGATGATGCAGGCGCATACAACCAGCAGGACGCCGAGGGCTTCATCCGTCTTAACGCCTTGCGCCTGCGACTGCTTGGGCTGGCGAAGAAGGACTGATCCGGGGGGGTTCACGAATTCCCTCGGGATTTCCCCTGGGTATGTCGTGATAGGGCGCGCAGTTTTTCGCGCCGTGAGCGTCGTTGAGGATTGCCATTTCGTCAAAATGGTTAACTATGCTCCCAGCACAGATTGCCCGCGATTCGTGCGGGCAAGGTCGGTGCGCAACCTCAGCAGAGGGTAGCGGCCGTGAATGCGCCCCCGCCCCCCCTCGAGCAAGAGCGCGACGCCGAGGCAGCGGCAGTCGGCGCAGACACCGTGGCCGTGCGCCCGGCGCCAACGCGCGACCATCCCGCGTCTGACTGGATCCGCGTCGCGGCGTCACGCAACGTCCTGATTGTGGACGATAATGATCGTCACCTCGACATTCTCAGCACCATCCTCTCCTCGGTCGGTCACGACGTCGAAACCTGCGGATCGGGCGCTGAAGCCTTGCGCCGTCTCGAAGGGCGTCATTTCGATATCCTGGTGCTTGACCTCGTGATGCCGGAAATCAGCGGCGTCGTCGTGGCCGAGCAGATGCGCCAGACCACGGTGAACTGCGACACGCCGATCATCATCTGCACGGCGAACATGACCATCGCACGCCGCCAACTCCACGACGTCGAGGGCATTGTCGCGATCATCGGGAAGCCGATCGACACGGCCAGCCTCGTGCTCGCCGTGGCGCGCGCGCCGGTCCGCCCACGGACCAGTCTGGCCAAGCAGGCAAAAATGTGTGATCATTCGCGACAGGACGCGCCGCGATCACGGGCGCAGCC
>NZ_JAURWM010000169.1 GCF_030654915.1 Phenylobacterium sp. | reverse complement strand
GACCGCGGTGTTGCCGCCGCCGACCACCACGACCTCCTTGCCGCGATAGAAGAAGCCGTCGCATGTGGCGCAGGCCGAGACGCCGAAGCCCTGGAACTTCTGTTCGGTCTCCAGGCCCAGCCACTTGGCCTGGGCGCCGGTGGCGATGACCAGGGTCTCGGCCAGCCAGACCGCGCCGCTGTCGCATTCCAGCCGGAACGGGCGTTGCGACAGGTCGGCCTTGATGACGATGTCGTTGATGATCTCGGTGCCGACATGGGCGGCCTGGGCCTGCATCTGCTCCATCAGCCAGGGACCCTGGATGACGTCGGCGAAGCCCGGATAGTTTTCCACGTCTGTGGTGATGGTCAGCTGGCCGCCAGGCTGGATTCCGGCGATCAGCACCGGATTGAGCAGGGCGCGCGCGGCATAGATGGCGGCGGTGTAGCCAGCCGGGCCAGAACCCAGGATCAGGCAGCGGGTGGTGCGGGGGGCGTTCTCGGACATCCCGCATATTTAGGTGAGATTCTAGTCAGATGCGACGGGCACGGGGCGCGGTCGGTTAACGCATGCCTCGAAGAACGCGATTTAGCTGGGGGCGAACGCCTGGGCTGGGCCTTTCAGGCGGTTTCGCCCGGCGCGCCGATGACTTCCAGGAAGGCCTGGGCCACGCGGTCGGCGCCCAATCCGTCGCAGATCTCCAGGCTGGCGGCCGTCAGGCGCGCGCGGGTGGCGGCGTCGGTCAGCAGCCGCATGGCGGCTCGGTCGAAGGCGGCGTCGAAGTCGGCGGCCTCGCCATCCATCACCAGGACCGCGTCGCGCTCAAGCAAGGCCTGGGCGGCCGGGCGCTGGTTCGGCGCCAGGACGACCACAAGCGAGGGCAGGCCCAGCACGCACCGCTCCCAGGTCGCCCCGCCGCCGGCCCCGACCGCGACGTCGGCGTTAAGGGTCAGGTCGGCCATGTCCTGGGCGTCGATGTGGAGGGTCACGCGCGGGTCATGAGCGGCGATCCGCTTGAGGCCCGGCAGGCTTGGCGCGGCGCTGCCTAGCGCCACGTCAAAGGCGAGTTGGCCGTTGCGCTGGCGCAGACGGTCCACGACCCGGGCGGTGATCCCTCCGACGTCGGTGAGGCCAAGGGCGACCAGCACGCGGCCCACGGGGCCGCCGCGCCGCGCCAGCGCCTGCTCGCGCAGGGCCGCGAACTCAGGCCGGACCGGGGCGTAGGCGGGACCTAGCAACAGGCGGGCGCTGGGGGCGAAGGGCGCGTAGTCGGCCGGGGTCCGGGCGGGGCCTGGGTCCAGAACGAGGTCGGCGAAGAGGGGGCGGTCAGCGAGGTCGTCGATCACCAGGGTCGGTCGGCCTTGCGCGACGGCTTCCTGCTCGGCTCGGCCCAGGCCGTAGTGGTCGAACACCACGGCGTCGAAACGCACACCCATGGCCACGCCGAGCACCGAGTTCGCATCGATGGTGTCGGTGTCTTCGCGGGCCATGTCGGGGGCGAAGACATCCAGGATGGCCGCCGCCTCGGGCGGGGCCAGGAACACGCAGTCGGCGCCGTGTTGCTCCAGCGCACGCGCCAGGCTGAGCGAGCGCATGACATGGCCACCTCCAACAGAGGGGCCTGCATTGACGATGAAGAGGACGCGCGGACGGAGAATCATATCCGCTACAGGGGAGGCCTAAACCAAGACTTTGAAAAGGCTCTGTTAGCTCGAAGTGGGGCGGCGAACGAAGAACAGCTCTGGATCGCCCGGGTCGAGGTGGTCGACCTGGCCGGCGGGCTCATAGCCGCGCGCGGTGAGCATGCCGCGCATGACGGTGTTGGATTCGTTGGTCGAAACAAACAGGCGCTGGTCGAGGTGGTCTTGTTCGATTTTCGCCATCAGGGCCGAGGCGACACCCCGTCGCTGAAAGCCGGCGGCCGTCAGGATCAATTCGAGAAAGGGGTGGCCGAAGAACTCCCCGACCACCGCGAAGCCCGCGGGGGCGTCGTCGGCGAAGACAAGCCGCGCCACGCGCCCATGCCGGCCGGCAAAGGCCTGGCGCAGCCAGTCGCGCCGATGGGCGTCGCGGGCCGCCGCGCGATCAAGAGCGATGGCCGTTTCGGCGTCCTGCGATGTTGCGAGACGGACGACCAGGCGCATGTCAGATCTCCCGCTCGTCAAGGCGGCGCAGCACCTCGTCGGCGGCGCGATCGGTCTCGGCCAGCGGTGGATACTGCCAACTGTGGAAAGCCCCGCCGAACGGCCGGGCCGCACCCAGGCTCTCCAGATCTTCGTGGAAGAGCCGGAACTTCAGGCTCTCGCCATCCATCTTCAGGACGAAGACCGGCTTACCGGTCGAGGCGGCGTCGGTGGCGAGATTGGTCGAGTCCTCGGTGACCAGGATGTAGTCGGCCGCGGCCAGGTAGGCGAAATAGGGGTTCTCGCCTTCGCCGTTCCAGATCACGCCGGGCAGGTGCTTGAGACGGGCGGCGAGCATCGCGCGGGCCGGCTCGGGCGTTCGGCGGGTGAAGCTGACCATCACCGAGCCGCCTTCCTGGGCGAGCGGCAATTCGATCTCGCGGGCCATGGCCGCGGCGCGTTCCACCGACAGGTCGTGGGCCTTCGACTTGCCGCCGATAATCACCGCGACGCGCGGGCGGGGCAGGGGATCGAGCTGGTCCTTGAAGTGTTCGAGGTCGGCGGCCAGCCGCTCAGCGTTCACTCGGCCTGGCGAGCCGGTGATCGGAAAGACATTGTCGCCGGTCAGGCGGTCATGCTTGGGCGGAATGACCAGATCGAACAGCCGGGTCGGCATGCGCGGGTCCTGGACCTGGACCACATAGGTCTTCTTTTTCGACCAGCCCCTCACGCGAATGGAGAGCGGCAAGGTCGCGCGGCCCGCCGCGATCCAGAGATCGGGCCAGGGCGCGGTAATGTCGCTTTCAGGCGTCAGGAAGCTGCGCGGCGCCAAGTTGAGCCACCAGGGCAGGCGCCCGATCCAGCTCTTCCAGCCGACGCGCTTGACGATGATCCTGGCCGTGCGCTTGCGCGCCACCGCGTTGGCGAGGCCCACGACCTGGGCCTCGATGCCCGCGCGCCCGTCCGAGACCGCCCAGATGATAAGCGGGGTCTCGGAGGACGTCGGATTGGATGCAGTCAAGTCCGACCTAGACCCACTCGACCTTGAGGATCTCGTAGGCCTTGCCGCCGCCGGGGGTGTTCACCTCGACGACATCGCCCATTTCCTTGCCGATCATAGCGCGGGCCAAGGGGGAGATGATCGAGATCTTGCCCTGCTTAACGTCGGCTTCGTGCTCGCCGACGATCTGGTAGCGAGCCTTTTCCTCGGTGTCTTCGTCGAACACGGAAACCGTGGCGCCGAACTTCACCTGGCTGCCAGACAGCTTCGATACGTCGATGACCTGCGCGCGCGCCATGCGGTCTTCGATTTCGGCGATCTGACCTTCGATCCAGCCCTGACGCTCTTTGGCGGCATGGTACTCGGCATTCTCGGAGAGGTCGCCATGCGAGCGCGCTTCCGAGATCGCAGCGATCACGGCGGGACGCTCGGATGTCTTCAAACGCTTCAATTCATCGTCGAGGACTTGCCAGCCCTCGGCGGTCATCGGGACTTTTTCCATGATAGGTGAGGACTCGGTCGCCTTTAAGGGAGTTCGTTTGCCGGCCGCGGGCGCAGGCGTCCGGGGGGGTAGAGGATAGATGCGGCGGCGCGAAAACTCAAGGGCCGCGACCGCTGGGTGTTGTGGGCAGCGGTGCGCGTGATCGTTTATCCTGTCCAGCAACAGGGTGCGGCGCGCCCGCCGAGTTCCTAGATTGACTGCAGCGTTTAGAGGCTGAGCATGAAAACCAAGCCTGCGATCACCCTGTACCATTCGCCGGCCAGCCGCGCCTTCACCGCCTATTGGCTTCTGGAGGAGCTGGGCGTGCCCTTTGAGGTCGCCACCGTGGACATCCGCAAGGGCGAGCAGAAGAAGAAGGAATATCTGAAGCTCAACCCGTCCGGGAAGGTGCCGACCCTCACCGACGGCAAGGTGGTGGTGAGCGAGAACCCGGCGATCTGCATCTATCTGGCCGACCGCTACGGCTACGGCGGCCTGGCGCCCAAGATCGATGACGTGGATCGCGGCGCCTATTTGAAATGGATGGTCTATTCGACGGCGGTGCTCGACCCGCTGCTCAGCCTGCACCCCAAGCACATCGATCTGCCGGGGGCCGAGACGGGCTTCGGGGCTTTCGACGACATGGTCGAGGTGCTGGCCAAGACCATGAAGGGGCGCAAGTACCTACTTGGGGATCGGTTCTCGGCCGCCGATGTCATGATGGGGTCGACCATCTCGGCGGCGCTGCGGCGCGGCGCCTTGCCGGAATCCCCGACGCTGC
The DNA here is from genome assembly GCF_030654915.1 of Phenylobacterium sp. GTDB lineage: Bacteria > Pseudomonadota > Alphaproteobacteria > Caulobacterales > Caulobacteraceae > Phenylobacterium. The sequence continues at coordinate 4,495 of NZ_JAURWM010000169.1, read as the reverse complement.
TGGACTATAACGCCCGCCTTACCGTCCGGGCCGCCTATCACCGCGCCGCCGACGCGACTTGGCCGGAGTGGCTGTTCGCCTAGACGCTCTCGGAGATGATCGCGCCGGTCAGTTCGGCCGCGTCGGGGGCCTCGTAGACACCCTCGATGAAGTCGAACATTTCCTGATTTACGGGCATGGCGAAGCTCTCGCCACGCACCTCGTTTCGCTCCAGCACCCGCGCCCGGCGGACATCCTGGGGAGCGGTCACGAAGTGGAATTGGATCGGCAGCTCGACCGCCGCGGCGATCTCGGCGACTCGCGCCCGGTCGGACTTTCGCATCAGCCCAAGGTCGAGCACCACCGAGGTGCCGGTCGCGATGACCGCGGCCGCCGTGGACCAGATCTGCGACTCGCAGCGCTCGACCCGCTCCATCATCCAGGCGAACTCGATCGGCTCAGGCATGTCGGCGGCGAACAGGCGGGCCATCCAATCGTCGATCGCGAAATGGACGGCCGGCTCGCGGCGCGCGAATTCCTTGGCGTAGGTGGACTTGCCGGCGCCCGAAGGGCCGAAGACGACGTGAAGCGTAGCAACCATGGCCCGCCCGTAGAGCATTTCCGAGCGATCGGAAACGCTCCAGGGCGGTTATTTTCGTCGCAGGCCGCTACTTGATCGAGAACCCGCCGTCGATGACGATCTCAGCGCCGGTGACATAGCGGCTCTCCTCGGAGGCCAGCCAGAGCACGCCGTTGGCGATGTCCTCGGGGAAGCCCTTCTTGCCGAGCGGGACGCCTTCCAGGGTCATGGCGTCCAGCACCGCCGGGCGCGGCGGGCGGGCGTTGTCGCCGACCTCTCCGGTGCCCATGATCGAATCCCAGATCGGGGTCTCGATGATGCCGGGGTGGACGGAGTTCACCCGTATGCCGTCCTTGGCGGCGGCGCATTCCAGGGCCACGGACTTGGTGAACAGGCGCACCGCGCCCTTGGTGGCGCAGTAGCCGGCCAGGATCGCCGAGCCCTTCAGGCCGGCGACCGACGACATGTTGATGATCGAACCGCCGCCGTTCTCGCGCATCAGCGGGATCGAGTGTTTCACGCCCAGGAAGACCCCGTCGAGATTGACCGCGGTCTGCTTCTGGAAGTCGGCCAGGGGCATGGTCAGGACCGAGCCGCTGATGCCGATGCCGGCGTTGTTGACCAGGATGTCCAGGCGGCCGTGCTGCGCCTTGATGGCCGCGACGACGTCGATCCAGGGCTGCTCGCCGGTGACGTCATGATGGAGGTAGCTGGCCTTGCCGCCCGCGGTGGTGATGGCGGCCACGGTCTGCGCGCCCTTGTCGTCCTGCACGTCGGTGACGACGACGATGGCGCCTTCCTGCGCCAGGCGCTCGGCGCAGCTACGGCCAATGCCGCTCGCTCCGCCGGTGATCAGCGCAACCTTACCCTCGACCCGTCCGGCCATGAGTATCCCTCCCATTGGTAATCGTTGTTTAGTTGAGCCTACGCCTAGCCTAGCTGAGCGATCAGGGCCAGCCTCTCGCATGTGAGAGATTCGGGCCTCGAGCCTGAGCCAAGGGGGGTCTTTTCAATGAGCGTCACCATCCGGGCCTGTGCTCCGGGCGACGAGGCCGCCTTGGCTCTGGTGGGGCAGGCGACCTTCCTGGAAACCTATGCTGGCGTATTGCCGGCCACCGACATCCTCAGCCATTGCAAGACCCAGCACAGCGAGGGCTTCTATGCTGACTGGCTGGCCAAGCCAGGCTATCGGCTATGGCTGGCGGAGATGGACGAGGGCGGGGCCGCGGTGGGCTATGCGGCCCTGACCCCGCCGGACCTGCCCGTCGCGACCGGCGAGCGCGATGTGGAGCTGAAAAGAATCTATGTTCTCAACCGTTTCCATGGCACGGGCCTCGGCGCCAAGCTGATGAGCACAGCCATGGAGGGTGCGGCGAGCGGCGGCTTCACCCGCATGCTGTTGGGCGTTTTCGGGGGCAACTCGCGAGCGATAGCTTTCTACGCCCGCCAGGGCTACGCCGAGGCGGGCGTCCGAAAGTTCCGTGTCGGCGCCAATGAGTACGACGACCTAGTCTTGGCAAGATCGCTCTAGGCGGTCAGGCGGCGCTTACCAGGTGACGTTGCCGTTGGCGGTCAGCAAGCCGACAAGCATGGCGGCGCCCAAGGCGATGATCATCCCCACGACGATGATGTCGGTGTATCCCTCGAAGCGTTCCAGCAAGTGCCTGTTCTTGTGATGGTGGACTTCACCTTCATGATGCCCGGATTGCATGGCTTTTCCTTCGCATACTGTTCCAGAGGACATGTCCTCCGCCAGACTGCGACAGGCGCCCATGCGGGCCTTCCGGCTGGTCATCAGGGGCCGCCGGAGCTCACCCACTTTCGCGCCTGCCGAAGCAAGGCGATGCTTGAAGCCTGCGCTTCGAGAGAACGGCGGTCAATGAGTATTCGGGGTTGGTGCTTCACAAACTAGAGTTTGAGGGAGCTTGGCGGTCGCATCGACCTTGCGTGGATGGACTGCCTGACTAGCAGAGGCTCAAAGCTTGACCATTGACAGCGATCGATGATCACGATTTGTTCTTCTCAAGCTTGCGTGGGTTTGGGGGGAGGCGGTTCAGTGGCGCGATCGATCTTGGCGCTGCTATGCGCGGTGATCATGGCCTCGTGCGCACCGGCGGCGGCGGCGCCGGGGTCGCGCGAAGCCTTCCGGGACGCCTTCGCCCAACGGGCGGAAAAGGCGATGCCGGGCGTGAAGGTCAAGGCGTTGGATGATGCGACGCTGAGGATTACCTGGCCCGACGGAACTCGCGAAAACCTGTCGATAGCGACCGCCTACGAATACTACGAGAAGGATCCAGAGCGATCCGACGAGATCATGGACAGCCTCGTGGCCATTCTCCAGGAGGGGACCGAAGGTGAGGTGGCGTCACGGAACAACCTAATCGTTGTCGTTCGTCCCGCTGGCGCGCAGGTTGAGATCGGAGGCGGCCAGGCCATTTCGCTCGGCAGGCCGTTCGCCGGCGATATGATCCAGATTCTCGCCGTCGATAGTGAAACCTCAATCCGCTACGCTGGCCGGGACGATCTGGTGAAGCTCAAGCTTAGCGAGGCTGAAGCTTGGAAGCTTGGCCTGTCAAACCTCTCCGTGCGCATGGGAAAGCTTGAGGCAAGACCGCTGCAGGGTGTGGAGGGCTTGCTGGGTGTAGGCAGCGAGAGCGGCCTCGGGCCGAGCGCGCTTCTCGGGCCGCCGCCGTGCGGTCCCGGCTCTGAGCGGCCCGAGGGGCAACTCGTTCTGGTGATGGCGCGAGACTTCTTCGCTGTCCCGGCAAACGATCAGCCAGCCTCGCTCGCTGTGTTCTGGGCCATGGCCAGGCATGAAGCGGCAAGCCCCGAGGCCTTTTCGCGTACGGCGATCACTTGCAAGGGCGGGCGATGGATCCCCATCGCGCCGCCCCAGGGCTGAAGCGTCAGCCGTAGCTCTGCAGCGGGCGGACGTCCAAGGTGTCCGTCGCCGTGGCCGCGATCGCCTGGGCGGCCGCCAGGGCCCCCGCGGCGGTGGTGAAGTACGGGGTCTTCATCATCAGGGCGGTCCGGCGGATCGCGAAGGAGTCGGCCAGGGACTGCTTGCCCTCGGTGGTGTTGAAGACCAGCTGGACCTCGCCATTTTTCATGGCGTCGACGATGTGCGGCCGGCCTTCAAGGACCTTCTTGACCGTTTCGACGCTCAACCCTTGTTCGCCGAGATAGGTCGCCGTGCCGGAGGTGGCCAGGATCTTGAAGCCCTGGGCGATCAGCAGGCGCACCGGCTCGACGATCCAGGGCTTGTCGTCCTCACGGACCGAGACGAAGACGCAGCCGGACTTAGGCAGGATCACCCCGCCGCCGAGCTGGCTCTTGGCGAAAGCGCGCGCGAAGGCGGGCGCGGAGGAGGTTTCGCCCTCGCGGATCCAGTCGAGGCCCATGACCTCGCCAGTCGAGCGCATTTCTGGGCCCAGCACCGTATCGACGCCGGCGAAGCGGGCGAACGGGAACACCGCTTCCTTCACCGCGACGTGGTTGAAGGGCTTTTCCGTCAGGTCGAAGCTGGAGAGCTTTTCGCCGGCCATCAGCTTGGCGGCGATAGAGGCCAGCGGCTTGCCGATGGTCTTGGCGACGAACGGCACCGTGCGGCTGGCGCGCGGGTTCACTTCCAGCACGTAGATGCGCGGCGCATCGGAGTGGGGTTCTTCGATGGCGAACTGCACGTTCATCAGGCCGCGGACCTGCAGGGCGCGCGCCATGGCTTCGGTCTGGCGCTTCAGCTCGGCGATGGTTTCCGGCTTCAGCGAGAACGGGGGCAGGGAGCAGGCGCTGTCGCCCGAGTGCACGCCGGCTTCCTCGATGTGCTCCATGACGCCGGCCACGAAGACCTGGCCTGCATCGTCGCACAGGGCGTCGACGTCCACCTCGGTGGCGCGGCTCAGATACTGGTCGATCAGCACCGGGCTGTCGCCTGAC
>NZ_JAURWM010000183.1 GCF_030654915.1 Phenylobacterium sp. | reverse complement strand
CACCACCGCCGAGCACGCCATCGCGATGATGTTCGCCCTGGCCCGCCAACTGCCCGCCGCCGACCAGTCGACCCAGGCCGGCAAGTGGGAGAAGAACCGCTTCATGGGCGTGGAACTGTACGCCAAGACCCTGGGCCTGATCGGCGCCGGCAACATCGGCGGCATCGTCGCCGACCGCGCCAACGGCCTGAAGATGAAGGTCGTGGCCTACGACCCCTTCCTGTCGGCGGAACGCGCCGTGGAGCTGGGCGTGGAGAAGGTGGAACTGGACGAGCTGCTGGCCCGCGCCGACGTCATCACCCTGCACACCCCGCTCACCGACAAGACCCGCAACATCCTGTCGGCCGAGAACTTGGCCAAGACCAAGAAGGGCGTACTGATCGTCAACTGCGCCCGCGGCGGCCTGGTCGATGAAGCGGCCCTGCGCAAGGGCCTGGACGACGGCCACATCGGCGGCGCGGCCTTCGACGTGTTCATCGAGGAACCGGCCAAGGAAAACGTGCTGTTCGGCGCCGAGAACTTCATCGCCACGCCGCACCTGGGCGCCTCCACCATGGAAGCCCAGGAAAACGTCGCCCTGCAGGTGGCCGAGCAGATGAGCGACTACCTGCTCACCGGCGCCGTCACCAACGCCCTGAACAGCCCGTCGGTCACCGCGGACGAAGCTCCCAAGCTGAAGCCTTTCGTGGCCCTGGCCGAGCGCCTGGGCGCCTTCGCCGGCCAGATGGTCGACGTCGAGGTCAAGGCCGTGGACATCGCCTATGAGGGCGAGGTCGCCAACCTCAACACCCGTCCGCTGACCGCCGCCGCCCTAGCCGGCGTCCTGCGTCCGATGCTGGAAGACGTGAACATGGTCTCGGCCCCGGCCGTCGCCAAGGATCGCGGCATCACCGTCTCGGAAAGCAAGCAGGACGACTCGCCCATCTACGACAGCCTGGTGCGGATCACCGTCACCACCACCCTGGGCAAGCGTTCGTTCGCGGGCACGGTCATGGCCGGCGCGCCGCGCGTGATCGAGGTCAAGGGCATGGACCTGGACGCCCCGTTCGCCTCCACCATGCTCTATGTGAACAACCTGGATAAGCCGGGCTTCATCGGTGCGCTCGGCGCGCTGCTGGCTGAGGAAGGCGTCAATATCGCCACCTTCAACCTCGGCCGCGTCTCGGCCGGCGAGGACGCTATCGCCCTGGTCGGCGTCGACCAGGACCCGGCCGATGCGCTGGTCGCCAAGATCCGCGCCCTGCCGCACGTGAAAGAAGCCCGCACCCTGCGGTTCTAAGACTTTGCGTCCTCCTTCCCCGTGAGCTTTGCTGCGGGGAGGGAGGACGTATCCATGGCTGACAAATACACGCGCCCTGTCGCTGACGGGCGCGGACTATGGTGGACCGAGCGGCTTTGGGCCCTGGCCGCCGAGCTGCCGGTGATCTCGGTGAAGCTCGCTGACATTCCTGAATTCGAGCAGGACTGCTGGTTCGTCGGACGCCACGTTCCGACCATCCGCGAAGTCGCCAAGCACGCGCAGCGGATCGCCCAGGCCGACCCCGCCTATCCCGTCATCCTCTGCGCCGAGGGTAGGCTGATGGACGGTGGCCACCGCGTGGCCAAGGCCTGGATGGCCGGCCAGGACGAGATCATCGCCGTCCGTTTTCCAGTGACCCCAGAGCCCGACGAGATCCTGCCTGAAGGTTAGGCCGCCCTGGCGATGCGAGGTTCGGTCTCGGCCACGCCGGTGCGGAATTCGCCGATCATACGCGCGAGTTCGCCGGTCTCGCCGGCCAGGCCGTTGGCGGCGGCCGTGGCCTCTTCCACCATGGCGGCGTTTTGCTGGGTCACTTGGTCCATCTGATTGACCGCGACATTGACCTCGGCCAGGCCGGTGGCCTGCTCCTTGGCCGAGGCGGCGATGGTGGCGATCACCCTGTTCACCTCGGTCACCTGAACGACGATCCGCTTCAAGGCTGCGCCGGTCTCGGCGACAAGGCTGACACCCAGGCCGACCTGTTCGCTGGAGGTCGAGATCAGGGCCTTGATTTCGCGCGCGGCCTCCGCCGAGCGCTGGGCCAGGGCGCGAACCTCGGAGGCGACCACGGCGAAGCCGCGGCCGAACTCGCCGGCTCGCGCCGCCTCGACGCCGGCGTTCAGGGCCAGCAGATTGGTCTGGAAGGCGATTTCGTCGATCACCCCAATGATCTTGGCGATCTCGCCGGAGGAAGTCTCGATGGCGCCCATGGCGCTGACCGCCCGGTTGACCACGTCGCCGCCATGCTCGGCGTCGGTCTGGGTGGAGGCCATGGATTGCCGCGCCTGTTCGGCGCCGGCGGCGGTCTGGCGCACGGTGGCGGTGATCTGATCCAGGGCCGCGGCGGTCTCTTCCAGGCTGGCGGCCTGTTGCTCGGTGCGGCGGGCCAGATCGTTCGAGGCCTGGCTGATCTCGTGGGTGCCGGATCGGATGCCGTTGGAGGCGCCGGCGATACCGCCCATGGTGGATTGCAGCTTGGCGACGGCGGCGTTGAAGTCGGCCCGCAGCTGCTCGTACTCAGCCGCGAAGCTGGCGTTGAGGCGGAACGTGAGATCTCCGGCCGACAGATTCGACAGGCCCTGGGCCAGGGCGCTCACCACCTCCTGCTGTTCGGCGGCGGCTTTCGTATCGGCGACGCGCTTGGCTTCGGCGAGGCGTTCACGCTCCTGGGCGGCAGCGGCCTGTTCGGCGGCCAGCTTGGTCTCCAAGGCACGCTGGGCCTCGAGCTGGCGGTCGTGTTCACGCTGCGCCTGGTCCAGATTGCGGCGCCAGGCGAGCAGGGTGCGGATCAGGACGAACCAGCCGCCGGCCATCACCGCCGAGCCGACCAGGGTGAACATTAGGGAACGGTGCTGGGCGGCGCGCGCAGAAGCGACGACGGCGGCGGTCTCGGCCGCCAAGCCCTTGGCGAAGGCCTCGCCGCCGGCGAGGTTGATCTGCTTGGCCTGGGTGTAGGCGGGCCCGTCCAGGATCGCCTGGGCGTCGGCCGGCGTCGCCGCAGCTAGCGCCGCGTCCTCCAGCTTCAGCAGGTTCGCGTTCGCGGCGTCCGTCGTGGTCTTGTACTGGTCGCGAAGCGCGGGGCTGGCCAGGGCCTGGGCGTCCTCGACCGCCTTGTCGAACTTGGGCGACAGGTCGTCATAGCGGACCTTCCACTTCGGTTCGCCGGTGGCGGCGGCCAATCGAGCCGAGCTCGTCAGCGCCTCGTCCAGCCGGGCCATCTCGCCCAGCGCCTGCGCGCCCGCCGTGGCCCGTTCACTGGCCGCCGTCAGCTTTCCGCCGATGTTCTCGCCGGTCCAGATGAGCCAGGCAATCAGGCAGGTGGATACCGCCAGGACCAGGGCGATGGTGCGGGTCGGGAAACGAACTTCGGCGCTTATGGCTCTCTCTCGTCGCGCGGCGAGGATGGTGCGACTTCGCGGCGAGAACTCGCATCGCAGCGGCTAATCAGGTGTGAATGCGGCGTGCGGCGGCGGCGGGCATTTGGTCGCAGGCCGTGGCCCGGCCGCGGTTCTAGCCCCCCGATAGCGCCCCGAAAATCAGCACCTCGTCGCGGTCGCTGAGGCCAAGGCGCAGGTCCTGGGCGCGGTCGCCGTTGCGGAAGATCCGCATGTGGCGACGGATGCGGTCCTGTTCGTCCACCACCCGGAATTTCAGGCCCGGAAAGCGGGCGTCGAGATCGTCCAACACCTGGCCGATACAGTCGCCGGCCGCCTCCAACCGGCTGATCCCGTCGGTGTAGGAGGTGAGCTGCGAGGGGAGGAGCACCTGAACCATCAGACCCGAACCTCTAGAGCGGCGCCGCCACCACCGAATAGATCTCCGGCAGGTGCTGGGCGATGGTGCGCCAGGACCCGCCCTCGTCGTCGCTCATCCAGACCTCGCCATTGGTGGCGCCCAGATAGAGGCCGAGCGGCGCGGCCTGGTCGGCGCAGAAGGCCTGGCGCTTGACGGTGAACCAGCCCTGTTGCGTGGGAAAGCCCGCGTCCTGGCGTTCCCAGTTCGCCCCGGCGTCGCGGGTCCGGTAGACGGCCGGCTTGCCGCCCGGACTGGTGCGGGGCCAGACCTCGGTGCCGTCCATGGGGAAGACCCAGGCGGTGTCGGCTTGGCGGGGATGGGGAACGATGGTGAAGCCGATGTCGCCAATCTCTGCGGGCATGGCCTGGCCGATCCGGTCCCAGCGCTCGCCGGGCCGGTCCAGCCGGTAGATGCCGCAGTGGTTCTGCTGCCAGATGCGGTCAGGCATGGTGGGGGCTAGGGCGATGTAGTGGGCGTCCTGGCCATATTCCGGATAGGGATCGGGCATGAAATTCGCCTCGACGCCCTGGTTTAGCGGGGCCCAGCTGGCGCCCTGATCGCGGCTCTCGAACACACCGCCGGTCGAGGTGGCGATGTACATGTGAGCAGCGTCGCGCGGGTCGATCTGGATCTGGTTGAGCAGCGCGCCGTCCGGGGTCCCGCCGTCCGCTGGGCACCAGTTCCAGTACATCGGATGGTCGTTGAAGCCGGCGACGCTGTCCCAGGTCGCGCCGCCGTCGGCGCTGCGGAACAGACCGGGCGGCGAGGTTCCCGCCCACCAGACGCCGGGCTCGCTGGCGTGGCCAGGTTCCAGCCAGAAGCTGTGATCCACCGCGCGGGCCGGGGCGTCGCCGTTTGTCGCCACCTTGGGGAAGGCCGGCGGCTGCTGGGCCTCGGCCCAGGTCTGTCCGCCATCGGTCGAGCGGAAGATGGTGGGGCCAAGATGCCCGGTGGAAGCCGCCATCAGCAGCGTCTTTCCGTCGCGCGGATCGAGCACAAGGTGATTGACGATATGGCCCAGGAAGATCGGCCCTTGCACGGACCAGGTCCTGCGCTCGGGGTCGCTCCGGTAAATCCAGGCGCCTTTGCGGGTGCCGACGAGAAGCTGAACCGCGGCGGACATGGCGTCCTCCCTGTCAGGGTTTCTTGGCCCACCTTACACGATCAAGGTGGATCAATGGAAATCGCGGCTGCGGACCAGCCCGCCGGTGACCCGGCTGTGGATGCGCGGCGCCGGGCCGTCCTCCTCCTTCATTTCCGACAGCCGGTGCGAGAGGTCGGTGAAGCGGCGGGCGACCACGTGGACGACATTGCTCTCGCTTTGGACCTGGCCGTGCACCACCAGGAACGACGAGGTCATGACAAGTCGGCGATTAGCGTCGAAGGCGTCCTTCCAGACCACGATATTGGCGATGCCGGTTTCGTCCTCCAGGGTCAGGAAGGTGACGCCCTTGGCGGTGCCAGGCCGTTGGCGCACCAGCACCAGACCGCCGACCGTAACCAGCTTGCGGTCCCGCATCCGCGCCAGTTCGCGGGCTGGAACGGCGCCGAGGCTGTTCAGGCTCTCGCGGAAGAAGCCGACCGGATGGGCCTTCAGCGACAGGCTGGTGGTCCGGTAGTCCTCGGTCACCTCCTGCGGCAGGTTCATCAGCGGCAACTCCACCTGATGTTCGACCACCCCCATGGCCGCCAGCAAGGGCGCGGTCTTCAGGCTGCCGGTCTCATCGGCCAGGCCCTTCACCGCCCACAGCGCCTGGCGTCGGGTCAGGCCCAGGCAGGCGAAGGCGTCGGCCTCGGCCAGCAGTTCCAGCGAGCGGCGCGACAGTCCCGCGCGGACCGCGAAATCATCGATGCTGCGTACTCCCTCCTTGCGGGCGGCGACCAAGCGCTTGGCTTCTTCCTCGCTGAACCCCTTGATCTGCCGCAGGCCCAGCCGCACCGCGCGAAACCGGTCGTGCTTGGGCGAGGGTTCCAGCGTGCAATCCCAGTCGCTGGCCAGCACGTCAGGGCCGCGGACCTCCACCCCATGCTGGCGGGCGTCACGGACCAGTTGGGCCGGTTGGTAGAACCCCATCGGCTGGCTGTTCAGCAGCGAAGCCAGGAAGGCGTCCGGCCAGCGCCACTTCACCCAGGCCGAGGCGTAGACCAGCAGGGCGAAGCTGATCGCATGGCTCTCCGGGAAACCGTAAGAGCCGAAGCCCTCGATCTGCTTGAAGCAGCGCTCGACGAAGGCCGGGTCGTAGCCGCGGTTCTTCATGCCCTCCAGGAACTGGGTTTCGTAGTCGCCGACGTTGCCGTGATGACGGAAGGTGGCCATGGACCGGCGCAAACCATCGGCGTCGTCCTCGGTGAATTGCGCCGCCTCGATGGCGATCCGCATCGCCTGCTCCTGGAAGAGCGGTACGCCCAGAGTTTTCTTGAGAATGCCTTCCAGTTCGTCTTGCGGAAACTCCGAGCCTGGCCGGGGATAGTCGACGAGGTCTGGATCGTTTCGTCGTTTCAAATAGGGATGGACCATGTCGCCCTGGATCGGGCCGGGGCGGACGATCGCCACCTCGACCACCAGGTCGTAGAATTTGCGAGGCCTCAGCCGGGGCAGCATCGACATCTGCGCTCGGCTTTCCACCTGGAAGACCCCGACGGAATCGGCCTTGCAGAGCATGTCGTAGACGCCCTCCTCTTCCTGCGGAATGTGGGCGATGTCGGTGATCTTGCGCCTCACCAGGGGGTCGTCTTCCGGGATCATGTCGAAGCTCTTCTTCAGAGCCGTCAGCATGCCCAGCGCCAGGACGTCGACCTTCATCAGGCCGATGGCGTCGATGTCGTCCTTGTCCCATTCGATGAAGGTGCGTTCCTTCATGGCGGCGTTGCCGATGGGCACTGTCTCGTCCAGCCGCCTCTGGGTCAGGACATAGCCGCCCACGTGCTGGGAGAGGTGGCGAGGGAACTTGAGCAGTTCGGTGGCCAGGCGCACCGCTCGGCGGATCTCGGGATTGGCCGGGTCGAGACCCGCCTGGGTGACATAGCTGTCAGGCACTTCCTCGCCCCAGCTGCCCCAGATGGTGTCGGCCAGGGCGGCGGTGACGTCCTCGGTCAGGCCCAGCGCCTTGCCGACCTGGCGGATCGCCATGCGCGGCCGGTAATGGATGACGGTCGCCACGATGGCAGCGCGATCTCGGCCATAGCGGCGATAGACGTACTGCATAACCTCCTCGCGGCGGTCGTGCTCGAAGTCGACGTCGATGTCCGGCGGCTCGCCACGTTTCTCGGAAATGAAGCGCGAGAACAGCAGGCTTTGGTCATCCTTGGTCGGGTCGACGGCCGTGACGCCCAGGCAGAAGCAGACGCAGGAATTGGCCGCGGAGCCGCGGCCTTGGCAAAGAATGTCCTGGCTGCGCGCCCAGGCGACGATATCGTGGACGGTGAGGAAATAATTGGCGAAGCCCAGCTTCTCGATCAGGTCGAGCTCGTGCTGGATGGTCCGCCGCTCCTTGTCGCCCATCCCCTTTTCGAAGCGCCACTGCGCCCCTTCCCAGGTCAGGTCGCTCAGGTGCTGGATCGCGGTCTTGCCCGGCGGCACCGGCTCGTCGGGATACTCGTACTTGAGCTGTTCAAGGTCGAACTTGACCCGCTCGGCGATCTCGACGCTGCGTTCCGCCGCGCCGGGGAAGCGTTGGAAGAGCCGGGCCATCTCGGCGGGCGATTTCAGATGCCGCTCGCCATTGGCCTCCAGCCGCAGGCCGGCGTCGTGGATGGTGCAGGTCTCGCGGATGCAGGTCAGCACGTCCTGCAGGTTCCGGCGGTCGGGGCGGTGATAGAGGACGTCGTTGGTGGCGACCATCGGCGCACCGGAGGACTCCGCCAGCGCCGCCAGCCGCGAGAGCCGGTGCAGGTCGCGCGCGCCATAGGGGCGCGAGGCCGCCAGCCAGACGTCGCCGCGCAGGTCGCCGGCGATCTGGCGCAGCCGGCGTTCAAAGTCGTCATCCAGCTTGGCTGGCGGGACGACGAGGATGAGCTGGCCCTCGGAATGATCAGTGAAGTCGGCCCAGCGCAGGTCGCACTCGCCCTTCTCCGAGCGAAGCTGGCCCACGGTCAGCAGGCGGGTCAGGCGGCCATAGGCTTCGCGGTCGGTGGGGTAGCAGAGCAGGGACGGCGTATCGTCGGCGAAGTCGAGCCGGCACCCGGTCAGCGCCTTCACCGCCAGTGGCGTTCCTCTCAGCTTCCGCATCTGCGACCAGGCCCGCACCACGCCGGCCAGCGAGTTGCGGTCGGTGATCCCAATGGCCGCCATGCCCAGGACGCTGGCCTCGGTCACCAGCTCATGGGGGTGAGAGGCTCCGCGCAGGAACGAGAAATTGGTGGTGGTCTGGAGCTCGGCGTAGCGGGTCATCCGAATACCCCGTGCAGCCACCAGCGAGCTTCGACGCCGGCGCTGTAGAGGCCTTCGCGGAACACCCAGAAGCGCGCGCCGTCCTGGTCCTCGACCCGGTAGTAGTCGCGAACGTGGCTGACGCTGACTGTGTTGATGTCGGCCCGCCACCATTCGGCGCCGATCCGCTCGGGACCCTCGGCTTGGAGGACGCGGTGGATGCGCTTGCGCCACTGGAACTGGCGGGGGGGATCGTCGGGGGTGAGGGCCATGACATTCTCCAGCGGCTCGGGCTGGCGAAACAGGCGCAGGGGGCGGGGGGCTTCGGGGTTCCAGCCGGCGCCCATCACCGCCTTCATCGGGGCGGCGTGCCGGGTCGATTGTTCGGGCACGTGGCTGGCCACCGGCACGGCTTTCCAGACCCGGCCCTCGCCTAGCCGGTTGGTCAGCCGGTCGACCAGGGGGGCGAGGCCGTCCTCGACCGCGGCCTCCGCGCCGGTGTCGAGCCGGACCTGGCGGCCGGAAACCGGTTCCACCGCCTCGGCCTCCAGGGTCACCACGTCGATCCCGAAGCCGGGGTCGATAGTCTCCAGCTTGGGGGCGAACAGCTTGGCGATACGGGCCGGATCGCGGCCGGCCAGCGACAGGCCGATGGTTAGGGGAAAGGCTTTTCCGTCCAGCCGGTGGAAGGCGATGACGAAGCGCTTGGCGCCTTGGCCCTCCTGTTCCAGCCGGGCGCAAAGCTTGGCGGCGACGTCGAAGCTGACCCGTTGCAGGTCCTCCAGCACGCTGATCGGCTCGAAGAAGGCCAGCCGCGCGAACCAGGGGTGCGGTGGGCGGCGGAAGCTCAGGGCCTCGTCGGCCCGGCCCATGGCCTGATCCAGCCGGATCAAGGTCTGTTTGCCAAACCGGCGGGCCAGCGGCGCGCGCGGCAGGCCGATGATCTGGAATAGCAGGCGCAGGCCCAGCCGCTCCATCTGGGCGGCGGCCTGGGGCTCCAGCCGTAGAGCCGCAGGCGGCAGATAGGCCAGCAGGTCGGCCTGGCCGTTCGGCGGCGCGATGATCTCCACGCCCTTGCCGTGGTGAGCCAGGGCCCAGGCCGCGCCGGCCGTGTCGGCGATGGCGCAGCGGAAGTGCAGGCCGTTGGCGGCCAGCCGGGCGCGGAAGTCGGCCATGAGTTCGGCTTCCCCGCCCCACAGGTGCGAGACCCCGGAGATGTCGAGGAACAGTCCGTCGGGCGCGTCGGGCGCCACGGCGGGAGAAAACCGCACCGCCCAGTCAACCAGGGCGGTCAGGGCGGCGGCGTCCGCCTCCGGCTCGGCCTCGGCGGTGACGAGTTCGGGGACGAGGGCCATGGCGTCGGTGGCTTTTTGGCCGACGTAGAGGCCGGCGGCGCGCGCGGCCTTGTCCACCGCCGCCAGCCGGCGCGCGCCCTTCACCGTTTCGATCAGGCCGAACGGTTTAGGCGGACAGTCTGACGGGTTGCGCCGGCGCCAATTGGCGATCGCCCAGTTCGGGGACCAGGCGCAGAGGATGCGGGCCATGTCCGGCCTCCCAGGTGAATGCGGTTTGGGCCTCCATCAGCCAGGCGCCGGTTCGGCCGCCCCGGCAGCGTTCCAGTTCAACCCGCCAGCGTGGGGGGCCGAGACCAAACTCCCCCGGCCCGGGTTCGCTAGCGGCCGGGGCGATCTTCCATCGGGTGGCGGCCGCCGAGCCTGAGGCGGTCGTGCGCTCCTGCCCGCCATAGGGCCGGCGGCGGATCACGAAACCGGTTGAGCCGCGCTTCTCGCAGGCCAGTTGCAGGCGCCGGCCGGCGGTGAGATCAACCGCCTCCACCTCGGCGAACACGGCGGCGACGCCGACCGTGGCCAAGGCGTCCTCGGTGATGGCCAGGGCCTCGGCTTCGTCGCGGGCGCAGACCTGGATCAGCCGCTCGGCCGGAAAGCCCAGTCCGGCAAGCCCCGGCGCGAACAGGTCGTCGCGCCGCAGCACCCAGACGGCCTCGCCGCGCCGGGCGAGCGGGGCGGCGACCAGGGCGGCGAAGGCGGCCGGCGAGGCGGCGGTCTCCACCTCCATACCTGCCCCGGTGAACTCGTGCCATTGACCCAGAGCCAATCCGCCGCCCAGGAAACAGTCGTCGATCTGGGGTGCTCCGAAGGGCAGGGATTCAGAGTCCGACCGTCCGCCCGCCTCAAGGGCGGCGATCTTCGCCTTGAGCGCCGCCAGGCGGTCGTCGCGAAATTCGGACATGGCTCCTAGATCCTTTGTTCTTATTTTGTTCTAGAATTGGGAGCGAAAGAGTCAAGCACCTCACGGTGGAGTCGCCTTGACCTCGGCGCGGCCGCACCGAATGCTCGCCAGCCGTCGGGTCAGGGGAAACCGCCATGCTGCGAACAGGTGCGATCATTATGGGCGCGCTGGCCTTGGCCTCGGCGGCGCAAGCTCAGGACGCGACCGTGAAGGTCGAGAGCGGCGTACTGGCCGGCGCCCAGACCGACCGGGCGCGGATCTTCAAAAACATTCCCTACGCCGCCCCGCCGGTCGGCGACCTGCGCTGGGCCGCGCCGAAGAAGCCGCTCGCCTGGAGCGGTGCGCGCGACGCCACCCAGAACGGCCCCTCTTGCCCGCAACAGATGAAGCCCGACGGCACGCCCAACGAGGGCAGCGCCAACGGGCCGGTCAGCGAGGACTGCCTGCAGCTCAACGTCTTCGCGCCGCTAAAGGACAAGATCGAGGGCAAGGCGCCGGTCATGGTTTGGCTCCACGGCGGTTCGCATCGGTCCGGAGCGGGGTGGATCTATGACGGCCAGAACTTCGCCCGCGATGGAGTGGTGCTGGTCTCGATCAACTACCGCCTCGGGCCGCTCGGCTATTTCGCCCACCCGGCCCTGACCAAGGCCGCCGGCAAGTCCGAGGCGGTCGGCAACTACGGCCTGATGGACCAGATCGCGGCCTTGGAATGGGTCCAGCGCAACATCGCGGCCTTCGGCGGCGATCCGAATAACGTCACGGTCTTTGGCGAAAGCGCCGGCGGCATGAGCACGCTGGCGATCCTCGCCACGCCCAAGGCCAAGGAGCTGTTCCAGCAGGCGGCGGTGCAGTCGGGCGGCGGCTGGTTCGCGCCCTCAACCTTGGCCGGTAAGGAAGCCGCTGGGGTCGCCGTGGCCGCCACGCTTGGCCTGGATAACGCCACGGCCGCCGATCTGCGCGCCGTTCCAGCCGAGCGGCTGATCGCGCAGACCCTGACCGGCGACTATGGCCCGTCCGTTGATGGCCGGCTGCTCAAGGAAACCCCGTCCCAAGCCTTCGCCGCGGGGCGAGCGGCTGATGTGCCGTTGATCATCGGGGCCAATTCCGGCGAGGATTCGCTGATGGGCCGCAGCCTGCCGAACGCTTCGGCCCTGGCCGCCGCCATCCCGGCGCCCGCCAAGGCCGCCTATGTGGCGGAAGCCGCCAAGGGCGACGAGGCCCTGGTCCGCGCCGCCTTCGGCGACCGTTTCATGATCGCGCCGGCGCGCTGGATCGCGGCCGAGGCGGCGGGCGGCAAGCCGGCCTGGCTCTACCACTTCTCCTATGTCGGCTCGCGCTTCCGCCCGATGGGGGTGACCAGCGCCGCCCACGCCGCCGAGATCCAGTACGTCTTCGAATACTGGGGTCGCCGCACGCCCGAGAGCATGGTGGCGGCCGACGACAAGGCGATGGCCAAGCTGATGCACGGCTGTTGGGTCGCCTTCGCCAAGGCGGGCGCCCCCAGGTGCGATATCGCCTGGCCGGCCTACGATCCCGCCAAGGACCAACTGGTCGAATTCGGCGCGCAGAGCGGGGTGCGGGACGGCTTCCGTAGGGGCCAGCTCGACGTCCAGCAGGCCGCCGCCCTGCCGACCTTGAGCTTGCCGGCGAACTGAATCGCTACGCTCGGCGTTTCCTGACTCTGATCAGATCTCGGAGTCCGGACATGGCCGCGCGCCCCACCTGGCAAGGCTATTTGCGCCTGTCGCTCGTCAGCTGCCCCGTGGCTCTATACACGGCCACCTCGCGCAGCGCCGATGTGTCGTTCAACATGCTGCACAAGGCGACCCACAACCGTATCCGGATGATCCCAACCGACCCGGACACCGGGCCGGTCGAGCGCGCCGATATCGTCAAGGGCTACGAGATCGAGAAGGGCCGCTACGTCGTCGTTACCGACGAGGAGATCAAGAACGTGCGGTTGGAGACCACCCGGACCATCGACATCGAGCGGTTCGTGGATGAGGCGCAGATCGACCGGCTCTATTGGAACGACCCGTACTTCCTGGCGCCCGACGGCGAGATGGCGGTCGAGGCCTTCAGCGTCATCCGTGAGGCGATGAGCGGGGCCGGTAAGGTGGCGCTGGCCCGCGTGGTCATGCACCAGCGCGAACGGGTGATGGCGTTGGAGCCGCGTGACCAGGGCATCGTCGCCTACACCATCCGTTCCAATAGCGAGGTGCGCGATCCTGCCGAGTTCTTTGGAAGCATTCCGGACGTCAAGGCCGACACCAAGATGGTCGCCATCGCCGAGAAGATCATCGATCAGCTTGAGGGGCCGTTCGACCCCAGCGAGTTCACTGATCGCTATGAGACCGCGCTGCGCAAGCTGATCGCGGAAAAGGAAAAGAACCACGGCGTGGTCGCGCCGGTGGCCGAGCCCAAGGAGGCCGAGGTCATCGACCTGATGGAGGCGCTGCGCCGCAGCCTGGGCGAGGGCGGTTCAAGGCGCAAGACCACGCCCCGCGCGGCTGAGAAGAAGCCAGCCGCAAGAAAGACGCCCGCTCGGAAGCGGGCGTCTTAGCTCTCCTGCTCTCCCTCGGGAGAGGCCGGGTTTTCCCCACCAGTTCGTCATGGCCGGCCTCTTGAGCCGGCAATCCATAGACTCCGCGATGGGTTTCTCGGCGTCTATGGATCCCCGGGACAAGGCCCGGGGATGACGATTTGTGGAGGGGAGGAGCCCCTACTGGAACATACCGACGACGATCGAGCTGATCAGGCCGGTGGCGGCGGCGGCTAGGACCACGTCGTTGTCGACGCGGGTGTAGTAGTAACCGCGGGGCGGCGCGCGCAGGCCGTAGTGGCGATAGTCGACCCGGTAGCGCTCGGCCCGATACGACGGCGGCAGGCGGTCACCGCGGTTCCACTGACGATAGGTGTAGCCGGGCGGGCGCTGATAGGCGTTGGCGCGATAGCGGCGGTCGGCCTTGCGGACGTCGCGGTCGTACTTGCGCTCGGCCTTGTCCATCCGGCGGTCGTACTGCTGCTCGACCCTGCGGTCGTCACGGTGATCGCGATGATCGTTGCGGTAAGGCTGGGCGTTCGCGGCCCCGGCGCCGACCAGGACGGATAGGGCGACGGCGGCGGTCAGGATCTTCTTCATGGCGATCTCCTTACTCAAACTGTTGGAGACATCATGAGGGGCGCCCGCTGAGCCTAAGCTGAACCGTTCTGTTTGGGTTAGGTTCATCCCCGCGCCACGTATGCGGCGGAGTTGTTTCAGCCCAGACGCTTGATGGCGGTTTCCAGCGATCGTTCGCTGTCGGTGTAGTCAGCCCAGGCGGTGGTTTTCTTCAGCAGGACGGGGGCTGTGCGGACCGTGTAGCGCAGCGGGTCGAGGCCGGCCTTCACCTGGCTCCAATTCAGCGGGAAGGAGACGCTGGCTCCCTCCCTGGCCCGCGGCGACAACGGCGCCACGGCGGTCGAGAGCCTGTCGTTGCGCAGATAGTCCAGGAAAATCCGGCCATCGCGCAGCTTCTTGGCCATGTTGACCACGTAGCGGTCCGGCTCGTCGGCGGCCATCTGCTCGCAAAGCTTCTTGGCGAAGGCCTTGGCGGTCGGCCAGTCCAGCTTGCCCTTCGGCGGGCTGAGCGGGGTCACGACATGCAGCCCCTTGCCGCCGGTGGTCTTGCAGAAGGCGATGAGGCCCAGTTCCTCCAGCCGGTCGCGCACGTCGCGGGCGGTGGCGACCACGTCGTCGAAGGTCACGCCCGGGCCGGGGTCGAGGTCGAAGATCAGCCGGCCGGGGATCTCCGGCTCATGCGGTCGACAGTTCCAGGGGTGGTATTCTGTAGCCCCGATCTGGGCCAGGGCCGCCAGGGCCTCGACCCTATCCACCTGCAGATAGGGCGCGTGATCGCCGCTGACCTCGACTTGGTTGATCAGGGGGGAAGAGCCCTTGCCGGCGTGGCGCTGAAAGAACTGCTCGCCGCCGATCCCGTCCGGCGTGCGGATGATCGAACAGGGGCGGCCCTCTATGTGCCGCATCATCCACGGGCCGACCTCTTCGAGGTAGCGCGCCAACTCGAGCTTGGTCACCGGCTCGGGCGAATCCGCCGAGTTCGGCCACAACGCCTTGTCGGGGCTGGAGATGGTCACGCCCATGACGACAGGTTCGCCCATGCTGGACTTTCCTTTCTTGGCCGGTGGGCGCGGGGTGGGCTCGGCGAGTTCGGTGTCCTCGGCGGGCGCCGGCGTTTCGGCTTCCACCTCTTGGGCCGGCTTGTCCTCGCGCAGTCCCTTGAACGCGGCCTGCCTGACATTGCCGTCGCCGGTGAAGCCCGCGAATTCGATCTCGGCCACCAGCTCGGGCTTGGCCCAGTGGACGTTGGCGGCCTTGGACGGGGCGTTCGGCCCTTTGAACGGGCTGGCCCGGGCGGCGACCGCCTCTAATTTCGGCAGCACGCGGGCGACCGTCTCGCGTCCAAAGCCGGTCCCGACCCTGCCGACATAGACAAGCCGCCCTTCGCGATAAACGCCGGCCAGCAGCGAGCGAAGCTGGCCCTTCTCGCCGGTCCACCCGCCGATCACCACCTCGTGGCCCGCGCGGCACTTGGCCTTGGTCCAGCTTTCGGAGCGCCCGGAGCGATAGGCGGCGTCCAGTCGTTTGGAAATAATGCCTTCCAGGTTGAGCCGGCAGGCTGATTGCCAGACCGCCTCCCCGGAGGTCTCAAAGTGTTCGACGTAGCGAAGCCTGGGATCGCCTGCTTTCAGCACCAGCCTTAGGGCTTCCTTGCGATCGCGCAGCGGCAAGCCGCGCAGATCATCGCCGCCGGCAAACAGCAGATCGAAGGCGAAATAGATCAAATCCTCCGTCTTGCCCTCGGACAGCGCGGCCTGGAGGGCATGAAAACTGGGCTGGCCCTCGTGGTCGAGCGCCACCGCTTCACCATCCAGAATGCAATCGGGCAGAACGGACGCAGCCCCGGCTATCGCCTGAAACTTTTCGGTCCAGTCGAGCCCCTTGCGGGTGCGGACGACAGCCTTGCCGCCTTCGACGCGCAGCTGCAGGCGGTAGCCGTCGAACTTGACCTCATGGCCCCAGCCAGCGCCGTTCGCCGGCCGTTCGACCGACTTGCAAAGCTGTGGTTCGACGAAGCGGGGCGGCGGCGCGGGTTTCAGCTTCGGCGCCGGAGGGGCGGCCAGCGGCTTGGACGGGCGCGCGACCGATTTGGGCTTGCTCTGCCACACGTCGTCGGCGCGGGCCTTGGCCTTGCCGGCCTTCATGAACGGAGTCGGACCCTTGCCCTTGCCTTCGGCGATAGCCTCCATGGTTCGGCCAGACGCGACCGAGGTGGCGTTTTCGGTCAGCAGGGTCTCGCCGTCGCCCTCCTTGGCGAAGTCGTCGCGATGCTTGATCAGCAGCCAGTTGGTGGCCTTGCCGCCGTTGCGATCATGCTTCATGCGCACCAGAACGAAGCCGCCGTGCAGGCGCTGACCTTCCAGCACGATCTTCAGATCGCCCTTTTCCAGCCCCTCATGCGCGTCGGTTCCGGGCTCGGGCGCCCAATAACCCCGGTCCCACAGCATGACCGAGCCGCCGCCGTACTGACCCTTGGGGATCGTGCCTTCGAAGTCACCGTAGTCGAGGGGATGGTCTTCGACCTCGACCGCCAGCCTACGATCGTGTGGGTCGAGGGAGGGACCCTTGGTCACGGCCCAGGACTTGAAGACCCCGTCCAGTTCCAGACGGAAGTCGTAGTGCAGTCTCGTCGCCGCGTGCTTCTGGATCACGTAGCGCAGCTGTTTCGAGGGGGGCGCCTTCTCCCGGCCGCTGGGCTCCGCCGTCCGGGTAAAGTCTCTCATGGACTGATAGCGGGCGAGCTTGTTCGCCATAAAGCGGTCCCTCGGCGGCTTTGCGATGGACGCCTGGCCGGATGGCGGCGAGCGCGCCGACATAGGCGTCGCGCCAAGCGGTGACGTCTTCGCGCTGAACGTTGTCGAAGAGAGCGCGCCACCGCTCGATTCGCTCCGCCAAATCCATGTTGAGCGCCCGGTTCAGCGCCTCGGCGATATCCTCGGGACTGTTCGGATTGATCAGCAACGCCTCGGGCATCTGGTTGGCCGCGCCGGCGAACCGCGACAGCACCAGCACGCCCGGATCGTCCGGATCCTGGGCGGCGACGAATTCCTTGGCGACCAGGTTCATGCCGTCACGCAGCGGCGTCACCAGCCCAACCTTGGCGGCCCGATAGACGCCGGCCAGTTCGTCGCGGCGATAATTGCGGTTCACGTAGCGGACTGGGTTCCAGTCGATATCGGCGTATTCGCCGTTGATGCGGCCGGACAGGGCGTCCAACCGAGCGCGGATCTCCTGATAGGCCTCGACGCCCTCACGGCTGACCGGCGCGATCTGCAGCATCAGCACCTCGCGGCGCAGGTGCGGGTGATCGGCCAGCAGGCGCTCGAAGCCGAGAAAGCGCTCTTCCAGCCCCTTGGAATAGTCGAGCCGGTCGACCCCCACGATCATCTTGCGGAAGGCCGTATGGGCCGTCATCACGTCATAGGTGCGGTGGGCGCGTTCGGAATTGACCATCTCGCCGAACTCGGCCGCGTCGATGCCAATCGGGAAGTCTCCGACCTGCACCGTGCGGCCAAAGGCGCGCAGGGTGCTCGTGCCGACCGCGACGCCGTCGGCCTCGCTCAGCACATATTCCTCGAACGCCTGGCGATATTCCGGGGTCTGGAAGCCGACCAGGTCATAGGCGAACAGCGCCTCCACCAGCTTCTTGTGGCGGGGCAGGGTGGTGATCAGCTGGTGGGCCGGCCACGGGATGTGCAGGAAGAAGCCGATGCGGTTCTTCACGCCCAGGCGGCGTAGTTCGCGCGCCAGCGGGATCAGGTGATAGTCGTGGATCCAGATCAGATCATCCGGCTCAATCAGCGGACGCAGGGTCTCGGCGAAGCGCCGGTTGACCCGCTCATAGCCCTCGTTGAACGAGCGGTCGTAGGCGGTCAGGTCCTGCCGATAGTGGAACAGCGGCCACAGCGTCTTGTTGGCGTAGCCGTTGTAGTACTCGTTGAGGTCGGCTTCCTCGAGGTCGACGGTTGCGACCGTCACGCCTTCGACCCGCTGCAGGTTCAGGTGGCCGGTGAACTCCGGCGTGGTCTTGCCGCTCCAACCGAACCACAGGCCCGAATACTCGCGCAGCGCCGCGGCTAGCGCCATGGCCAAGCCGCCCACCGTTTCGTCGCCCTTGCCGGTCGGCGGGTTGACGCGATTGGAGACGACGATCAGCCGGCTCATTCGGCGGCCTCCAGCCAGGTGAGGGCGGCTTCGACACCCTCCATGCGATAGGTCGCGGTGGTCTTGCGCGCGGGGCCGACCAAGATCCCGTAGCCGCCCAGTTGCCGGGCGGCGAAGAAGCCGTGCTCGTCGGTCAGGTCGTCGCCCAGGAAGATCGGCCGGGCGCCGCGGAACGGCTCCTCGGCCATGAAGGCGCGGATGGAGTCGCCCTTGCTGGCGCCAGGGGTCCGCAATTCCACGACCATGTCGCCCGGTTGCAGGGTGAGGCCGGTGGTGGTGGCGATTCGTTCAGCCAGGTCGATGACCTCGGGCGCGCGGTCCGGCGCCTGACGATAGTGCATGGTCAGGCTGAGCGCCTTATCTTCGATCAACAGGCGGGCGTCGCGCTCGGCGAATTCGCGCAGGGCCGCTCGCGCCGCGACCAGGCCGGGATGGGGCGCGGCCTCGCCGATCACCCCCTGGGCGTCGCGTCGGACCAGGCCATGGATGGCGGCGACGCAGGTCACCCGGCTTTCAAGGATATGGTCGATTTCCGAGAGCGAGCGGCCGCTGACGACGGCCAGTCGACCCTCCAGCCGAACGCCCAGTTTTTGCAACAGGTCGGTGCGGCGCGGATCGGGACGAACATCCTCCGGCCGCTCGGCGATCGGCGCCAAGGTGCCGTCCAGATCAAGGAAGAGGGCGGCGCCGCTCAGCGCCAGTCGTTCCGGGGGCCTGCTCAGCCCGACACTCAGTTCATCTACGCTCATGTCTACTTTCGTCCGGCGGCCACGAAGAACGTCTGCGGCGGCGGTTCGATCCAAATTCCTCGGGGTCCAACAGAATGAACCCGTGAGAAGGGCTTGACGTTGCATCCTCGAACGTCGCTATGCCCCCCTGATAGTGCAATCTCGCGAAAAGGTGACACCGATGGCAGAGCAGCCTCTCGCCGATGTGATCGTTCTGTTCGGCGGCACGGGCGATCTCGCCCAGAAGATGCTCTTCCCCTCGTTGTACTCGCTGGACGCCGACGGCTTCCTTGCTGACCGCTTCGCGATCATAGCCACGGCGCGGGCCGAGATGAGCCGCGAGGCCTTCGTCGCCGAGGTCAAGAAGTCCGTCGGCGCTCGCGCCGACCTCGACGCGAAGGTCTGGGCCCGGTTCGAGCAGCGCCTGAACTATGTCGGCGCCGACGCGACGACGCCGGAGGGGATGGCTGAACTGAAGGTCGCGCTCGGCGAGGCGCGCATTTCGATCTTCTATCTGGCGCTGTCGCCCAGCATCTACGGCCGGGTCTGCGGGGCTCTGGCCCAGGCCGGGCTGGCGACGCCCAAGACTCGCATTGTACTGGAAAAGCCGATCGGCCGCGACCTGGAGAGCTCCAAGGTCATCAACGGCGAGGTGGCCGAGGTCTTCCCGGAAGACAGCATTTTCCGGATCGATCACTACCTTGGCAAGGAAACCGTCCAGAACCTGCTGGCGTTGCGGTTCGCCAACACCCTGTTTGAGCCGCTCTGGAACAACCTGACCATCGACCACGTGCAGATCACCGTGGCCGAGACCGAGGGCGTCGGCGATCGCTGGCCCTACTATGACGAATACGGCGCCCTGCGCGACATGGTGCAGAACCACATGCTCCAGCTGCTGTGCCTGGTGGCGATGGAGCCACCCTCGGACATGGAGCCGGACTCGGTCCGTGACGAGAAGGTCAAGGTGCTGCGCTCGCTGCGACCCGTGACCCGCGCCGACGTTCAGACGGTCAGCGTGCGCGGTCAGTACGCTGCGGGCATGTCGGGCGGAGCCTCGGCGGGTGGCTACGAGGCCGAACGCGGCCAGCCGACCGACACCGAGACCTTTGTCGCCCTGCGCGTCGACATCGACAACTGGCGGTGGGCCGGCGTTCCGTTCTTCCTGCGGACCGGCAAGCGCCTGCCTGAGCGTCGCACTCAGATCGCCATCCAGTTCAAGCCGGTGCCGCACTCGATCTTCGATGGCGCGGCCAAGGCCGACCTTGCCGCCAACCGTCTGGTCATCGACCTGCAGCCGGACGAGGACATCGAACTGCTGCTGATGAACAAGGCGCCCGGCTTGGCCGAGCGCGGGATGCGTCTGCAATCGCTGCCGCTGTCGCTGTCGTTGGCCAAGGCCTATTCCGGCCCCAACGCTCGGCGGCGCATCGCCTATGAGCGGCTGATCCTCGACGTCATCCAGAACAATCGCACGCTCTTCGTGCGCCGTGACGAGGTCGAGCGGGCTTGGGAATGGATCGATGGCGTGGCCGAGGCTTGGCGTGAATCGGGCATGGCGCCCAAGCCCTATGCGGCCGGCAGTTGGGGTCCGGCCGGCGCCTTCGCGCTGATCGAACGCTCGGACCGCGCCTGGTACGACTGAGGTCCGGGCGGGGGCGCCTGTCCTCGCCTGCTCCTCGCCCCCGCTTGCGGGGGAGAGGCCGGGTGAGGGGGAGCGGCCCCTGCCGCCGCGCCGTCGATGGAGCGTAAAGCGCCGCTGCGCAACGCCCCCTCACCTAACCTCTCCCGAGGGAGAGGAATTCAGGTCGCGGCATCCGCGGCTGGACGCCAAGCTCCCACTTTCGGTTATCACCGATAACCTATATTGATTTCAGTCAAGGAGCCGAACTGTACGGGGTGAAACCCTGGCGGCGAGGGGATGCGGGAAACCGCCAACAACAAAAGACTGGGAACGATGACAGGGACGGAAACGCTTGCCGTGCAGGCAAAGGCCAAGACTCAGCACTTCGACGTCATCATCGTCGGGGCGGGAATTTCGGGGGTCGGCTCAGCCTATCACCTAATTCAGCAAAGTCCGGGGACGAGCTTCACGGTGCTGGAGAGCCAGGAGAGCTTCGGCGGCACCTGGCATACCCACCGCTATCCTGGCATCCGATCCGACAGCGACCTCTACACCTTCGGCTACCGCTTCAAGCCGTGGAAGGGCACGCCCATCGCCACGGCCGAAGAGATCCTGGCCTATATGGGCGAGGTCATCGACGACCATGATCTGGCCCGTCACATTCAATACAAGACCAAGATCACCTCGGCGCGCTGGTCCAGCCAGGACAATCTGTGGACTCTGGAGACGGTGCGGACCGACACCGGTGAAACCGCGTCCTTCACCACCAACTTCCTCTGGATGTGCCAGGGCTATTTCCGGCATTCGGAAGGCTACACGCCCGAGTGGCCGGGGATGGAGACCTATAAGGGTCTGATCGTCCACCCGCAGACCTGGCCCGAGAACCTGGACTACAAAGGCAAGAAGGTCGTCGTCATCGGCTCGGGCGCCACGGCCGCGACCCTGGTCCCGGCCATCGCCGCCGACGTCGAGCACGTCACGCTGCTGCAGCGTTCGCCGACCTATTTCATCCCAGGCCGTAACGCCAACGAACTGGCTGACACCCTGCGCGAGCTGGAGATCGACGAGAACTGGGTCCACGAGATCGTCCGCAAGAAGATCTTGTTCGACCAGGCCGCGTTCACGCGCCGGGCTCTCGAAGAGCCGGAGTCAGTCACCAAGGATCTGCTGGCCGGCGTTCGGGCCTTCCTGGGCGAGGACTACGACGTCGACAAGCACTTCACGCCGCGCTACCGGCCCTGGCGCCAGCGCATCGCCTTCGTGCCGAACGGCGACCTGTTCCAAGGCATCGCCTCGGGCAAAGCCTCGGTGGTCACCGACGAGATCGAGGCCTTCACGCAGAACGGTATCCTGCTGAAATCGGGCGAGACGCTGGAGGCCGACATCATCGTCACCGCCACCGGCTTCGACCTCAATGTGCTGGGCGACATTGATTTCCACATCGACGGCAAGCCGCTCGATTTCTCTCAGACCGTGAACTACCGCGGCATGATGTTCACTGGCGTGCCGAACCTGATCTGGGTGTTTGGCTATTTCCGCGCCAGTTGGACGCTTCGCGCCGACCTGATCGGCGACTTCGTGCCGCGCCTGCTCAACCACATGAAGGCCAAGGGCGCCAAGCGGGTGGTTCCGGCTCTACGCCCCGAGGACAAGGACATGGTCCTGGAGCCGTGGATTGATCCGGAGAACTTCAATCCTGGCTACCTGATGCGTGGCATGCACCTGCTGCCCAAGAGCGGCAACAAGCCGGAGTGGCGCCACACCCAAGACTACTGGGCCGAGAAGGACGAACTGCCGGCCATCGATCTCGACGACAAGGCCTTCGTCTACGAGTGACCAGGACCTCCGCGCCGGTTCGTCCCGGCGCGGAGCTTCTTAGCCACAAAGGCCAACTTGACCGTCGTCCAAGTCCAGGCGGAAGCACTGGCGCTCTCCGCTTTCGCAGTCGGTTAGCTGGACTTGGATCTCGCCTTGCGCGTCGGCGGCGGGCCGCCATCGCTCGATGAAGGCGAAGGCCGCGTCCTCGAAACTCTCGCCATAGACTTCATGTGTCGCCTTGCGATCCTCGTCGGCCGCGTGGGCCTCGAAGCGTCGAAGGACTTCGGTCATGTCTCTCATGGGCCGCCTTTCCGCGTCACCCCTAAGGAATCCATGATTCGCCAAAAGGATTCAGCGCACCGACGACCAGGGCCGCGATAGCATGGTCGCGCAGTTGATCAGCCCGACCAGCGAGTAGGTCTGCGGATAGTTGCCCCAGAGCTCGGCGCCGTCGAAGGCGATGTCCTCCGAGAGCAGGCCCGCGGCGGTTCGCCGCTCCAGCATTTCCTCGAACAGGGTCCGGGCCTCCTCTGAGCGTCCCGAGAGGTGCAGGGCCTCGATCAGCCAGAACGTGCAGATGTTGAAGGCGGTCTTCGGCTCGCCGAAGTCGTCGGGAATGGCGTAGCGCAGCATGTAGGGGCCACGCCGCAGGCCCTTCTCGACCGCGGCGATGGTGGCGGCCATGCGCGGGTCGTCCGGACTGACGAAGCGCACATCGACCAGTTGCAGCAGGCTGGCGTCCAGTTCGTCGCCGCCGAAGGTCGCGGCGAACCGGCCCAACTCCTTGTTCCAAGCCTTCTCCTCGATGGTCGCGCGCACCGTGGCGGCGCGGTCGTTCCAGAAGTCGGCGCGATCGGTCAGGCCTAGCTTGGCCGCCGCATTGCCCAGCCGGTCGCAGGCCGCCCAGCACATCACCGCCGAGTAGGTGTGGACGTTCTCCCGCCCCCGGAATTCCCATAGGCTGGCGTCGGGCTGGTCGTGGAGTTCGAAGGCGCGGTCGCCAATCGGCTCCAGACTGCAGAAATCCTCCACCGTGGCGGGCCGGAAAAGGCGCTCGTCGAAGAAGGCCTGTACGGTCGACAGGACGATTTGTCCGTACACGTCGTGTTGCAGATGCTCGTGGGCCTGGTTGCCGACCCGCACGGGTCCCATGCCGCGATATCCGGCCAAGTGCTCGGCGAACCGTTCGGTCAGCGAGGGCTCGAGCCCGACGCCATAGAGCGGCTGGACGTGGCCGCCCTTGGAACGGTCGATGATGTTGCGCAGATAGCCGAGATAGTTCTCCAGCATATCGGCGGCGCCGAGCCGGTTCAGCGCCTGCACCACGTAATAGGCGTCACGCAGCCAGCAGTAGCGATAGTCCCAATTGCGCTGGCTGCTCTCGTGCTCGGGGATCGAGGTGGTCAGGGCCGCGACGATGGCCCCGGTTTCCTCGTGGGCGCAGAGCTTCAGGGTGATCGCCGCGCGGATCACCGCCTCTTGCCACTCCAGCGGCACCGATAGGGTCCGCACCCAACTGCGCCAATAGGCGGTGGTTTCCTTGAGCATGCGCTCGGTGGTGGCGGTGAGATCGGCATCAAACCCCTCGTCGGGGCCAAGGAACATCGAGACCGGTTCCTCCAGCCGGAACAGCCGCTCGCCGCTGATGTGCGAGATCGGCGCGTCGGTGGTCATGCGCAGGGTCATCTCGCCGCCCACGAAACGGATGTGGTTTGAGCCGTTGGTTCGGTCGGCCGGCCGCTCTCCCCAGTTCACGGTCGGGCGCAGCTTGATGCGGATCTTCGGAACTCCGAAGATCGGACGGATCAGGCGGATGAAGGCCATCGGGCGGTAGATCCGCCCGAACTGCCGGTAGCGCGGGCAGAAGTCGATGACCTGGGCGACGGCGCCGGCCTTGTCGGTGATCTCGGTGACGAGGATCGGAGTGTTGCGCAGATAGCTCTGGCGGACGCTGGCCTGGTCTTCCAGTTCCACCGCCCAGTAGCCCTGGGCGTCGGCGTGCTCATCCGGATCGCCGCTCAACAGCGCTGAGAACGCCGGATCCCCGTCGACTCGGGGCACGCAGGCCCAGACAAGCCGTCCGGCCCGATCTATCAGGCCGCTGGCCGCGCAATTGCCGATGGGGAACAGGTCAAGGCTTTGGGTCATCTGGCTGCAATCCGCGAAGCTGGCTTCGGTTCAGGAATGAGCCGCGCAAAGGCGGCGGCACTGGGGCGGTGGCCGGTGATCGTAACGTTCAATGGGGAAAGGTTCGCCATGTTGTCGCGTTGGATCATATTGCGCGCGGGCGATCTCGCGTCGGCGACGAACGGGTATAGACACCGGTTACCCGCGCACTTCTCGGAGGTCAGATGATCCGCGCCCGCCGCGCTCGCATTGTCGCCACGCTTGGCCCCGCCAGTCGCGAAGCGTCCAAGGTCATCGAGCTCGCCACCGCGGGGGCCGATGTCTTCCGAGTGAACTTCAGCCACGGGACCCATGCTGACCACGCGCAGACCATCGCCAATGTGCGCGCCGCCGAGGCCGCCGTCGGCCGGCCCTTGGCGGTGCTCGCCGACCTGCAGGGTCCGAAGATCCGTCTGGGCGAGTTCGCCGACCGGATGGTGCGCCTGAGGCCCGGCCAGGACTTCCGCCTCGACACCTCGCCCATGCCTGGCGACGCCTCGCGGGTGGGCGTGCCGCTGGTCGAGGTGTTCGCAGCCCTGGTCCCTGGCTCCGATATCCTGCTGGACGACGGCCGGGTGCGGCTGAAAGTCAGGAGCTGCGGTCCGGGTTTCGCCGAGACGGTGGTGATTTCCGGCGACCAGCTTTCCAACCACAAGGGGCTCAATCTTCCCGGCCATGCGATCCCGGTCCCGGCCCTGACGCCGAAGGACCGCGAGGATCTGGCCTTCGCCCTGAAGGAGGGCGTCGACTGGATCGCGCTCTCCTTCGTGCAGCGCGCCTCGGACATGGCCGAGCTGCGGCAGATCGTTCAGGGCCGCGCGGCCGTGCTGGCCAAGATTGAAAAGCCCGCCGCGCTTGAGGCGCTCGATGAGATCCTGGACCTCTGCGA
>NZ_JAURWM010000179.1 GCF_030654915.1 Phenylobacterium sp. | reverse complement strand
GCTGCTGCTGATCTACGGCGCGGCCGTGGCCCTGACCCGCAACAATCCCTATGGCGCCCTGCCGGCGCTGGGCGGGGTCGGAGCGGTGGTGTTCGTGGCTTGCGCGATGCGGTGGGGCGCGCGCGCCAGCGGCAATTCGATCCTGACCGAGATCGCCGACCGCACCTGGGACTTCCAGCGCCTCTCGGCCCTAAAGCCCTGGGCCATGACCTGGGGCAAGCTGTTCGGTGGATCGAGCCTGGCCTGGATATGCGCCCTGACCGGTCTGCTGATGATGATCGTCGCCGGGATGGCCAGTCGTGTGGAAGGACTGGCCACCACCGCCATCTTCATGCTGGCCCTGGCGGTTCTGCTGCAGGCCATTTCGCTCGGCGCGGCTCTCATCGGGGTTCGCAAGGCCCGCGCCGAAGGGCGCACCGCCCGCGCCAGCGGCGTGCTGGGCGGCCTGATCATCGGCGCGATCCTGCTGTCCTGGGTCGCCGGATCGGCTGGCTTCCAACGCGGCATGGGCACCGAGGGCTTTGGCGCGCTGTTCAGCGCCAACGGCTTTGTCGACTGGGGTGGACGGCTGTGGCCGGCCGCCGGCTTCCGCGCCGTGGCCCTGTCGCTGTTCGCCGCCTGGGCGGTGGTCGGCGCCTGGCGGCTGATGCGGCTGGAGCTGCAGATGCAGAACGCCCCGGTGGTCTGGCCCGCCTTCCTGATCTTCCTGGCGATCTTCGCCGGCGGTTTCATGCTGCGGACCCAAGGGCTGGCCGCCGGCCTGGCGGTCGGCTCCCTGGTCGTGGCGCTCAGCGCCTACGCGGCCGCCTTCGCCGAGCCCGCCGACCGGGTACGGATCCGGCAGTTCGTGCAGTTCACCGCCAAGGGCGACCTTGCCCGCGCCGCCCCGCTCACGCCCGCGCCCCTGGCGCCGCTGCTGATCGCCACCCTGCTGGTGCTCGCGGCCTTCGCCACCTCGTCTGGGTCGCTGATGGCTCCCGAACTTGGCCAAGCCGGCGCGCTGATCGCCTTCCTGTTGCGGGACCTCGGGGTCATCGCCCTGTGCCGGATGGGCGAGCGCCCGCAGCGCGGCGACTTCTCGGCGGTCGTAGCCCTGGGCCTGCTCTATGGCGTCGGCGGCGTCATCGGGTGGACGGTTGGCCAGGAGACCGGCGGCGCCATCTTCGCCCCGCTCGCCCATGCGCCGCTGATCAGCCTGGTGTCGGGATTGATCCAGGCCGCGGTGGTTTGGACGCTGGCTGCGGGCCGCCTCGGGCTCAACGCTCCTCCATCTGTTCCAACATCCGTTCCAGCGACGTAAGTTCGTCGGCCTCGCCCGCCGGCTTGTCCCAGCGGATGCGGCTAATCCGGGGGAAGCGCATGGCGACGCCGGATTTGTGCCGGGTGGAGCGTTGCAGGCCTTCGAACGCGACCTCGAACACTAGGCCGTGGTGGATGTCGGCGCGCACCGCGCGCACCGGCCCGTAGCGATCGACGGTGTTGTCGCGCACGAACTTGTCGATCTGCTTCAGTTCTTCGTCGGTGAAACCGAAATAGGCCTTGCCGACCGGCGTCAGGGCGCGAACCCCATCCTCGGCCTGCGTCCAGACCCCAAAGGTGTAGTCGGAATAAAAGCTCGAGCGTTTGCCGTGGCCGCGCTGGGCGTACATCAGCACCGCGTCGATCAGGAACGGATCGCGCTTCCACTTGAACCAGGGGCCCTTGGGTCGCCCGGCTTCATAGATCGAGTCCCAGCGCTTGAGCATCAGGCCCTCGGCCACCTGCGGGTCGCCCGGCGGCGGCGCGTGGCGCAGATCGGCTAGGTCCGTCCAGGTCTCGAAAGACTGCATCGGCGAGAGGTCGATCCGGCGGGTCTTCAGTCTGCCCACGAAGACCTCCAGTCGTTGTCGGCGGGCGGCGAAGGGCAGCACTCGGGTGTCCTCGCCGGCCTCGGACAACAGGTCATAGGCGCGGATCGCGGCCGGGAAGTTCATCAGCAGCTTGGCGTCGACGCTCTTGCGATTCAGCCGTTGCTGCAGGTCGGCGAAACTGGCCAGCACCCCGTCGCGCATCACTAGCAGCTCGCCGTCGATCGCCCCGTCAAACTCCAGCGCTTCCAGGACATCGGGAAAGGTCCGCGAAATGTCGTCGCCGTTGCGGGTGTAGAGCCGGCGCACCCCGGCCTCGTTCACCGCCTGGACCCGGATGCCGTCCCACTTCCATTCGGCGGCGTAGTCGGCCGGGTCGAGCTTGGCGAAATCGACCGCCTCGTCGATCGCCTGGGCCAGCATCACCGGGCGGAAGCGGCCTGGCGAATTGGCGGAGGGTCGATCCGAGCGGCCCTCCAACCAGGCGAACAGGTCCTCATAGGGCGGGTGCAGGGCGTGCCAGACCTCCTCGACCTCGGCGATCTCGACCCCGCCGAGGTCAGCGGCGGCCTGCTTGGCCAGCCGCGAGGAGACGCCGACCCGCAGGCCGCCGGTCATCAGCTTCAAGAGCGCCCAGCGGCCGGTGGTCTCCATCGCGTCCAGCCACCCCTCGATCAGGCGCTGGATCTCCGAGCGCGAGGCCCCGCGCAGGGCGCTCACCACCTCTGACAACTCCGGCTCGCGATTGGCGCCCGGCCGTGAAGGCCAGACGAGGGCGACGGTCTCAGCCAGGTCGCCGACGTAGTCGTAGGACCAGCGGAACAGGGTCGGGTCCATCCGCTCTTCCACCGCCTTGCGGATAAAAGCCGGCTTGGCCGCATTGAACGACAGGTCCCCGGTCAGGGCCGCGAGCGCCCAGCCCCGGTCGGGGTCCGGCGCCCCGGCCAGGTAGTCGCGCACCAAGGTCAGCTTGGCGTTTCGCGAACCGGTCAGCGACAGTCTATCCAGCAGCTCGGCGAAGGCGCGCATCAGTCCTCCGCCTCGTCGTCGTAGCCGACCAGGGCCAGGGCCCGGGCCTTGATCCCGTGTAGCTCGGCCCAGCGTGCCAAGGCCTCTTCGCGGCCGTGGGTGATCCAAAGCTCGCCGGGACGGATCTCGTCGACCGTGGCGGTCAGCTCGTCCCAGTCGGCATGGTCGGAGATGACCAGCGGCAACTCCACCCCTCGCTGGCGGGCCCGGGCGCGGATCTGCATCCACCCCGAAGCGAAGGCGGCGACCGGATCGGGAAACCGTCGCGACCAGCGATCGGCCAGGGCCGAGGGTGGAGCGATGATGATGGCCCCGGCGAAGTCCTGCTTGGTCCCGGAGGTGGCGGGCTCCAGCGGCCCGAGGTCGATCCCGTGCGCCTCATAGAGCCGGTTCAGCCGCTCCAGCGCACCGTGGACGTAGATCGGCCGCTCCCAGCCCGCCTCGCGCAGCAGCCGGATCACCCGTTGCGCCTTGCCGAGCGCATAGGCCCCGACGAGGTGCGAGCGGTCCGGGAACTGCGCCACCGAGCGCAGCAACCGGGCGATCTCGTGGCCGTCGTCGGGGTGGCGGAAGACCGGCAGGCCGAAGGTCGCCTCGGAGATAAAGACGTCGCAGGGCACGGGCTCGAAGGGCGGGCAGGTCGGGTCACGGCGGCGCTTGTAGTCACCCGACACCACCATGGTCAGACCCTTCCAGCGCACCACCGCTTGGGCTGACCCCAGCACGTGGCCGGCGGGGACCAAGCTCACCTCGACGCCATCGCGAACAATGCGCTCGCCATAGGCCAGGGCCTGGGTGCTCCCGGCGAAGTCCTGGCCGTAGCGCTCGGCCATGATGGCGAGGGTTTCGGGTGTCGCGATCACGCTCCCATGGCCGGCGCGGGCGTGGTCGGCGTGCCCGTGCGTGATCACCGCCCGCGTCACAGGTGACACCGGGTCGATGAAGAAGTCGCCCGGCGCGCAGTAGAGGCCCTGGGGCTTCGGACAAAGCAGGCTTTCGGGGCGGATCATGGCTTCCAACATGGGGTCGCTCGCGGCCCATGGAAGGTTACAGAGTATTCATATTGTGAAATCGGCGTCATGACCAAGACGTAACGAGTATTCGGGAGTGACGTTCCTTATACCTGCGACATCGGGACGCGGTCATCGCCCCCAGCCAAACCAAAGGAGCTTCCCATGTCCAATAATTTCGCTTTCAATGGCATCGCCAATCTCGTTCTCGCCGCCACGCCGCTGTTGGCCGTGATGCTCGCCGTCTACACCCAGGCTTTCGGCCAGATCTAAGGGCGGCGTCCGTTGACCCGCCGTCACGTTGACCGATAGGCGGAGGCGCCTCAAACAGCGGACATGACAATGTCCCCAGAGGCCCTTCGCGAGATTGCGCGGAACATGGTGGAAACCGTTCCGCAGGCCTCCGCCCTCGGCTTCAAACTGCTCTCCATCGAGCCTTCCAGAGGCTCCATCCTGACACCTTGGCGCGAAGACCTGGTCGGCGATCCCGACACCGGGGTCATCGCCGGCGGGGCGATCACAGCCCTCCTCGATCACGCCTGCGGCCTGGCGATCATCTCCACGGCCCGCGACGGTACGACCCCGTTCTCCACCGCGACACTGGACCTGCGCATTGACTACATGCGCGCCGCCACGCCCCGCGCGGACATCATCGCCGAGGCGCACTGCTACAAGCTGACCCGGACCATCGCCTTCGTGCGCGCCCACGCCTACGACGCCGATCCAGCCGATCCCATCGCCACGGCCCAGGCCGCCTTCGTCCTCAAGCGGGGTCCCGTCGCATGAGCGAAGCCGCCGAACGCCTCGAGATCTTCCTTGGCCGCGTGCCATATGTCCGCTTCCTCGGCATGAGGGCCGAATTGGCCGGTGACGAGATGACCGCCACCTTGCCATTCGCGCCGCACCTGGTGGGCAACACCATGATGCCGGCCCTGCATGGCGGCGTCCTGGGCGCGTTCATGGAGATGACCGCCCTGGCCCAGCTCTCGGTGATCTCGCCCGCGAGCCGCGTTCCCAAGACGATCGATATCGCCATCGAATACCTCCGCCCCGGAAAGGCCCAGATCACCTACGCCCGCGCCGACGTGCGCAAGGTCGGCCGCCAGATCGCCAACGTCCATGTGGAAGCCTGGCAGGAGGCGCGCAGCAAACCCGTCGCCTTCCTGCGCGGCCACTTCCTGCTGAGCGGCGCCTAGGCGGCCGCACGCCGGTCAGCGGCCTTGTGGCGCGCGGTGTGGACCGCGATGGCGAAGTCGACCACCGAAATGGCCGCCACCGCACCCAGCGCCGTCAGAGCCACGGCCCGCCGAGGATTGTCACGGCCCACCGCGCGGCTGAGCATCGCCACGTCCATGACGTCGCCTCCGGCCCGTAGCCAGAACCAGGGCGAGGGCCTGACCGGCGACAGCAGTCCCGCGCCCGCGGCGAGTTCACGAGCCCCGAACGCGCTCATCGCCTGCTCGTCCTCGATGCCGAGAAACCGCGCCACCCGGTTCGGGGCCGCGACCGCGAACAGGCCGATCCCGACCGAGCACAGGCCCAGAACCCGTTTGACCACCAGCAGATCCATCGACGCCTCCTCGCAAAGCTAAGGTGCAATGACGCCGGACGGCGGCTTGGGTTCCGTCAGGTCGCCTTTCCTCCCCTGCGCAGCGGGGGAGGGGGACCGCGCGGTACGCGTGGTGGAGGGGGCGAGACCGGGCTGTGAGCTTGAGGCCGCCCCCTCCAGCGCTTCGCGGTCCCCCTCCCCATCAACATGGGGGGAGGAAAAACGAGAGACCGGGCGCCTGCTAAGTTGCAGGCAGCGCCTTTCGCTCCGCCGCGATCTTGGCCAGCTCGGCCTCAGCGGCCTTCACGCCCGGAGCGTCGCCCTTGGCCTTGGCCTGCATGAGCTGGCCGGAGGCTTCCATCTCGCGCACCGGCAACAGGTGGGTGTCGTCGGCGCGCTTGAACGGCTTGGTCTGGATGCGCTCGAGCACCTTGCGCTGGCGCTCGGCCTCCGGGCCTTCGCCGGTTCCGTAGCTGAAGATGAAGGCGTCGATCTTGGCCTTCAGGGCCGGATCGAGATCCTTGCGGCGGACCATCGGATCCTCGGGGATCAAAGGCGAGGTCCAGATGACCTCGATATTATCCAAGGTCCTCTTCGATAGATCGGTGCCCAGCATGGCCATCCGCTCCATCGATGCGGTGTTGTTGGTCGCCGCGTCCAGCAGCCCCTGGCCCACCGCGAACAGGTTCGCCTCGTGATTGGTCGAGCGCACCGTGCGGAAACAGTCGTTGGGATCGACGCCGCGCGGGGCGAACAGATAGGTCATAGGGGCCAGGGTGCCGGAGGTCGACTTGGCGTCCCCCATGCCGAAGGTCAGGCTCTTGTCGCACTTCAGCAGCTTGTCGAGCGTGATCCCCGAACCCTTCTTGACGATCACCACGGCGTTGTAGCCGTCCGGCCCGTTGGGCTTCACGGTCCGCGCGAAGACCTCGCCACCCGCGCGGCGCACCGCCTCCAGCCCTGACTGGTTGGTGAACCAGCCGACATCGGTCTGCTTGAATCGCATCGCCTCGATCAGAGCCGTGTAGTTGGTGCCGAAGAACGGCTTCACCGGGATGCCCAGGGCCTTTTCCATATCGGCCAGGAACGGACCCCAGTCGTCCATCTGGGTCTGGCGGCCCTCGGTCGACATGATCGAGAAATTGACGGCGGCGGGTTCGGCCGGGGGCGGCGCGCTCGCCTTGCCGCAGGCGCACAGCGCCAAGATCGAAGACAGGGCGGCGGCCAGGCCAAGGCGTCGCGTGATCATCAGAATATCCCCCAGAGCGGTTCGGACCGGGTTTTCCTCCGGTTCCGTGACAGCCCGACGACGAAGATGAGCGCAAAAGTCTGCTTGAGGCGAGGGGCTTAGGGCGGTACGGCCGCAGCATGTCTCAGAACACGCTCCAGAACCCGTCCCTGCGAGGCCTCTCTCATCAGGCCCGTGAAGCTAAAAGCTGGCCCTTCGAACAGGCCCGTCTGCTGCTGGACCGCGTGCTCAAACTTCGCCTCTCGGACGCCGAGCGTGACCTGGCCGCGACCTTGTTCGCCCAGGGCAAGTTCGCCGAGGCGGTCGCCACCCTCCCGGCTTTGAACAAGGCCGTGGTGTTCCAATGCGGGTTCGGCGCCTCGGGCCTGCCGCACATGGGCACCTTTGGCGAGGCCGCGCGCCCGACCATGGTGCGCAACGCCTTCCGCGCCCTGACCGAGGACGCCATCCCGACCAAGCTCATCGTCTTCTCCGACGACATGGACGGCCTGCGGAAGATCCCGGACAACGTCCCCAACCGCGAGATGCTGGAAGAAGACCGCGACAAGCCGGTCAGCAAGGTCCGCGATCCCTTCGGCGAGTACGAAAGCTTCGCTCACCACAACAATGCGCGGCTGCGCGCCTTCCTCGACGGCTTCGGTTTCGACTACGACTTCATGTCGTCGACCGAGTGCTACACCTCGGGCCGGTTCGACGAGGTGCTGCTGCGCGTCCTGACCCGCTTCGACGCCATGCAGGCGGTGATGCTGCCGACGCTCGGCGACGAGCGCCGCGCCACCTATTCACCGTTCCTGCCGATCAGCCCCAAGACCGGCCGCGTGCTTCAGGTCCCGACCCTGGAGCGCAATGTCGAGAAGGGCACCATCGTCTTCACCGACGAAGACGGAACCCTGACCGAGGTCCCGGTGACCGGCGGCCATGTGAAGCTGCAATGGCGTCCCGACTGGGCGGCCCGCTGGACCGCGCTGGAGGTCGACTTCGAAGCTTCCGGCAAGGACCTGGTCGATAGCGTCCGGGTGTCGAACAAGCTGGCCAAGGTGCTGGGCGGGACCCCGCCCGAAGCCTTCCACTTCGAACTGTTTATGGACGAGAACAACCAGAAGATCTCCAAGTCCAAGGGCAACGGCCTGACCATGGAGGAGTGGCTGCGCTACGGCGCGCCCGAGAGTCTCGCCTACTACATGTACCAGTCGCCGAAATCGGCCAAGCGGCTCTATTTCGACGTCATTCCGAAGGCCACGGACGAGTACCTCCAACAACTCGACGCCTACAACCGTGCGCGGGCTGAAGGCGCCAACGGCCCGGCCATCGACAACCCGGCCTGGCACGTCCATCGCGGCGCGCCGCCGGAGCGCGGGTCGCCGGTGTCGTTCTCGCTGCTGCTGAACTTGGTCTCGGCGGCCGACGCCTCGACCAAGGACATCCTCTGGGGCTTCATCAGCCGCTACATCCCCGGTGCGACCCCCGAAACCGAGCCGACCCTGGACCGCCTGACCGGCTATGCGATCAACTACTACGAGGACTTCGTGAAGCCCTCGAAGAAGTTCCGCGCGCCAGACGACAAGGAGCGCGCGGCGATGACCGCTCTGGTGGCCCGCTTCAAGGCCCTGCCGGCCGACGCTGACGCCGAGACCATCCAGAACAACGTCTTCGAGGTCGGCAAGGACGCCGGATTCGAACCGCTGCGCGGCTGGTTCCAGGCGCTTTACGAAGTGCTGCTCGGCCAAAGCCAGGGCCCGCGCTTCGGCTCCTTCGCCGCCATCTTCGGCCTGGAACGCACGATCAGCCTAATCGAACGCGCCCTGGCCGGCGAACTGACGGCGTAACAACCGCGCCCAGAGGATGACGAACGGAAGGGAGGCGGCTAAGCCTCCCCGATGTTCGACCTGCCCGCCCCGCTTCGCCTCGCCGCCGACCGCCTGATGCAGGGGGTGTCGCGGCGCGACATGGCTGAGCGCGCCTCGGCGATCTCGGCGCGCTATCGGGCTGGCGGAACCTCGGCCGGGGTGGTGGGCTCGGAGGCCGACGCCACCGCCTATGTCCTGACCCGGCTGCCGGCCACCTACGCCGCCTGCGCCCGCGCCTTCGCCGAGGCCGCCGAGCGCGC
This sequence comes from Phenylobacterium sp., assembly GCF_030654915.1. Taxonomy (GTDB): domain Bacteria; phylum Pseudomonadota; class Alphaproteobacteria; order Caulobacterales; family Caulobacteraceae; genus Phenylobacterium. Next base: position 26,503 of record NZ_JAURWM010000179.1, on the reverse strand, counting down.
GCCGCACTTCAATCCCGCCAGCCTGCTGGACGCCGGCGCGGGACCGGGCGGAGCCGGTTGGGCGGCGTTGGAAACCTGGCCCGCCGTGCGACAGGCGACCCTGCTGGACTCCAACCGCGCCTTCCTGGACATGGCCGCGATCCTGGCCGTCGAGGGACCTGGCCCGCTGCGCGAGGCCGAACGCCGCAAGGGCGACCTGACCGCGCCCGCCGACTGGCCCCAGGCCGACCTGGTGGTCGCCAGCTACGCCCTGGCCGAGATCGCCCCGGCCAAGCAGGCCGCGACCGTGACCGGGCTGTGGGCCGCGACCGACGGCCTGCTGGTCATCGTCGAGCCCGGCACCCCGGCTGGCTACGCCCGCATCCTGGCGGCGCGTGAGACCCTGATCGCCGCGGGAAGCGCCATCCTCGCGCCCTGTCCGCACAGTCAGGCCTGCCCGCTGGTCGCGCCCGACTGGTGCCACTTTAGCCAACGGCTGGCGCGATCGCGCGACCATCGCCTGGCCAAGGGCGGCGAGGTTCCATTCGAGGACGAGAAGTTCAGCTACCTGGTCGCCGCCCGGCCCAGCGTCGAGGTCCTGACGCCAACCGCCCGCGTGCTGGCCCCGCCGCGCATGGCCAAGCCCGGCATCGACCTGAAACTCTGCACGGTTGATGGCCGGGCCGAGGTGAGCTTCGTCCCGCGTCGCGACAAGCCCGCCTATGCTGTCGCCCGCCGCCTCGACTGGGGCGACGCCCTGCCGTCGGACTAAATTCGAACGGCCGTTTAAATTTGCTGGCCGAACCCAGTTTCCCGAGCGACAACTGCCATCCTGGCCCACCCGTATTCAGGGCCGCACGATTTCAAAATCACAGGGAAGCCATATGCCCAAGAGCCGTGAAATCCATCTCGTCGCCCGTCCTGGCGGCATGCCGACCCAAGATCAGTTCGCCCTGGTGGAGACGAACGTTCCCGACGCCGCCGACGGCGAAGTGTTGGTCGAAAATCTCTATATGTCGGTCGATCCGGCCATGCGTCCGCGCCTGACCGCCGGCCAGGAGCTGAACGTCGCCATGATGGGCGGCGCCCTGGGCCGCGTCGTCCAATCCAAGAACCCGGACTTCGCGGTCGGCGACTTGGTCTCCAACCGCCTGGGCTTCCGCGAGTTCTTCACCTCGGACGGCAAGGGCCTGACCAAGCTGAAGGCCGACCCCGACCTGTCGCTGACCACCCACATGCACGCGCTCGGCATGACAGGCTTCACCGCCTATGGCGGCCTGCTGCACATCGGCGCCCTGAAGGAAGGCGAGCAAGTGTTCGTCTCGACCGCCGCCGGCGCCGTCGGTTCGGTCGCCGCCCAGATCGCCAAGATCAAGGGCTGCTACGTGGTCGGCTCCACCGGCGCGGCCGACAAGGCCGCCTGGCTGAAGGACGAGGTCGGGCTGGACGCAGTGATCAACTACAAGGAAACCCCGATCCGCAAGGCGCTGGAAGACGCCACGCCCAAGGGTATCGACGTCTATTTCGACAATGTCGGCGGCGACCATCTCGAAGCGGCCCTGCGCCGGATCAACACGCTCGGCCGGATCCCGGTCTGCGGCTTCATCTCCGGCTACAATTCGGGTCACTCCAGCGTCTCGAACCTGTCGAACATCATCTATTCGCGGGTGATGCTGCGCGGCTTCGTCGGCACCGACTTCATGCACCTCTACGCCGACTTCCAGCGCGACATGGCCGGCTGGCTGAAGGACGGAAAGGTTAAGTACCAGGAGACCATCCTGGACGGGATCGCCAACGCCCCGAGCGCCCTCATCGGCCTGCTTGAAGGCAAGAACTCCGGCAAGATGCTGGTCAAACTGGCTCAATAGCAGCCGCTCATCCCGGCGAAAGCCGGGACCCAAGCGGCCCTACCGCTCTCAACGCTGAAGTCCAGCTTAGGCCCCGGCTTTCGCCGGGGTGAGCGGTGGGGGATGATGACAATCCCGTAAGCTTTCTTCAGGCAGGCCGAGTGCTAGGGTCGGCGCCTACCACTCAGGAAGCCCTCATGCTCCGTCACGCCGCCGCGGCTCTAGCCGTCACCCTCGCCCTGACGCTGGGCGCGCCGGCTCTGGCCGCCGACACGGTTCCGCCCATCGCCTATCAGGAGCGGACGCTCCCCAACGGACTGCGGGTGTTCTCCGCGGTCGACCGCACGACGCCCAATGTGACGGTCCAGGTCTGGTACGGCGTCGGGTCGAAGGACGATCCGGTCGGCCGCTCGGGCTTCGCCCACCTCTTCGAACACATGATGTTCAAGGCCACTCGCGACATGCCGTCGGAGACCATCGACCGCATGACCGAGGACGTCGGCGGCTTCAACAACGCCTCCACCTATGACGACTTCACCAACTACTACGAGGTCGTCCCAGCCAATCACCTGCAGCGGCTGCTGTGGGTCGAGAGCCAGCGGCTCGGCTCGCTGGTCGTCGACGAGGCCACCTTCAAGTCAGAGCGCGACGTCGTGAAGGAAGAGCTGCGCCAGTCGGTGCTGTCCCAGCCCTATGGCCGGCTGTTCTATCTCGACGTTCCGCGCGCCAGCTACACGACCCACCCCTACCAGCGCCCTGGCATCGGCTCGATCGAGGAGCTGGACGCCGCCACCATCGACGACGTGCGCGCCTTCCACGCCGCCTATTACCGGCCCGACAACGCCGCCCTGATCGTGGTCGGCAATTTCGACCAGAAAGAGCTCGACGCCTGGGTCGACAAGTACTTCGCCGGCATCAAGCGCCCGGCCGAGCCGATGAAGCGGGTGACCGCCGTCGAGCCGCCGCGCACCCAGCCCGGCGTCTACAAGGGCTATGGCCCCAATGTGCCGCTGCCGGCCGTGGTGATGACCTGGCACGCGCCGGACGCCGCCAGCCCCGACGCCCCGGCCCTCACCGTGCTCGACGCCATCCTTTCCAGCGGCAAGTCCTCGCGGCTCTATGACAGCCTGGTCTATGAACAGCAGGTGGCGGCCGAGGTCTATTCCGACGCCTCCCTGCCGCAGCAGCCGGGCATGGTGATGGCGGGCGCCATCCTGGCCAGCGGGAAGACCTTGGCGGACGGCGAAAAGGCCCTGCTCGCGCAGATCGCCCGACTGCGCGACGAACCGGTCACCCAGGCCGAACTGACCGAGGCCAAGAACGAACTGATCGCCAGCAAACTGCGCGAACGAGAAACCATCGACGGGCGCGCCTTCGCGATCGGCTATGCGCTCAGCACCGCCGGCGACCCCGCCCTGGCCAATCGCGAGCTCGCCGAACTGCAGGCGGTGACCGCCGCCGACGTGCAGCGGGCAGCCCAGAAGTACCTGGCCGACAACGGCCGCATGACCATCCTCTATCAACCGGAAACCGCGCGTCCGGCGGGGGCGCCGGACCAGACGCCGAAGCCGCCGCGCGTCGCCTCCACCAAGTACGCCGGCCCGGTCGTCACCCTGGCCCCCGCAGGCCAGCGCGCGGCCCCGCCACCGGTCGGGGCGCCGGTCTTCCCGGTCCTGCCCCGGCCCGCCGAGAAGACGCTGGCCAACGGCCTGAAGGTCATCGTCGCCAAGTCCTCCGACCTGCCCCTGGTCAGCGCCGATCTCACCGTGCGCACCGGCGCCGCCGCCGACCCCCTGGGTCTGGCCGGCGCCATGGGCATGACCGCCGGCATGCTGACCGAGGGCACCAAGACCCGCAGCGCCCAGCAAATCGCCAGCGAGTCCGAGGCCTTGGGCGCGATTCTGTCGTCGGGCGGTGGCCAGGAGTCGTCGTCGGTCAGCCTGAACGTAATGCCCGACAAGCTGTCCGCCGCCATGGCCATCATGGCCGACGTCGCCCGCAATCCCGCCTTCGCCCAGGCGGAACTCGAACGCCAGCGCAGCCAGGCCCTCGACGGCCTATCGGTCGCCTTCCAGTCGCCCGGCCAACTCGCCGGCTTCGCGGCCGCGCCGGTGATCTTCGCCGGCACCCCGTTCGGCCACGTCGCGACCGGTACGCCGGCCTCGCTACCGAAGATCTCGACCGGCGATCTCGCCAAGCTGCACACCAGCTACTTCCGGCCCGACAACGCCATCCTGGTGCTGACCGGGGACATCACGCCCGAGCAAGGCTTCGCCCTGGCCGAGCAGGCGTTCGGCGACTGGAAGGCGCCCGCCGGCCCCGCGCCGGCGCGCATCGCGATCACGCCGAACGCCAAGCCACGCGCGGTCGCCATCGACCTGCCTGGCACCGGCCAGGCCGCCGTCACGGTCGTCAAGGCGGCGATCCCTCGCGGTGATCCCGCCTACTATCCGGGCATCGTCACCAACTCGGTGCTGGGCGGCGGATATTCGGCGCGGCTGAACCAGGAGATCCGCATCAAGCGCGGCCTGTCCTACGGCGCCACCTCGCGGCTCTCGGCCATGCGCACGACCGGCCTGTTCCGCGCCTCGGCCCAGACGAAGAACGAGTCCGCCCCGCAGGTCCTGGACCTGATCGTCGCTGAGTTGACCCGGCTGGCCGAAACTCCGGCCAGCGCCGAGGAACTGAAGGCCCGCAAGTCGGTGCTGATCGGCGGCTTTGGCCGTGACCTGGCCACCACGGAGGGCCTGGCCAACATCCTCGGTAGCCTTGCCCTCTACGACCTGCCGCTGACCGAGGTCGGCGCCTATACCGGCAAGGTCGAGGCCGTGACGCCTGGTCAAGTCCAGGACTTCGCCAAGAAGAACCTCGATCCGGCCAAGGCCAGCGTCATCATCGCCGGCGACGCCAAGGCTTTCCAGGCCGGCCTCAAGACCCGCCGTCCGGACCTGGAGGTGGTGACAGTCTCTGACCTGAACCTGGACGCGGTGAGCCTGAAGAAAGCCGCGAAGTAAGGATGCGCATCGCTAGGTCCTCCCCACTGGGGGAGCCCCCGGGGGGAGGACTTAGAACGCGTTCAAGCCCGCCGCGCCCACTTCGTCAGGTCGCGTTCGCGGCCCATCAGGGCTAGGCCCGAAGCGATGGATTCCAGTTCGCTGCCGCTCTCGATCTTGGCGGGATCGAAGCGGCGATGAAAGATGTCGCGCACGGCGGGCACCAAGGACGAGCCGCCGGTTAGGAACACCCGGTCGATCTGACCGCCCTCTAGGCCGGCGTCGGCCAGGGCCTCGTCGACGGCCTTTTCGATCAAGCCCAGTTCCGGGGCGATCCAGCCTTCGAAATCGGCGCGCGTCACTTCGCGAACGATAGAGATCGTACCGGCCTCGAAGCGGAACTCGGCGCTCGCCTGCGAGGACAGCGCCTCCTTCAACTTGGAGATCGAGCGGTAAAGCATGTAGCCGTAGTTCTCATCGAGCACCTCGACCAAGCGCTCGATCTTTTCCGGCTCGACCGCCTCGCGGACCAGCTTGCGGATGTCGCGCATGTCGCGGCCGGCCCGCATCAGGGCCAACTGATCCCAGCGGGCGAAGGTCGAATAGTAGCGGTTCGGGATCGGCAGGATCTTGCCGAGCGAGGTGTAGCTCGATCCCTTGCCGAGTTCCGGCGAGACCAGGTTATCGATGATCCGGTAGTCGAAGGCGTCGCCGGCCACCCCGACCCCCGAGCGTCCCAACGGCGTGGAGTGGATCTCCCCGCCTTCGCGGGTGAAGCGGATGATCGAAAAGTCGCTGGTGCCGCCGCCGAAGTCGCCGACCAGCACGGTGGCGTCCTCCTTCAATTCGCGCGCGAAGAAGAAGGCCGCCCCAACCGGCTCGTAGGAATAGAGGATTTCGGTGAAGCCAAGCCGCTGGAACGCGATCTCGTAGCGGCGCAGGGCCAGTTCCTCGTCCGGCGCGCCGCCGGCGAAGGTGACGGGTCGCCCGACGATCACGCGCTTGGGCAACTGCGCCAGGTCATCGCCGGCATGGTCGCGCAGCTTCAGCAGGAAGGCTGAGAGCAGGTCCTCGAACAGGTAGCGACGCCCCAGGATCTGGGTCTCGCTGAAACTAGCCGAGGCCGCGAAGCTCTTGAACGACTGGATGAACCGCGTCTCCAGCGGATCCTCGACATAGGCCTCGATGGCCCAGGGACCCGCCTCGACCTCGCGATCCTTCGGCCGCTCAACCGGGGCATGGAAGGAGATCGCCGAACGGAAGGCGAAGACCTCCTTTTCCGGCGCGGGGAACCGCACCAGATGGGCCGGCCCATCGGCCCCTGCGAGCGCGATGACGGTGTTGGTCGTGCCGAAATCGATGCCGATGCTGAGATCAGCCATGTCGCGCTCTTTTCTCTATTCCTGGAGCGCGACGGCCGCCGAAACCGGCGTGGAGTTTCGGCTGTCGCGCTCTCGAAGGGGTGTGGACGACGCATCGACCACACCCCCGAGAGCGGACGATCCGTTTAGTTGGTGGTCAGGACCACGATCACGAAGCCTGAGCCTCGGCGATATCCTGCTCATAGGCCGCTAGCGTCGCCATCTGCAGAACCCGTGAGACCGAGGCCGACAGCGGCGCGATCTGCACCGACTTATCCATGCCCAGCAGCAGCGGTCCGATCACCGTGGCGCCGCCCAGGGCCTGGACGAGCTGGGTGGAGATCGCCGCCGAATGGATGGCCGGCATGATCAGCACATTGGCCGGGCCGGTCAGGCGCATGAACGGATAGTTGACCCGCTTGCTGGGGTCGAGAGCGAGTTCCGGCGGCATTTCGCCCTCGTACTCGAAATCGACTTCCATCTCGTCGAGGATCGCGACGGCGTCGCGCACCTTTTCAGAGCGCATGCCCATCGGATTGCCGAAGGTCGAATAGGACATGAAGGCCACCCGCGGCTCGTAGCCGAGGGTCTTGACGGTGCGAGCCGCCTCGATGGCGATCTCCACCAGTTCCTCGGCCTCGGGCATTTCGGTGACGTTGGTGTCGGCGATGAACAGGGTGTGGCCCTTGGCCAGCACGACGCTCATGCCCATCACCCGGCCGCCGGGCGCCGGGTCGATCACCCGCAGCACCTCTTCCAGCACCTGATCGTAGGAGCGCGTGACGCCCGTGACCATGCCGTCGGCATGACCAAGCGCCACCATGCACGCGGCGAAGGAGTTGCGATCCTGGTTGATCAGTCGCTGAACGTCGCGCTTCAGATAACCCTGACGCGACAGGCGCTCATAGAGGAAGTCCACGAACTCGGGGTTCCAGTGCGAGACCCGGGCGTTGATGATCTCCAGCTTAGTCTCGTTCGGATCGAGACCGGCGGTGAGCATGTTTTCCTTCACCAGCTCCTCGCGGCCCACCAGGACGGCGTGGCCAAGGCCGGCGGCTTCGAAGGCGTGCGCCGCGCGGATCACCGTCGGCTCCTCGCCCTCGGCGAAGACGATGCGCTTCTTCGGAGCCTTCAACACCGCGCCCTGCAGCTTCTGCAGGAAGGCGGCGGTCGGATCGAGCCGCTGGGCCAGCGACGCACGATAGGCGTCCATGTCCTCGATCGGCTTACGCGCGACCCCGGTGTCCATCGCCGCCTGGGCGACGAAGGGCGGGATGTAGGACAGCAGGCGCGGATCGAACGGGGTCGGGATGATGTACTGCGGGCCGAACTTCAGCTGCGTGCCGTGATAGGCGGCCGCGACTTCGTCCGGCACGTCTTCGCGGGCCAGGGCCGCCAGCGCGTTGGCGCAGGCGATCTTCATTTCCATGTTCACGCGGCGAGCGCGCACGTCCATCGCGCCGCGGAAGATGTAGGGGAAGCCCAGGACGTTGTTGACCTGATTGGCGTAGTCGCTGCGCCCGGTCGCCACGATGGCGTCGGGACGAACCGCGTGGACCTCTTCCGGGGTGATCTCGGGATCGGGATTGGCCATGGCGAAGATGATCGGCTTGGCCGCCATCGTCTTCACCATCTCCTGGGTCACCGCGCCCTTGGCCGAGAGGCCCAGGAACACGTCGGCGCCGACCAGCGCCTCAGCCAGGGTCCGCTTGTCGGTGTCGATCGCGTGGGCCGATTTCCACTGGTTCATGCCGGTCGGACGGCCGTGATAGATGACCCCGGTGTTGTCGACCGCGATGCAGTTCTCGGGGCGCACGCCCATGGCCTTGATCAGCTCGAGCGAGGCGATGCCCGCCGCGCCGGCGCCGCAGAGCACGACCTTGACGTCCTTCAGCTCGCGACCGGTGATCGCGCAGGCGTTCATCAGGCCCGCCGCCGAGATAATCGCCGTGCCGTGCTGGTCGTCGTGGAAGACCGGGATGTCGAGCAGCTCCTGCAGCTCGGTCTCGATCCGGAAGCACTCCGGAGCCTTGATGTCTTCAAGGTTGATGCCGCCGAAGGTGACGCCGATGTTCTTGATCACCGTGATGATCTCGTCGGGATCGGTGGCGCTGACCTCGATGTCGATCGAGTCGACATCGGCGAAACGCTTGAAGAGGACGCTCTTGCCCTCCATCACCGGCTTCGACGCCAGGGCGCCTAGATTGCCGAGGCCGAGGATCGCCGTGCCGTTCGAGATCACCGCGACCAGGTTGCCCTTGGAGGTGTAGTCGTAGGCCGCCTCAGGGTCCGCCGCGATCTTCAATACCGGCACCGCCACGCCTGGCGAATAGGCAAGCGACAGGTCCCGCTGGGTGGCCATCGGCTTGGTCGCGACAATGGCGATCTTTCCCGGCGTCGGGTACTTGTGGAAGCTCAGCGCTTCTTCGTCGGTGAAGGTGCGTTTCTCAGCGTCGCTCATTGGGGGCGGCGTATCCTCGGTGGCGCGGGTTTGGGGCGGCCAACCTATAGGGCGGCAATTGCGCTCACAACACCTCACAGGTGTCGGCGTGACCGTTCTTTTCCTTGGCCCTGCTCGGTTCGGCGCCGCACGCCAACACCCGCCGAACGCCGTCGATGCGGCTATTTTTCAGCCGCTTGCCCAGCGCTCCGGGCATAGCGTGAGCTAGAACCATCGGTTCTGAGCACGATCAACGCACCATCCTCGAACCGCATGCGCCGCAATGGGGAGCCCTCGACGACGAACAGCCCGCCCTGATCGAGCGGCTTCAGCGCCACTTCCGGCCGCCGCCCCTGGCGCAGCACCAGCCGGCCGTCGGCAGTCGCGACCTGATAGACGCCATAGTCGCCGGCATAGGCCGCGAGCTTGCCGGGCTCCACGGCCGGGGCGTCGGCGAGCGCCTCCAGCGCCCAGCGGTTCTCCACGGCGGCCGAGGTGGCGCCCGGCGTGGCCGCCAGCTTGGTCAGCGCCAGGCGCTGCGCACGGACGAGCGCCAACTTGGAGGGAGCCTCGACGTCAGGCGACACGCCAGTTCCCTCCCAGTTCTTGCCGGTGATCGGGTTGATCGGCGTGCCGTTGGACACGAAGATCCGCAGCCCGTCGCCGACATCGACGTCGCCGCCCGGATTGGCCGCCCCGGCGGACCGTTCCCCGACAATGACCGCGCGTCCGGCCGACTTCAGGGTGTAGGCGAAGCTCTCGGCGGCCGAGCCGGTCCGCCCGCTGATCAGCACATACATCGGGGTGTCCAGGCGTCGCGGCTCGGTGATCGTCACCGTCGGGCGCTCATCGGCGTCCGGCTCGCCGCGGGTCTTGAAGGTGTTGTAGACATTGGCGTCGGCGGCCACGAAACGCCCGACCAGATAGCCCACCATGGCCGGGGATCCACCGCCGTTCTCGCGCAGATCGAAGATCACCGCGTCCGTCGAGGCGATCAGGGCCAGAGCCGCGTCCGCCGTCCTCCGGGCCGCTTCATCGCCGGGCGTGAAGTCGGCGAATTCGCTCATCTCCACATAGCCGATGTTGCCTGGCAGCACCTCGGCGCGGCGAAATCCATAATTGGCGCGGCGAAGGTGCTCGGCATAGGCGCTCGGACCCGCGTCTCGCGCGCCTGCCCCAGCCGGCTCCGGCGGCGCCCAGCTCACCCGGAAGTGGCCGTCCAGGGGTGACAGGCGGGTGGTGAGGGTGGTGGCGAAATCATTCGGATTGGTCAGGCGATCATAGGCGCCTCGGCCTGCCTCGGCGCGCAGGTCGCGAGCGATCTGACCACCCCTCGCTTCGTCATAGAACTGCGTCTGGATCACGGCGGCGATCTTCTCGACCGCGACCCGCGGCTTGATGGCGGATACCTCGGCGAAGGCCGGCGCCGCTATCGTGAGGGAAAGCGCCAAGATCGAGGTGAGAAGGGTCTTCATGTGGGTCCGTCTCCGTGTTCGCCGATCCAGGTTCCGCGCAAGCTTGGCTATTTTGCGGCGTGCTCGGTCGGCGGGCCATGACGATCTTTGAATTGGCCCACGAGGTCGCGGTCTTGACCCGGCCGTTAAGGCCGGGACACTAGCGCTCCTTGTTCGCGTGCCCCGGAGATTTTCCCTTGTCCCAGCCCATCGATATCGCCGTGGCCGGCGCGCTCGGCCGCATGGGGCAAGCCGTCGCCAACGTGATCTCCAGCCGCCAGGACGTGCGCCTCGCCGCGCGCTTCGACCGCCCAGGCGTCTCGGGCGAGGGCCTGGTCGAGGCCGACGCCGCCCTCGCCGCCGCCCAGGTGGTCATCGATTTCACCACCCCGGCCGCCTCGGTCGCCCTGGCCCAGAACGTCGCCGCGCGCGGCGGTCCAGCCCTGGTCATCGGCTCCACCGGTTGCTCGGACGAACAGCTCGCCGCCATCGCGGAGGCCGCGAAGTCGGTCGCCATCGTGCACGCCGGCAACTACTCGCTCGGCGTCAACATGCTGATGGGCATGGTCGCCAAGGCCGCCCGCGCGCTCGGCCCGGACGCCTATGACATCGAGATCTTCGAGGCTCACCACAAGCGCAAGGTCGACGCTCCGTCCGGCACCGCCCTGATGCTAGGGCAGGCCGCCGCCGAGGGACGCGGGGTCAAGCTCGACGACGTCGCCCAGCGGGGCCGCGACGGCATCACCGGAGCCCGCAGGGTCGGCGACATCGGCTTTTCCGTCATGCGCGGCGGCGACATAATCGGCGAGCATTCGGTGACCTTCGCCGCCGAGGACGAGATCCTGACCATCAGCCACTCGGCCCGCGACCGGGGACTGTTCGCCCGTGGCGCGGTGGAGGCCGCCCGCTGGGTCGCGCTCCAACCGCCCGGCCTCTACGACATGCAGGACGTGCTGGGTCTCAAGGAATGAGCGACCTCCTCGCGCGCGACGCCACGGCCCAGCTGTTGGCGCTGAAGGCGAAGGAAATCTCAGCCGTCGAGTTGCTGAAGCTCTCGCTGGCCCGTCACGAACAGACCCACAGCCGGCTCAACGCCGTGGTCGCCGCCGACCTGGAACGCGCGCTCGACACCGCCAAGGCGATGGACGACCTGCGCGTCAAGGGCGCGACCCTCGGTCCGCTATGCGGCCTGCCCATGACCATCAAGGACACCCTGGACGTCGCCGGCATGGCCGCGTCCTCGGGCGTCGAGGGGATGCGCCGACGCCTGGCGGAGGATGCGGTCGCCGTCAGCCAGGTGCGCCAAGCCGGCGCGGTCATCTGGGGCAAGACCAATGTCCCGGTGATGGCCGCCGACTGGCAGACCTTCAACGGCCTATACGGCGCCACCAACAATCCGTGGGACGTCACCCGCACGCCCGGCGGCTCGTCAGGCGGGGCGGCCGCCGCGCTGGCCGCCGGGATCACGGCGTTGGAGGTCGGCTCCGACATCGGCGGCTCCCTGCGCGTACCGGCCAGCTTCTGCGGGGTCTTCTCCCACAAGCCGACCTGGGGGCTGGTCTCGCAGCGCGGCCATGTACCGCCGACGCCGGGGACCCACGCCGAGCGCGATCTCAACGTCATCGGCCCGATGGCCCGCTCGGCCCGCGACCTGCGCCTGTTGCTGTCGATCATGACCGAGGGCGTCCCGGCCAAGGCTGAAATCGCCGACCTCTCGCGGCTGAAGATCGGGCTCTGGCTCGACGGCTTCCCGCTCGATCCTGAAGTCGCCGCGGTGATCGAGGTGTTCAGCGCCCAACTCTCGGCGGCCGGCGCGGAGGTGCGGGCGATCTCCAATCCCGTCCCCCTCGACCAGCTCACCGCCGCCTATCAGATATTGCTGGGCTCGGTGGTCGCGACCGACTTGCCGTCGAAAACCCAGACCGCCATGCGGCGCATGCGCGGGATCGCGGCCCTGTCTCTCACCTTGGGCTTTGGTCAAAAGTCATGGGCGGCCATGGTGCGCGGCTACGCGGCGACCCATGCCGAGTGGATCTCCGCCGACGAGGCGCGCGCGCGCCTGAAGCAGACAGCCCAGGACGCGTTCGCGGCCTTCGACGTCATCATCGCGCCCGTCGCGCCTGTGGTGGCTTTTCCGCACGATCATGGACCCTTCGCAACCCGCAAGCTGAGGACCTCCGATGGACACAGGCTGCCCTACGGCGCCATGCTCGACTGGATATCCCTGGCGACCGCCTGCTACCTGCCCGCGACGACGGTTCCCGTGGGGCTATCGGCCTCCGGCCTGCCGGTCGGAGTACAGATCATCGGCCCGCATGGATCGGATTCGCGAACCTTGGCTATCGCCCAGGCCGTCGACGAAAATCTGGGCGGCTTCGTCGCACCGCCGGCGCGCCTGACGGCTTGAGGCGGCGGGCCGCCTCTGGCATCTCCGGGTCATCCATTCCAACCAAGGGCGATCTCCCATGACTGAACCGCGCGGCGTGACGCCCCTGACGGCCGCCTTTAAGCGCTGGGACGGCAACCAGGACCTGCCCCTGCCGGCCTACGCCACCGCTGGGGCGGCCGGCTTCGACTTCCGCGCCGCCGTGCCCGCGGGCGAGACGCTGAGCATCGAGCCCGGCGCGCGGGCGCTGGTGCCGACCGGCTTCGCCGTCGCCCTGCCGATCGGCTACGAGATGCAAATCCGACCCCGTTCAGGCCTGGCCGCCAAGAACGGCGTCTCGATCGTCAACGCCCCTGGCACCGTCGACTGCGACTATCGCGGCGAGATCTCGGTCTGCCTGATCAATCTCGGGGCCGAGACCTTCCACGTTCGGCGCGGCGACCGCATCGCCCAGGGGATCATCGCGGCGGCCCCGCAATGGACGCTGATCGAAGCCGACGAACTGGACGATACGGTTCGCGGCGCCGGCGGCTACGGCTCCACCGGCGTCTAGAGCGCTATTTGCTCCGATACTTCGGCGGAAAGCGCTCTAGCGCCGCAGGACCAACCCGACCCGCAAGGTTCGCGGCTGGTCGTAGCTCTCTAGGCCGTCTCCGGTCTGGGCGGTCTCGATCTCTGCGTCGAGCAGGTTCTCGGCCGCCGCGTAGAGCGTGAGCGCGTGCGAGACCGCCCAGTCGGCCCGCAGGTTCACCTGCGTCGCGGCCGTCAGCTTCCGGCTGTTCAGGTCGTCATCGTAGCGGTCGCCCTCATACCGGATCACCGCGCGCAGGTTGAGCGGCTCGACCGGGCGCCAAGTCGCCTCGCCGGTGAGCGTCAGACGCGGCGTCTGGGCTGGGCGCAGGCCGGTCAGCTGTGGCGCGGCCGCGCCGCCATCGATCTTGGCCTTGGTGTAGGCGCCGGCCAGGTGCAGGGAGACGCTCTCCCACCGCCGCTCGATCTGGGCTTCGACGCCATAGGCGTCCACCTCGCCAGCGTTCTGGCGTTGACGCAGCACGCCGCCGGCCGGGATGAAGCCGGCGACCGGGAAGGTCCCAGGCCCCATACCGATGGTCACATTGGCCACCGCCCTCTCCAGGCGATTGGCGAATACCGTGACGTCCCAATGCAGGTCGCCTTCCGAGCCCAGCCCGAACTCGGCGCCGTACAGCTTCTCAGGCTCCAGCCCGGCATTGGCCTCGGTCACATCGTTGCCGACCCGGAACGGCCGATAGAGCTCGTTGAGGGTCGCCGGGCGGAAACCCGCATAGGCGGCGGCCCGGACATAGCCGTCGGTCCAGGCGCCGTAGCGCGCGCCCACCCGCCCGGTCGGCAACCAGCCGTCGCGATCCTGGGGTTGGTTGTCGAGGGTTACCGCCCCCGTCGCGGCGTCGCGCTCGACCCGCCCGCCGTCATAGGTCGCCCAGCGGTCGACCCGCACGCCGGCGGTCAGCAACCAGTCGCCGAGATTGCGATAGGCCTCGCCATAGAGACCGGCCACCGACTGCGTGCCGCCGGCCACCCGTTCGCGGGTGAAGGCGCCGTTCATGTAGCGGAACTTCTCGCGCGTCTCGCCGTCGGAAAGCCGAGCGTCCACGCCCACTTCCCAACCGCCCGCCGCGACGTCGCGGCGCAGGGCGGCGTTGAGGCCGTAGCCCATCGCCGGCGTCGCATATTGCTCGCTGGCCGGGGTCGTGCCGCCTCGGCCCGCCCCCACGGCGGCCGAACGGTTCTCAAAATCGGAGCGCTTCATCCAGCCCTGGACGCGCCAGCCCAGTGCGCCCTCGGCGGCCGGCGCCTGCGCCAAGGTGGCCGACAGGGTCGCGCCGGTCGCGCGGGAATCAGAGCCGATGACGCCGGCGCCGCGCTTCTCCTGATAGCCCGACAACCTTAGGGCCAGCGGCTGGCCGGCCAGCTCCGGGGTCCAGTGCAACGCCCCGCTGAGACCGCGATAGTAGAGCGGCTGGTCGGCCGCCCCGCGTCCCTCGCGCACGGGAATCCAGCCGTCGCTAAGCTCGGCTGCCGCGCTGACGAAGACCTCGCCCACCGCCCCGGCCGCCGCCCCGCCGGCCAGGCCGCGCTCGCCGCCATAGATCTCGTATTCGCCGCCGCGCGGGACCTGGGTGCGTTCGGAAAGCTGGATCACGCCGGTCAATGCGCCCGCGCCGTAGGGACCCGCGCCTGCGCCGCGGATCACCCGCGCCTGCTCGATCCCGATGGGCGGCAGGCCGGTCCACAGCACCCAGCCACCGAACGGATCGTTCTGCGGCACGCCGTCCAGAGTCACCAAGGCGCGGCTGGCGCCGGAGCCGGCGATGGAGCGGACGCTGATCCCCTGGGTGGTCGGGTTCGAGGCTTGGCTGGAGGTCCGGCGGAAAAGCTGCACGCCCGGCGTGGCGGTCAGCGCCTCGTCCAGGCGCGGCGCGGTGGCGATGGCCTCACCGCCAAGGGTGACGATCGAAAAGGCTCGATCCATCGGCGAGGGCGGCAGTCGCGCCGCCTCGACCGTGACGACATCGACGAGCGGAGGAAGGTCTACGGGCACGGCGAGCTACTTTTCGGATGAACGGTTCAGGCCGGTGTCTCGGGCAGGGCCTTCTTGAGATAGGCGGCGATCTGGGCGGTCTCGTCCGGCGTCGCCTCCGCGCCCTTTTCGACCATGGCCTGCACGACGTCGGACCAGGGCGCGGCCTTCTGGGTGCGGTTTACGATCACGTCGGGCGCATGACAGCCGGTGCAGACGCGCAGGGTCGTGTCGCGACCTGCCCCCTCAGGCAGCAACTCGGCGCCGGGCATGGCCGGCTGAGCCGCCGCCATGCCAAACCCTGTCAGCAGCAAACCAGCCGCCAGGGCTGCAAAGATACGCATCGCTGGTTCCCCCTTCAGGCGCCGGCCGCGAACCGGGCGCCGACCAGCGCCGTCGGGATCGGTCCGCCAGCGGCCCAATCCAGCAGCTCGACCGTATGGACGATCGGCACGTCCGAGCCGCCGGCGATCTGGGTCATGCAGCCGATATTGCCAGTGGCGATGACATCGGGCCGAGTGGCCTCGAGATTCGCCACCTTGCGGTCGCGCAGCTTCCCGGCGATTTCCGGCTGCAGCAGATTGTAGGTTCCGGCCGAGCCGCAACAGATGTGCGGTTCCAACGGCTCGACCACCGTGAAGCCGGCGGCCTTGAGCAACAGCTTCGGTTGGTCGCGCACGCCTTGGCCGTGCTGCAGCGAGCAGGCCGAATGGTAGGCGACCCGCAGGCCAAGACCCGCTACCGCTGACGGGCCGCTGTCCAAGCCCGCCAAGACCTCGCTCACATCCTTGGCGATCGCCGAGACCGCCGCCGCCGGTCCGGCCCAGACCGGGTCGTCGCGGAACATGAAGCCGTAGTCCTTCACGGTCGTCCCGCAACCGGAGGCCGTGATCATGATCGCGTCCAGTTCACCGGCCGCCATCTGCGCCCGCCAGGCGGTGATGTTGGCCTTGGCCTGGGCGTGCGAGCGATCGGTCTTGCCCAGATGATGCGACAGGGCTCCGCAACAACCGCCGCCTCGGGCCGTGACGACCTCGACCCCCAGCCGGTTCAACAGGTTGATCGCCGCCCCGTTGATCTCCGGCGCCAGCACCGGCTGGGCGCAACCGGCCAGCAGCGCGACCCGCGCGCGGCGAGCGCCTCGCGCGGGGAAGACCTGCGGCGTCTCGGCGCGATCGGCGGCCGGCAGATGACGCGGCGCCATGCCGGCCATGGCCTTCAACCGCCCCGGCAGCAGGCCCGCGAACGGCCGGCCCAGATTGGCTAGGCGCAGCGCCCAGCGGAACTTGGCGGGGTCTGGCAGCACCACCGCCAGCATCGAACGCAACAGACGCTCCGGCCACGGACGGACGTGGTGCTCCTCGATATAGGCCCGAGCGTGGTCGACCAGGTGCATGTAGTTCACCCCCGAAGGACAGGTGGTCATGCACGACAGGCAGGAGAGGCAACGATCCACATGCTTGACCGTTTGCGGCGAGGGCGGGCCGCCCTTCTCCAGCATCTCCTTCATCAGGTAGATGCGGCCTCTCGGACTATCGAGTTCGTCCCCGGCCAGCAGATAGGTCGGGCAGGTCGCCGTGCAAAACCCGCAGTGGACGCAGGTGCGGATGATCTTTTCCGACGAGGCGTTGTCTGGCGAGGTCAGTTGCCGTTGCGTGAAGCTGGTCTGCATCAGAGGCCCCCGTACATTCGGCCAGGATTGAAGATCCCCTGCGGGTCGAACTGGGCCCGCACCCGCTCGCTCAAGGCGGCCAGGGCCGGCGCCAAGGGTTGGAAGGGATCCTCCGTCGCCCGCACCGCATTGGCCGCGCGCATCAGGGTCGCGTGCCCGTCGCCGCCGACGATCTCGCGCAGCACCTGGCGAACCTGGGCGGCATGGGCGTCGTCCGCCCCGGGCAGTTCCAGCCAGACCCCGCCGCCGCCCCAGTCGTAATAGCATCGCCCTGAGAGCTCGCCGGCCAGCCGCGCGCCGATCGCCGCGCCCAGGGTCGGCGGAACCGACAGCTTCCAGACCACCGTGTCCGCGCCGCCTGCGAACCAAGCTGCGTCGGCGACTTCCTTCCAGATCGCCGCCGAGGCCTCGCGATCGAGCAGGATTTGCGGCCCCGCCGCCTCCAGCGCCTGGGCCAGATGCCCGACCCGCGCCGCCACCGAGGGCCGCACGCCCTCAAGCCGCAGGAGAGTCACCGCCGCCTGGCCGATGATCCCGGCGGCCGGCGAGGCCCGAGCGACGTCGGCGGGCAGGTGCGCCGCGCTCGACACCTGGGCCGAGCTACCCAGCGCCTGAGACATGACCTTGATCGCCGCGTCGTCGGAAAGCCCCACCACGGCCAGGGTCGCCATGTCCGAGGCGGCCGGCAGCACCTTCACCGTCAGCTCGGTGGCCGCGCACAGCGTCCCGAAACTACCGGCGATCAGCTTGGGCAGGTCAAAGCCGGTGACGTTCTTCACCACCCGGCCGCCAGCCGCGAAGGCCTCGCCAAAACCGTTGACGCCCTTGACCCCAAGGCAGTGGTCGCGCGGCCCGCCGGCGGTCAGGCGCCGAGGTCCGCCCCGGCCGGTCATGATCGCTCCGCCCAAGGTGCCTTGGCCAGCCGGCAGTCCCCACAGCGGGCCGAAGTCCGGCGGCTCGAAGGCCAGTTGCTGACCGGCCTGCGCCAACATGGCCTGGATTTCGGCCATCGGCGTGCCGGGCGCGGCGGCCAGGATCAATTCTTCCGGCTGATAGGTGACGACTCCGCTCACCCCCGATAGGTCGAGGACAGCGTCGGCCTCCACCGGCCGGCCGAAGGCACGGCGCGAGCCGCCGCCGATCAGTTCCAAGGTCTTGCCGTCCGACAGCGCGTCGGCCACGGCGCTCGCGACATCGGCCGCGTCAAAGGCTTGCCAGGTCACGCTTAAAACCGATCGAGTTCGGGGAAGCGGACCTTGCCGCCGTGGATATGCACCCTCCCGAGCTCGGCGCAGCGGCAGAGTTTCGGAAACACCTTGCCGGGATTGAGCAGGCCGTCCTCGTCGAAGGCGCATTTCAGCCGCTGTTGCTGGTCGAGGTCGGCCGGCCCGAATTGGACCTCCATCAGGTCACGCTTCTCAACCCCCACCCCATGCTCGCCGGTCAGCACGCCGCCGACCTCGACGCACAGGGTCAAGATCGCCGCGCCCAGCTCCTCGGCCCGGTGCAGTTCGCCCGGCTTGTCGGCGTCGTAGAGGATCAGCGGGTGCAGGTTGCCGTCGCCGGCATGGAAGACGTTGGCGATCCGCAGGCCGCACTCGTCGGCCAGTTCGTTCATCCGCCGCAGCACCTTGGGCAGGGTGGCGCGCGGGATCGTACCGTCCATGCAGTAGTAGTCCGGCGAGATCCGCCCCACCGCCGGGAACGCCGCCTTGCGCCCGGCCCAGAAACCCTTGCGCTCGTCCTCGTTCATCGAGACCCGCAGATAGGTCGCGCCGCAGCCCTCGCCGATCTCGCGGACCACCTCGATCAGGTGGTCGACCTCAGCCGGCGGGCCGTCCAGTTCGATGATCAGCAGGGCCTCGACGTCCAGCGGATAGCCGACCTTGACGAAGGCTTCGGCCGCCTGGATCGCCAAGCGGTCCATCATCTCCATGCCGGCCGGGATGATCCCTGCGGCGATCACCGCCGCCACGCAGGCGCCCGCCGCCTCGACCTCGGCAAAGCCCATCAGCAGGGCGCGCTGGGTCTCTGGCGCTTGCAGGATGCGAACTGTGACCTCGGTCACGACGCCCAGCAGACCCTCGGACCCGCAGACCACGCCGAGCAGGTCGAGCGCCGCCGGGTCGAGGTGCTTGCCGCCCAGGCGCATCACCGTGCCGTCGATCAGCACCAGCTCGACGCCCAGCAGGTTGTTGGTGGTCATGCCGTATTTCAGGCAGTGCACGCCGCCGGCGTTCTCCGCGACATTGCCGCCGATCGAGCAGGCGATCTGGCTTGAAGGGTCCGGGGCGTAATAGAAGCCCTCGGCCATCACCGCATGGGTCACGGCCAGGTTCGTCACCCCCGGCTGAACCACCGCGCAGCGGTTCTCATAGTCGACCTCAAGAATGCGGTTGAACTTCCCCAGGCCCAGGATGATCCCGTCGGCCAAAGGTAGCGCGCCACCCGACAGCGAGGTCCCCGACCCGCGCGGCACCACCTTCAGCCCCTGCCCGTGGCAATAGGCCAACACCGCGCTGACTTGATCGACAGTGTCTGGCAGCACCACGATCATCGGGCGCTGGCGATAGGCGGTCAGGCCATCGCACTCATAGGCCGCGAGCTGCGAGTCCTCGCTGATCACCCCTTCGCCGGGCACGATCGCACGCAGGGCCGAGACGAACTCGGCCCGCCGGGCGAGCAGGCCAGGATCGGGAGTGGGCATCAACATTGAGAGCGGCCTCGTCTTTGGTTCGACATAACGCGGTCGTCGGGCGAATGCCACGCCGCTCAGCGGTTGTCCGCCGGTCACCATGCGGATGTGGGGATCCGGCGCCGACAGACTTGCACGGCGTGCTATCGCGTGGCGCGGGATGCGGACATCATTCACCCGCGCTTCATCCGGGAACACGCAAGGTTCCCGCCTATCTGGAGGAACCCCGTGTCCCATACGTCAGCTCGCCATCTGCTCGCCCTGACCGCCCTGGTCACGGGCATCGCCTCCAGCTCCGCCGCCCTCGCCGCGCCGAGCCAGGGTGAAACCCTGTTCCAACAGCGCTGCGCGACCTGCCACACCATCGCGCCCGGCGCGGCCAAGATGGGTCCGGCGCTGAAGGGCATCGTCGGCTCCAAGGCCGCCGTCGTGCCAGGCTACGCGTTCAGTCCAGCCCTCAAGGCTTCCGGCCTAACCTGGACGACGGCCAATCTGGACAAGTACCTGGCCAAGCCAACCAGCGTCGTGCCCGGCACCAAGATGATGGTCGGCCTGCCTGACCCCGCCCAGCGCGCCGCCGTGATCAGCTACCTCTCGAGTCAGACGAAATAGCCGAGGTCGCCGTCGGCGGTCAGCTCAGCGCCTGGGCCATCCGCGCGGCGAGCTTGCGTGCCACCTCGGTCTTGGCGACCCGGTCCCAGCGCTCGATCCCGTGGGCGCTCACAATCGCCACGGCGTTGTCGTCGCCGCCCATGGTGCCGGCGATGCTGACGTCATTGGCGACGATCCAGTCACACCCCTTCCGGGCGAGCTTGGCCTGGGCGTAGGTCTCGACATCGTTGGTCTCGGCCGCGAAGCCGACGACCAGTTTCGGCCGTCGATCGCCCGCCTGCGACAGCGTCGCCAGGATGTCGGGGTTCTCGATCAGGCTGATGGTCGGCGGGCCACCGGCGCCCTTCTTCATCTTGCTCCCGGCGGCGTTCTGCGGCCGCCAGTCAGAGACCGCCGCCACGCACACGGCGATGTCGGCCGGCAAGGCCGCCTCGCAAGCGGCCAGCATCTGGCGGGCGGTCTCGACATCCACCCGCGTCACCCCGACCGGGGTCGGGACAAAGACCGGCCCGGCGACCAGCGTCACCTCGGCCCCTAGATCGGCCAGGGCCTTGGCGATGGCGAAGCCTTGCTTGCCGCTGGAACGGTTGGTCAGCAGCCGCACCGGGTCGATCGGTTCGGCGGTCGGTCCCGCCGTGACGATGGCGCGCTTGCCGGCCAGCGGCCGCGCGGCCGGGCCGGCTAGGGCGGCCATGATCGCCTCGAAAATCACCGCCGGCTCGGCCATCCGACCAAAGCCGAACTCGCCGCAGGCCATGGTCCCCTCGTCGGGTCCGACGAACATCACGCCGTCGCCCTTCAGGGTCGCCAGGTTGCGACGCGTGGCCGCGTGCTCCCACATGCGCACGTTCATCGCCGGGGCCATCAGCACCGGCTTATCGGTGGCGAGCAGAGTGGTGGAGGCCAGGTCATTGGCATGCCCGTTGGCGGCCTTGGCCATCAGGTCGGCGGTGGCCGGGACCACGACCACGAGGTCGGCCGAGCGCGACAGCTCGATATGGCCCATCTCGGCCTCATCGGTCAGGGAGAAGAGTTCGGAATAGACCTTGTCCTCGCTGAGCGCGGCCAGCGACAGCGGGGTCACGAACTGAGCGCCCGCTTGGGTGAGGATCGGCCGCACGCCGACGCCCGCCTTGCGCAGCAGCCGCGTCAGTTCCAAGGCCTTGTAGGCGGCGATCCCGCCCCCGACGATCAGCAGAATCCGCTTTTCCGACAAGGCTTCGAGCCCTCCTGTGAAGGCCCGTAGGTCTAGGACAAACCGAGCCGCTGGACAAATCTCACAATCTGTTCTTAATTTGTTCCCACAACCTGGCCGGGCGAGGGAGGAAAAGCGTGGCTAAGTACAAGATGGCGTTGAGCATGGGGCTGGCCTTGGTGCTGGTCGCCGCCTGCGAGCGACCTTCCGCGGTCGCCCAGAAAGACGAGGCGAGCACCCCGGCTGAGCGGCGTGAATTCGCCAGTACGGAGTCGCCGCGCTCCAACGACGCGGCTCAGGAGCCGGTCCGTGAGCTGGACGGCAAGCCGATCTGGTCGGCCAGTCGTCGCGGCTCGGCCGAGGAGAACGCTCGGCGCGCCTTTGATCGCAATGGCGAGGCGTTCGGCGCGAAGAACCTCGATGATTTCGTTCGCAAGGCCCACGCCTTCGTGGAAAGCCCGCCGGCCGGAACCCAGCGCGTGACGCGGCCGAACGGCGACACCTTGCTCTATGACCCGAAAGGCAATGTCTTCGCCGTGGTCACCAAGGCGGGGGCTCCGCGCACCATGTTCAAGCCCGACGACGGCCCCGCCTATTGGGAAGAACAGAAGGTAAGCATGGCCCGGCGCCAGGCCTCGCGCTCGGACGGCGCCCGCGCCAGCACTGAATGACCCGCCACGTCATTCGCGAGGCGGACATCGACTGGGAGCGCGCGCCCTCCGGGCGCCACCCGTTCAATCCGGCCTCCGAGATGCGCATGGTTCGGCTCGGCGACATGAGCGGACTGAAGCGGCTCGGCGTCAATCTGGTTCGCGTCCCGCCCGGCAAGGAGAGTTTCATCCCCCACGCCCATCTGGTCGAGGAGGAGATAGCCTTCGTGACACAGGGCGCCGGCGAGGTGGTCCTGGACGGCGTTCACCATCCGATAGGGCCCGGAGACTATGTGGGTTTCCCGACCGACGGGGTGGTGCACAGCATCGTCAACACCGGTGACGTCGACCTTGTCTATCTGACGGTCGGCGAACGCGCTCGCGTCGAGGTCGCCACCATGCCGACCATCGGCAAGACCATCGTCTTCCACGACAACCGCATGACCAGGCTGGACCACGCGGGCCGCGACGAGCTCACCGCCGAGGAGTGGGTCACGAAAATGCAGCTACCACCGACGGGGTAGGTCGTGAGCGGGATCTACATCCTCGCCAGCGCAGCGTGCGGCACGCCCTATGTCGGCATGACCAATGACTTCGCGCGACGCGCTCGCCGGCGCCCGCCAGGCCAGGCCGGATCATCGCCAGTTCGGCCGCCAGGATGCCAGCTAGGGTGAAGATCAGCAGGGGGTGGACGATCGTCAGGACGAGGTCGGTCAAGGTGCCGTTCCGCTGCTCGCCGCCTGCCACATGACGTCACAACTATACGATGTAAATATTGGTTTAGGACGGGTTACGTCAAACGCAGCACGACCGCTCCCGCGGCGATCAGGCAGACCGCCGCGACCCTGGCCGGGCTGAGCTTTTCCTTCAGCACGACGACCGCGATGACGGTCGCGAACAGGATCGAGGTTTCACGCAGCGCGGCGATCACCGCCACGGGGGCGTGGGTCATGGCCCAGAGCGCCAGGCCGTAGGACGTCAGGGTGCCGAAGCCGCCAACCACGCCGAGACCCAGATGGGCGCGGGCGTAGGGCAGGAAGGTCCGCCAGCGGGCGGCCAGGACCCAGGCTAGCAGCGGAACGCCGCTCAGCAGGTTGAGCCAGAGCGTGTAGGCGACCGGCGCACCCGAGGCGCGGACCCCGGCCCCGTCGACCAGGGTGTAGCTGGCGATGACCACGGCGTTGAGCAGGGCCGCGCGGACGCCCTGGACGTTGGTCCCGCGCCCGGCGAGCGCCAGGCTCAGCACCCCGCCGCAGATCAGGGCGACGCCGGCCCAGGCGGTTGGACTGAGGATCTCGCCTAGCCAGAAACGGCTGACCAGGGCGACGAGCAACGGGGCGGTTCCGCGCATCAGCGGGTAGGCCTGGCTCATATCCGCGCCGCGATAGGCGCGGGCGACCAGCAGGTAATAGCCGACCTGCAACACCGCCGAGGCGGCGAGGAACGGCCAGCTCTCGCGCGCCGGCTGGGCCAGGAACGGCAGGGCCAGGGCCGAGATCGCCGCCGCCGAGGCCGCCACCAGAATGGTGGTCAGCAGCTTGTCGGGCGCGCCCTTGACGATGGCGTTCCAACTCGCGTGCAGCAGGGCCGCGAAGAGGACGATGCCGAAGACGCTGAGGGGCATGGCGAGGGTCTTCTCCTCTCCCCTTGGGGAGAGGTCGGGTGAGGGGGAGCGCGGTGGCGCAGGTCGAAGAGCGGCTGGGCCGCCCCCTCACCTAGCCTCTCCCAGGGGAGAGGGACATTGGTTCTGCGTCAGTCCGTGAACACGACGGTCTTGGCGCCGTTCAGCAGCACCCGGTCCTCCAGCCGCCAGCGGACGGCGCGGGCCAGGACGCGGCGTTCGATGTCGCGACCCTTGCGGATCAGGGCGGCGGGGGTGTCACGGTGGCTGATGCGCTCGACGTCCTGCTCGATGATCGGACCCTCGTCGAGGGCGGCGGTGACATAGTGGGCGGTGGCCCCGATCACCTTCACGCCGCGCTCATGAGCCTGGTGATAGGGCCGCGCGCCCTTGAAGCCGGGCAGGAACGAGTGGTGGATGTTGATGCAGCGTTCTTCGAGCTTGGCGCTCAGGTCGTTGGACAGCACCTGCATGTAGCGGGCGAGGACCACCAGCTCGGTCTGGGTGTCCTGGATCAGCCGCCAGATGGCCGCTTCCTGCTCGACCTTGGTGTCGCGTGTCACCGGCAGGTGGTGGAAGGGCACGTCGGAGATGTCGAGATTGGCGTAGGTCTCCTTCGGGTGGTTCGACACCACCGCGGAGATCTCCATCGGCAGTTCGCCCCGTCGCCAGCGATAGAGCAGGTCGGCCAGGCAGTGGTCCTGCTGGCTGGCCAGAATCATCACCTTCCGCTTCACCTTCGGGTCTCGCAGGCTCCAACTCATGGAGAAGCTTTTCGCCAGGGTTTCGAAGTCGCCGCGCAGCAGGTCGAGGTCCGCGCCCTGGGCGTCGAACACCACCCGCATGAAGAACTTGCCGGTCTCCTGGTCGTCATACTGCTGGGCGTCGAGGATGTTGGCCCCCCGCTCGAACAGGAAGGCGGAGACGCGGGCGACGATGCCGGGTTGGTCGGGGCAGGAGAGGGTCAGGATCATGGCGCCCGTCTAGGGCGCGTTCCTGACTAATCCGTCAAGCTTTCAGCCTTCCTGACTTGGAGTTGGGTCGAGGCGAGGTCTAGGGTCGGCTTATGCCGACTTCAGAAGCCCTCACCCCGCGCGCGCTAGAGATCCTCGAAACCCTGGTGGCCTTCGACACCACCTCGCGGCTCTCCAACCTGGCCCTGATCGAGTGGGTGGAGACCTATCTGGATCGTCACGGCGTCGTCCATCGCCGGGTGCCAAACCACGACGGGACCAAGTCGAACCTGCTGGCGACCATCGGCCCGAACGTCGAGGGCGGGGTGGTGCTGTCGGGTCATACCGATGTGGTGCCGGTCGACGGCCAGGCCTGGAGCACCGATCCCTTCAAGCTGACGCCGAAGGACGACGGGCGGATCTATGGTCGCGGGACCTGCGACATGAAGGGGTTCCTGGCCCTGTCGCTGGCGGCCGTGCCTGGCCTGGTGGCGTCGCGCCCGAAGAAACCGGTCCACCTGGCCTTCTCCTATGATGAGGAGATCGGCTGCCTGGGCGCGCCGGACATGATCGCCGTCATCGGCTCCGAACTGCCCCGCCCGGCCCTGGTGGTGGTGGGCGAACCGACCGACATGGTGGCGGTCTCCGGCCATAAAGGCATCTCGACCTTCAAGGTGACGGTCAACGGCAAGGAAGCCCATTCCAGCCAGACCCATCTGGGCGTTTCGGCGATCATGGAGGCGGTGAAGCTGATGGCTTCATTGTCGGATCTGGCTGAGCGGTTGGAGCATGAGGCCGATCCGGCCTCGCCCTTCCTGCCCAAGCACACGACCCTGACCATCGGCGTCGTCCATGGCGGAACGGCCGGCAACATCCTGGCCCGCGAGTGCGCCTTCCAGTTCGACCTGCGCGGCGCGCCGGGGCAGGACCCGATGCAGATCCTGGCGCCGTTCTTCGCTGAGGTTGAGGCGCTGGACGCCAGGCTGAAGGCGTTGTTCCCAGTGGCGGGGGCCAAGATCGTGCGTCGGTCCGGTACGCCAGGTCTGTCGCCGGAAAAGGACGGCGCGGCCGAGGCGTTCGCGCGCCGCCTGGCCGGCGACAACGGTCCGCCGCGTGTCGTGCCCTACGCCGCCGAGGCGGGGCAGTTCCAGGAGGCCGGCTTCTCGACCGTCATCTGCGGCCCTGGCTCAATCGACCAGGCCCACCAGCCCGACGAATATGTCGAGCGCACTCAGATGGAGCGCGGCGGGGCGTTCATGGCGCGGTTGATCGACTGGGCCGCAAAGGGCGAATGACCGGCCGGCGGCCGGTCAGGTCGCGCGGGTTCCAGGTCATCGCCTTGGCGATCTCCCAGGCGCTAGCGCGGCGGGCGGTCTGAACCGCGCGCCGGCTTTTCAGGATGGTCGGCAGGCCCTTCAGAGACTCCTTGAACGCCCGCCAGACGATATGGGCGTGGGGCCGGTTCTCGCGGCGGCTGGAGATATAGACCACGCCCATCAGATGCAGCGGCACGACGATGGGCAGCAGGATCGCCGGGGTGTCCTTGTAGACCACGTAGAAGCGGTTTCGGGTGCCGTGGAACACCGCGAACTCCGACTTGCGTCCGCCGCTCGAGGCCGAGCCCACGTGACGGATCACCGCGCTGGGAACCAGCAGGGTCGGCTCGCCGGAGAGCTGCAGTCGGTAGCCGAGATCGACGTCTTCCGAATAGCAGAAGAAGAACTCGTCGAACCCGCCGAGCTTCAGGAACAGCGCCCGGTCGATCATCATCGCCGCGCCGCAGGGGGAGAACACCTCGCCTTCCGGCGTGTCGCCGGGGTCACGCGACAGATAGCCGCCCCGATAGGGGATGCCGTAGCCGGACATCACGTCGCCCAGCCCGTCTAGCAGCCCAGGGTCCTCATCCATCAACTGGCGTGAGGTGAAGGAGAGCAGCTGCGGATAGCGCGCGGCCGCGCCGGCCAGCTCCTCCAGCCAGTTCGGCTGCGCGAAGGCGTCGGGATTGAGCAGCACGTACCAGCGGCCGCGCGCAAGCCTCGCGCCCTGGTTCCCGGCGCCCGCGAAGCCCAGGTTCTCGCTGTTCTC
>NZ_JAURWM010000153.1 GCF_030654915.1 Phenylobacterium sp. | reverse complement strand
GTTCGGAAGCCGATGTGCGTGACGCGCTGGCGGACCTGATCTCAGGCCTGCGCGGCAAGGTCGCGGTGGCCTGTTTCGCCTCGAACGTCGCGCGGATGGACAGCGTGATCCGCGCCGCCGAGTCGGCGGGGCGCCGGGTCTGCCTGGTGGGGCGCTCGATGCACCGGATGGCGGCGGCGGCGAAGTCCGTCGGCCTGTTCGTGGGCATCAAGGAATTCCTGACCGACCAGCAGGCCGGCGCGGCGGCCGACAACGAAGTGCTGTTCCTGTGTACCGGCAGCCAGGGCGAGGCGCGCGCCGCCTTGTCGCGGATCGCCGACGGGACCCATCAACATGTGAAGCTGGGCGCGGGCGATTCCTGCGTGTTCTCCTCGCGGGTGATCCCGGGCAACGAGATCCCGATCCGCAATCTGCAGAACCGCCTCGCCGACCGAGGCGTGCGCCTCTACACCGAGCGCGATCATCCGGGGATTCACGTCTCTGGGCACCCGTGCCGCGGCGAGCTTGAGCAGATGTACCGTTGGGCGCGGCCGCAGATCGCGGTGCCGACCCACGGTGAGCGCCGCCACCTGCTGGAACACGCCGCCTTCGCAAGGGACCTGCAGGTCCCGCAGACCGTCGCGCCGCGCAACGGCGACATGGTCCGGCTGGCCCCGGGCCGCGCGGAGATCATCGACGAGGTTCCGGCTGGCCGGATCTATGTCGACGCCGGGGTCCTGACACCTGAGAACGGCGACGCGCTGCGCGAGCGCCGCCACGCGGCCTTCAACGGCGTGCTGGCGGTGTCGGTCGTGCTCGACGGACGCGGCAAGATCGTCTCGGGGCCGTTGATCCGGGCGCTTGGCCTGCCGGCCGACGACGACTATCCGATGGACGAGGTGCTGGACGATCTGGCCGGCGAGGCCGAGCAGGCTTTCGGCCGTCTGAAGGGCGACCAGCGCGAGATCGACAGCGAGGTCGAGACCGCCCTGTCGCGCGCCGTCAAGAAGGCGAGCCAACGGGTCTGGGGCCGCCGTCCCGTGGTCGAGACGACGGTATTGCGGGTCTAGGGCAGGGCGCCGTTACGTGATCTCGCGCCGTGCGATGGAGAGGTCTATACCTGGGTCATGATTGGCAGACTGAACCATGTCGGGGTTGCGACCCCCTCCATCGCCGAGTCCGTGAAGCTGTATCGCGACGTGCTGGGCGCCACCTCCATCAGCGAAACCAAGGCGATGCCCGAGCAGGGCGTCTATGTCTGTTTCGTGGATCTGCCCAACAGCCAGATCGAGCTGATCGAGCCGCTGGGTGACGATTCGCCGCTCATCGGCTTCCTTGCGAAGAACCCGGCCGGCGGGCAACACCACGTCTGTTTCGAGGTGGCTGACATCATCGCCGCGCGCGATGACATGCGGGCTAAGGGCGCGAGCGTGCTAGGCACGGGCGAACCGAGGATCGGCGCGCACGGCACGCCAGTGATCTTCGTCCACCCGAAGAACATGGGCGGTGTCCTCGTCGAGTTGATGGAAACCCCTAAGGAAGCGCACTGATGACGGTTTTCACTGGGATCGCGATCTACTTCACCATTTGGTGGACCGTGCTGTTCTCGGTCCTGCCGCTGGGCGTCACTAGTCATGCCGAGGCTGGCATCGACCGGGGCGATGGCGGTGATCCGGGCGCGCCCGTCGATCCCAAGCTGAAGCGCAAGTTCATCACGACCACGATCGTCGCCAGCGTGCTGTGGGTGATCCTGGCCTTGGTGCTGCACTTTGAGCTGATCCACTTCCCGGACGTGCCGCGCAGCTGGCGCTAGGCGCTCGGGCGGGAGTTTTCGTAGAGCTTGAGGGCCGGCCGCTGGCGCGGGCGGCCTTCTTTTCGCTCCGCTTCATTGCAAAGCTCGCGAACCAACGGCTATCAGGACCGTTCAAGCAGCTCACCGGGGCTCTTCCTACCAAATGCGCTTTCCAAAACTTCTGAAGTCGCTCGCCGCCGGGGTGGTCCCCGCGTGAGTGTACAGGCGACTAATGGGGCGTCCGGACGGGCGCCTCCCTTCGGCCAATGGGAACGCTCGGTGGCCGCGCGCTACCTGCGCGCCAAGCGCAGCCAGGGCGGCGTGGCGCTGATCTCGGTGATTTCTTTCATCGGCATCATGCTGGCCGTGGCGGTTCTGATCATTGTGATGAGCGTGATGAACGGCTTCCGGGCCGAGCTGCTGTCGCGGATACTCGGCTTCAGCGGTCACCTCTATGTCGCCGGCGGCGTCCTGAACTCGCCCGACCGAGACCTAGTGGTGAAGAAGATCGCCGATCTCCCAGGCGTGATCCAGGTTACGCCCGTGATCGAGGCCCAGGCCATGGCCCTGGGCAACGGTCAGATCAGCGGCGCTATCGTGCGCGGCATCACACCAGCGGACCTGAAGGCCACCAAGATCGTTTCCGGCAATATCACCCGCGGGACCATGGCGGGCTTTGGCGAGGGCGAGTACGGCGGCGAGATGATCATGGTCGGGGACCGGCTGGCTCAGACCCTGGGCGTTGGTCCCGGCGACGAACTCAGCCTGGTTTCGCCGACCGGCGGGGCCACCGCGTTTGGCGCGACGCCGCTGCGCAAAACCTACACCATCGCCGGGACCTTCACGGTCGGGATGAGCGAATACGACCAAGCCTTCATTTACATGCCGCTGGAACAGGCCCAGCTCTTCTTCGGCCGTGACACCGGCGTCGACTATCTCGAGATCAAGCTGCTCGACCCAGACAAGGCGATCGCGATGAAGGCCGACGTGGCGCGGGTCGCCGGGCCCGGCGCGCTGCTGACCGACTGGACCGAGAAGAACTCGGCCTATTGGGGCGCGCTGAAGGTCGAGCGTAACGTGATGCGGCTGATCCTGATGATGCTGGTGGCGATCGCCGCCATGAACATCATCTCGGGCCTGGTCATGCTGGTGAAGAACAAGGGCCGAGACATCGCGATCTTGCGCACCATGGGGGCGGGGCAGGGCTCGATCCTGCGGATCTTCTTCATGGCGGGCGCGTCGGTCGGCGTGCTGGGCACCCTGGCCGGTCTGCTGATCGGCTCGCTGTTCTGCATCTTCATCGGTGAAATTCAGCAGTTCGTGGAGTTCGTGACCGGCGCGGAGGTCTTCAACTCCGACATCTATTTCCTCACCCGCATCCCCGCGAAGATCGACTGGCAGGAGGTCGGGGTGATCACCTTCTGGGCCCTGACCATGTCGTTCCTGGCGACCTTGCCGCCAGCTTGGCGCGCCTCGCGTCTCGATCCTGTGGAGGCGCTTCGCTATGAGTGATCCCGTCCTCACCATTCGAGGTCTGACCCGAACCTACAAGAGCGGCGACAAGACGCTCACCGTCCTCAACGGCGTCGACCTGGATGTGAAGCCGGGCGAGATCGTCGGGCTGATCGGACCCTCGGGCTCGGGCAAGTCCTCGCTGCTGCACGCCGCGGGGCTGTTGGAGCATCCGGACGCCGGCCAGATCGTCATCCAGGGGCGGGACTGCTCCGACCTTAGCGACCGCCAGCGAACGCGGGTGCGGCTCGCCACGATCGGCTTCGTCTATCAGGCCCACCATCTGCTGGCCGAGTTCACCGCCCTGGACAATGTCGCCCTGCCGCAGATGATCGCGGGCCGCTCGCGCAAGGCCGCGCGGGCGCGGGCCGATGAGTTGTTGTCGAGCCTTGGCCTGGCCGAACGGGTCGATCACCAACCGGCCCAGATGTCGGGCGGAGAACAACAGCGGGTCGCGATAGCCCGCGCGCTCGCCAACTCGCCCCGCCTGCTGCTGGCCGACGAGCCGACTGGCAACCTCGACCCCCACACGTCGGCGGCGGTGTTCGAAAGTCTCTACGAGCTGGCCCGCAGCCAGGGCGTGGCGGCGCTGGTCGCCACCCACAACCTGGAGCTTGCCCGGCACATGGACCGGGTCGTGGCCTTGAAGGACGGGCATCTGGAGCCGCAGACGCTTTAGGCGCCTAGCGCTCGCACGCCGCATTCGTCACTGCGCGCTTCTTTCCTCTCTGGGGTTGAGTGAGGGCCTGCCGAGGCTCGCCCATCCGTCCTCATAATTATCCACAAGACTGCTTGACGGATGAGAACAAAACAAGAATAAGAACGAACCAAGAACTTCCACAAGAGAGTGCTGATCATGGTTCGTCTAGCTCGGGAATCGCTGGCCTTTATGTCGGTCGCCGGCTTTGTGTGGATGATGTGTATGGTCGCTCAGCTGGCGGCCTAGCGACGGAGGTTTGGCGGTGAGCGATGCGGTGAACGACGGCTTCGTCCACCTGCGGGTCCGCTCCGCCTATTCGCTGCTGGAAGGCGCGATCAAGGCCGACAAGGTCAGCAGTTTGGCGGCGGCGGCAGGGATGCCGGCGGTGGCCTTGGTGGACCGAGCCAATCTGTTCGGCGCGCTGGAATTTTCCGTCTACAGCAAGGATGCAGGGGTCCAGCCGATCGTAGGCTGCGCCTTGCCGGTCACGGGAATCGGCGCCGGCCAGACCGAGCGTTGGGCCAAGATCCCGACCATTGTGCTGCTGGCCCAGAGCGAGCAGGGCTATCTCAATCTCAGCGTGCTCTCCTCGCACTGCTATCTCGAGGCCGACGGCAGCGAGGACGTGTCCGTCCCCTGGCAGAAGGTGGTCGAGCATAACGAGGGTCTGATCCTGCTCTCTGGCGGGGTCGATGGTCCCGTCGATCCGCTGCTGGCGGCGGGCAAGGTTCCAGAAGGCCAGGCGGCGCTCGCCGAGATGGCGCGCGTGTTCGGCGATCGCTTCTATATCGAGCTTCAGCGCCACGGCCTGCCGGCTCAGGCTGCGGCCGAGGGCGAACTGGTCGCCTTCGCCTATGATCACGACGTGCCGCTGGTCGCCACTAACGACATCTATTTCGCCAAGAAGGAAATGTACGCCGCCCACGAGGCGCTGCTGTGCATCGCCGACGGCGCCTTCATCATGCAGGACGAGCGCCGACGGGTGACGCCGGAGCATTGGTTCAAGCCGGCCGCCGACATGCGCGCGCTGTTCGCTGACCTGCCCGAGGCCTGCGACAACACCCTCGACATCGCTCGGCGCTGCGCCTTCATGGTCAAGAAGCGCGACCCTATCCTGCCGCGCTTCGACACCGACGGCGGACGTTCCGAAGCCGACGAACTGGCCTATCAGGCGCGCGAGGGCCTCAAGGCGCGTATCGCGCGAGGCCAAGCTAGCGCCTTCCCGCCCGAGGACTACGAGGCGCGGCTTGAGCGCGAGATCGGGGTCATCAGCAAGATGGGCTTCCCCGGCTACTTCCTGATCGTGTCGGACTTCATCAAGTGGGCGAAGGATCACGACATTCCGGTCGGTCCCGGCCGGGGTTCAGGGGCTGGTTCGCTGGTCGCTTATTCGCTGACCATCACCGATCTCGACCCCTTGCGCTATGGCCTGCTGTTCGAGCGGTTCCTGAACCCCGAACGGGTCTCGATGCCCGACTTCGATATCGACTTCTGCCAGGAGCGGCGGGAAGAGGTGATCTCGTACGTTCAGCAGCACTACGGCCGCGACCGGGTGGCGCAGATCATCACCTTCGGTACGTTGCAGGCCCGCGCCGTGCTGCGCGACGTCGGACGGGTGCTGCAACTGCCGCTCGGCCTGGTCGATCGCCTGGCCAAGATGGTGCCAGCCAACCCGGCCAATCCGGTGACCCTGGCCAAGGCCATCGAGATCGAGCCGCGTCTGAAACAGGCCAAGAAAGACGACGAGGCGGTTTCGCAACTGCTCGACGTCGCCTTGCAGTTGGAAGGCCTTTATCGGAACGCCTCGACCCACGCCGCCGGCGTGGTGATCAGCGACCGGCCGCTGACCGAACTGACGCCGCTCTATCGCGATCCGCGCTCGGAGCTGCCGGCGACCCAGTTCAACATGAAGTGGGTCGAAAGCGCCGGGCTGGTGAAGTTCGACTTCCTGGGGTTGAAGACCCTGACGGTCATCGACCGCGCGCTGAAGTTCATCAAGCGGCGCGGCGAGGTCGTGGACTTCGCGGTTCTGCCGCTCGATGACGCACCGGCCTATGAAGTGATGTCCAGCGGCGGGACTGTCGGGGTGTTCCAGCTTGAAGGGCAGGGGATGCGCGACACCCTGCGCCAGCTGCGTCCCGGATCCATCGAAGACGTCACCGCGGTCGTCTCGCTCTATCGGCCAGGCCCGATGGACAACATCCCGGCCTTTATTGACTGCAAGTTCGGCCGTCGCGAGATCGACTATCTGCACCCGAGCCTGGAGCCGGTGCTGAAGGAGACCTACGGGATCATCGTCTACCAGGAACAGGTGATGCAGATCGCCCAGATCCTGGCGGGCTACTCGCTCGGCGAAGCCGACCTTCTGCGTCGCGCGATGGGCAAGAAGAAGAAAGAGGAGATGGACCTACAGCGGGCCCGTTTCGTCTCCGGCGCCTCCGAGAAGGGCGTGCCCGCCGAACAGGCCGGTTCGATCTTCGACCTCGTCGACAAGTTCGCGGGCTATGGCTTCAACAAGAGCCATGCGGCCGCCTACGCCTATGTGTCGTACCAAACGGCTTGGCTGAAGGCGAACGCTCCGGTGGAGTTCTTCGCGGCCTCGATGAGCCTCGATCTCTCCAACACCGACAAGCTGGCGGTCTTCTACCAGGACGCCAAGCGCTTCAAGGTGAAGATTCGCAGCCCAGACGTGAACCGATCCAGCGCCGACTTCGATGTGGAGAACGGCGAGGTGCTCTATGCCCTGGGCGGCATCCGCAACGTCGGCCTACAGGCCATGGAGCACGTGGTCGAGGTCCGTAATGAGGGTGGACCGTTCAAGGACATCTTCGATTTCGTCGAGAGGGTGGACCCGAAGCAAGTCAACAAACGCGCTTTCGAGACCCTGGCGCGAGCCGGGGCGTTTGACACCATCCATCCCAATCGCGCGCAAGTCTTCGCCGCCGCCGACTTCCTGGTCTCCTACGGGCAGTCGGTCGCCGCGCAGCGAAACTCCGACCAGCAGGACTTCTTCGCGGCCGGTGATTTCCAGGTCGAGGCGCAGCGGAAGAAGATGCCCAAGTGCGACCCCTGGACCCCGGTCCAGCGGCTGGACGAGGAGCTGGCGGCGGTCGGGTTCTATCTGTCGGGCCACCCACTGGACGATATGGTTGAAGCGCTTCGCCGTCGCCGGACCGACCTGCTGGCCGAGGTGATCCCGAAGGCCGAGGCGGGGGCCGAGGCCTTCCGTATGGCCGGCGTGGTGCGCCGTAAGCAGGAGCGGGCGTCGCAGTCGAGCGGCGAGAAGTTTGCGTTCGTCACCCTGTCGGATCCCACCGGGGAGTACGAAGTCCTGTTCCCCCCGGAGTCGCTGCGCAAGTGCCGCGACATGCTCGAGCCGGGGATGGCGGTCTCGTTGAAGGTCCGCGCCAAGGCGCGTGACGGCGAGGTGCGGTTCTTCGGCGATGACTGCGAGCCGGTCGACAAGGCGATTGAGAACGCGGTGGCGGCCCTGAAGGTCCACCTCGTTCCGCGCAGCACCGAGATCGAGGCGATCAAGAAGCGACTCGGCGTCGCCAATCCGCGCGGCGGAGAGATTATCCTGGTGGCCGCCATCGAGGGCGGACGCGAGGTGGAGATGAAGCTGCCGGGCCGGTTCACGCTCGACGGCGCGGTGCGCGGCGCGTTGAAGACCTCGCCCGGAGTTTCCTTCGTCGAGGATCTCTAGGACGATGCTGGGGCACTTGTCCTTCGGCGTGCGGGATCTGCGCCGCGCCGGGGTGTTCTATGACGCCGTGCTGTCGTCGCTTGGCTGGGTCAGGCTGTGGGACAGTCCAGACGGTCTGGGCTTCGGACCGCCCGGCGGGGGCGAGAAGCTCAACCTGTTTCCCCATCCCGGGGCGCATGCGCCCGGCCCGGGATTTCACCTGGCTTTCGACGCGCCAGATCGCGACGCGGTCGACGCGTTCCATACGGCGGCGATTGATCACGGTGGGACCGATCGCGGCGCGCCGGGGCCGCGGCCGGACTATGGCGACGCCTATTACGCCGCCTTCGTCACCGATCCCGACGGCTACCGGCTCGAAGCCGTCCACCAATAGGGCGCGCTAGTTGCCGTAGGGGCTGATGTAGCCCGGCGGTTTGGGCGCGCTCGGATAGCCATTGACCCCGCCACGGCCCGAATAGACCGACTTAGGTTGGTAAGGCCGGAATCGATCTGGGCCAACTGTGGGGGGCGGACGCGGCGCCGAATAGGCCGGGGGCGGCGTATAGCGCACGGGCGGAGGCGAAGTGTAGCTCGGCGCCGGGCGCATGTTGCCGCCCGGCTGGCCGAACGTCCCTGGCGATGGCTTAAGGAGCCCGCCGGCCATGACCGTAAGCCCTATGCCGAGCACTATGATAGGTGTCATTTTGGCTCCCCAACCACCTGAGAGTGAACTATAGGCCCAAGCTCTGCAAGTCGTGGGCCGGGTTTGATCAGGGCAAGGCTTGCATTTCGCGCCGCCAACGCCTATTTGCCCGCCTCATTCCACACGTAGGCGTTTGGCGACGCGCGGGGAGAAATCCCGCTCGTATCCATTCCGGTCCTCCATCAGGAGGGTTTGCCTGCGGAGGTTAACCGGAAAAAGGACTATTAAGCCTATGGCGCTTCCCGAATTCTCCATGCGTCAGCTCCTGGAAGCTGGCGCTCACTTTGGTCACCAGACGCACCGCTGGAACCCGAAGATGGACCGCTACATCTTCGGCTCGCGGTCGAACATCCACATCATTGACCTGTCGCAGTCGATCCCGCTGCTGCACCAAGCCCTCGTCAAGGTGCGCGAAGTCGCCGCCGGCGGCGGTCGCGTGCTGTTCGTGGGCACCAAGCGCCAGGCTTCCGAGCCGGTCGCCATCGCCGCCAAGCGCAGCGCCCAATATTATGTGAACCACCGTTGGCTGGGCGGCACGCTCACCAACTGGCGCACCGTGTCGGGCTCGATCCAACGTCTGCGCGAGCTGGAAGGCTTGCTCGAAGGCGAAGGTCAAGGCCGTTCCAAGAAGGAACTGCTGCAGATGACGCGCGAGCGCGACAAGCTCGAGCTGAGCCTCGGCGGCATCAAGGACATGGGCGGTATTCCGGACCTGATGTTCGTGATCGACACCAACAAGGAGTCGATTGCGATCCAAGAGGCCCGCAAGCTGAACATCCCGGTGATCGCGATCCTCGACACCAACTGCAACCCGGACGGCATCACCTATCCGATCCCGGGCAACGATGACGCCGCGCGCGCCATTCAGCTCTATTGCGACCTGATGGCCGACTCGGTCCTCGATGGTCTCGCCGCCGGCCAATCGGCCTCGGGCGTGGATCTGGGCGCTTCGGTTGCGCCGATCGAGCCGACCCTGGCGCG
The DNA here is from genome assembly GCF_030654915.1 of Phenylobacterium sp. Taxonomy (GTDB): domain Bacteria; phylum Pseudomonadota; class Alphaproteobacteria; order Caulobacterales; family Caulobacteraceae; genus Phenylobacterium. The sequence goes on along the minus strand of NZ_JAURWM010000153.1, from coordinate 2,598 downwards.
AGAGCTCACGCCGGAGCCCCAAGCTGCCGAAGCCGCCTCGGAGGCTCCGGCCGCCGAAGCTCCGGCCGCCGACCAAGCCTAAGCCTGAGACGCTTCGGCGTCGTATGGGTTGACGTTAAGCGATCATGGCCGGGCCCCATCTGGGGTCCGGTCAAACCATTCCGACTAGAAGGAGCTGACTATGGCGGAAATCACCGCTGCACAGGTCAAGGACCTGCGCGAGAAGTCCGGCGCCGGCATGATGGACTGCAAGAAGGCCTTGCAGGAAAACAACGGCGATCTGGAAGCATCCGTCGATTGGCTGCGCACCAAGGGCCTGTCCAAGGCCGCCAAGAAGTCTGACCGCGCGGCCGCTGAAGGCCTCGTGGCCGGCAAGCTGAGCGACGACGGCAAGACCGGCGTGCTGGTCGAGCTGAACGCCGAAACCGACTTCGTGTCGAAGAACGAGACCTTCCAGAACGCCGCGCGCGATTTCGCGCTTGTCGGGCTGGAAATCGAAGGCGTCGACGCCATCACCGCGGCCAAGACGGCCAAGGGCGAAGTCGTCAGCGACGTGATCACCAACCTGATCGCGACCATCGGCGAGAACATGCGTCTGCGTCGCTCGGCTCGCCTGTCGGTGAGCGAAGGCGCCGTCTCCCTTTACCTGCACAACGCGCAGGGCGAAGGCGTCGGCCGTCTGGGCGTGCTGGTGGCTCTTGAAGGCGCTGGCGACCAGGCGATCCTGAAGGAAGTCGGCCGCAAGATCGCTCTGCACGTGGCCGGCACCCCGACCCCGCCGCTGGCGCTGAACGAGGGCGACCTCGACCCGGCCGCCGTCGAGAAGGAAAAGAAGTTCCTGACCGACCAAGCGCTTGAATCGGGCAAGCCGATCGGCGTCGTCGAGAAGATGATCGAAGGCCGGATCCGCAAGTGGCAGGAAGAAGTGGTGCTGCTGAAGCAACCCTTCGTCATGAACCCGGATCAGACCATCGAGCAACTGATCGCCGAAACCGCCAAGGAAACCGGCTCGCCGGTGACCGTGAAGGCGTTCGTGCGCTTCGCCCTGGGTGAAGGCGTGGAAAAGAAGGTCGACGATTTCGCCGCCGAAGTGGCGTCGATGACCGGCCAGGGCTGATTTAGCCCAAATTGAGTGCCCCAAGGGCGCCGTGTGTTACGCACACGGCGCCCTTGGTTTATGTAGTACAGCCCAGATTCTCGACGGATGCCGCCGATGCCCGACACTCAGCCCCGCTACAAGAAGATCCTCTTGAAGATGTCGGGCGAGGTCCTGATGGGCGACGCGCTGTTCGGCATCGACACCAAAACCATCGAAGCCGTCGCCGAGGACATCAAGGAAGTCATCGAGTACGGCATCGAGCTCTGCCTGGTGATCGGCGGCGGGAACATCTTCCGCGGCGTCTCGCTGGCCGGGAAGGGCATGGACCGAGCCAACGCCGACTATATGGGCATGCTGGCCACGGTGATGAACGCGCTGGCCCTGCAGGGCGCGCTGGAGAAGGTGGGCGTCTATACCCGGGTGCAGTCGGCGATCCCCATGGAGGCGGTGTGCGAGCCTTACATCCGCCGCCGGGCGCTGCGTCACCTCGAAAAGGGCCGGGTGGTGATCTTCGCCGCCGGCCTGGGCGCGCCGTTCTTCACCACGGACACGCCCGCCGCGTTGCGCACCGCTGAAATGGGCTGCGACGCGCTCTTCAAGGGCACCAGCGTGGACGGGGTCTATACAGCCGATCCGAAGAAGGATCCGAGCGCTCAACGCTACGAATCGCTAAGCTATCAGGAAGTGCTGGCCAAGGACCTGCGGGTCATGGACGCTTCGGCCATCGCTCTGATGCGTGACAACAAGACCCCGATCGTCGTGTTTTCGATCCGCGAACGGGGTAATTTCCTCAAGGTACTGAAGGGGCAGGGCGTCTTCACTACAATCGCCTAACCCCTGACTCAGACACACTAGAAATACGGGAGAAGCTCCTATGGCTGCTGCGGAAAAGCCGGTCCTGGCTCGATACAAGGACCGCATGGAAAAGGCCTTCAGCGCCCTCAAGGACGAGTTCGCGAGCCTGCGCACCGGCCGCGCTACGGCTGGCTTGCTCGACCAGGTCATGGTTGACGCCTACGGCTCGTCGGTGCCGATCAACACCGTCGCCTCAGTGAGCGTGCCGGAGCCGCGCTCGATCAGCGTCAGCATCTGGGATCGCGCGATGGTGACCCCGATCGAAAAGGCGATTCGGAACGCCGGCCTTGGCCTGAACCCGGTCGTGGACGGCCAGAGCCTGCGCGTGCCGGTTCCGCCGCTGACCGAGGAGCGCCGCAGGGACTTGGCGAAGATCGCGGCGAAGTATGCCGAGCAGCAGAAAATCGCGATCCGCAACGTTCGACGTGACGCGAACGACGACCTGAAGAAGGCCGAGAAGGACAGCACGATCACTCAGGACGAACAGCGGCGGATGGAAACCGAGGTTCAGAAGTTTACCGATGAGTTGATCAAGCGCGTCGACGAAGCCTTGAAAACCAAAGAACAAGAGATCATGCAGGTTTGATCCGGCCTTGGACGGGGTGGGTCCCGGCTGGACGAGGGGAGTGGCGATGACGCCGAAG